>NZ_JBJIAJ010000014.1:0-158505 GCF_045310925.1 Mycobacterium sp. SMC-15 | reverse complement strand
ATCGGCAACACTCCGCGATCGGCAAGATTCCGCCCATCACCAGGTTGACCAACCTGCCTGGGCAGTACAGCTAGGTCAGGCGATGCCCTCACTTACGAGCTGCTCGACCTCATCTACGGACCTAGTCATTAGATGACTGAAAATCGTTGCATTCACTACGGATAATATGGCGCGGTCGCCGTTCGAACGGATTTCATAGCCGCGATCGACGCGGGTGACTTTGATCCCGGGAGCGTAACCCAGGCGATAGAGGTCTGTTCCCAAAGGCCCGGAGGCAAGGCTTGGGCGCGCTGCTGTTCCCCAATCCCAGATCAGGTACTTCTCCGCCAGATCGAGGCTCGAGAATCGAGCGTCGCCGTCCGTTCGCTTACCGCGATCGTCGACTATGTCCGTTACCCACCAGGGACTCTCGTTGCGGAGATGGACCGAATAGCCGTTGGACTTGAATGCGATATGACAGTCGTCGCAAGTAGTCGAAATCGATACGTCTCCGCCGCTGAACATCGGAGCCCAGCGTTGCCAGTGTTGGATCAGACGCGAGAAATCCATGACTACTTTTGCCTCCTGAGGAATCCCGACCGGATCAGCTCTTCGACGCTGCCGGTATCTCCGAACTCATCGATTATTCGAAATTGTGTCCCACCGCCGGGTTGGTGGAACCATGGTGCGGTTTGCGACTGCTCGATATGCCAACCGGGTGGCAGGGCGGTGGGATCGTTGACGACATATCGCAGGTAGGGCATCGTCGCGCTTTCCGGCGGGAGTGACAACTCGGCAAAGGGCGTACCTTCCGGAGCCATGTAACCGCCGTATTCAGATCCGAATCGCCCGAGCTCGGTTCCCGCGGTCAAGTCGGCGTCGGGGATGACGGTGCCCGGTATTGCGTACGGCTTGCTGGCCAGGCTGTCGTCAGGGTAGATCAAGCGGCCGGCGGAGTCGGTGAATTGTGGTCCCGGTTCGATGGGGTGGTAGCCCTCGAACAAGGGTGAATCAGTTGGTAATGGATGTACCTCGGTTGCTGGGGCCGGCACGTGTGGCCCGCTGTGTGGGACGTGTTCGTGCGTAAGCACCGCTGGGCCTTGATCGGCAGTCGTCAGCGGCGGCGGAATGTGGTCGCCACCGGTGGTAACCGGAGCGTGCGCACCCGAGTGGTGGATGGCGAGATCGTCGGCGGCGGCCTGCGCGCGGATTTCGGCCTGGGTGATCGCGCGCGGCAGCACGTTGTCGGCGCTCAGTCCGACAGCGGTACCGCCGCTGGTTTCGAGGGCTTCGCGGGCGAACAGGGACCGCATGCCTTGCCAGCCGGCTTCTACGCCGGCCTTGCCGGCGGTGACCGCGGGCCCGGCGCCCACCGCGGTGAAGATGACGTTCTGCAGCAGCGCGTCGTCGGGGGTGACGCGGCCCGGGTCGAGGAACCGGGAGCCGGCCAGCTTGCCGTCCTGATAGCTGAAGTAGGCGCCACTGCCGGCGTCGGCGCCTTGGTCGTAGACCTCGCCGGTGCCGTTTTTGAGGGTGCCGGTCACCACCATCTTTTGGCCCTCGAGGGTGTAGGCGAATGACACGGCGCCGCCGGGACCCAGGTGCACCGAGGCGGGATCGATGGTCGAGTAGTCGGGGATCTTGCCCAGGTCATCGAGGGCATCGGCGAGGTTCTTCTTCAATGCCGGCAGCTGCGTCATCGCCTCCTGGGCCGCGTCGCTGCCCGCACCCTGCTGGTACGCCTTGGCCGTGGCGTCGTCGAGGGCTTTTTGGGCGGCCCGGACCCGGGCCATTGCATCGAGCACCGCCTGGTCGTTGGCGCGCAACAGCTCCTCGAACGCGAACTGGTCGCCCGGCGTGCTCGGGGCGGGACTGAGGGGGCCACCCAGCGGTGCGCTGGCGTAGCCGTGGGAGAGCAGCTTGGTTGTCGAAACCTGAAGTATTCCGGCGTAGTCGTCGCGGAGCTTCTCGATCTGATGCAAGATGCCGGCGGTGTCGTCGATCGCGACCTGTTCCAACTCGGCGGTATCGAGGTGCGCCTGCTGGTACATGCCGATGCGGTTGTCGATGTCTTGCAGCTGGATCTCCAGCGCATGGATCTTCCCGGCCGCGGACTTCTGGGCCTCGGCCAGCGCGGCGGCGATCATTTCCAGGTCGGTGCCGATAGCCGTGAGCTGGGTTTGCTGCAGGTGCAAGGTGTCGGTGGCGCGTTGCACTTCCGCCGAGTCGTTGATCGGGTGCTCGCCGTTCTCCCGGTTCCAGGCCGCCTGGAAGCGTTGGCGGGCTTGGGCGAACGCCGCGCTGGACTCGGCGGTACACGCGCCGGCGTTGTGGAAGGCCTGCGCGAGTTCGTCGACAGCGGCCGGGTTACCGCTTCGCAGGGTGTTGTTGACCTGCCACGGGTCGCCGCCCGCGGCATCGATGAGCAGCGGCAGGCTTATGTAGCGGAGTTGCACCACACTGCACGAAGTTCGGCCGCGTTGTGCTGATCCATACCGATAAATGCCCGCCGGGCGTGATGTGCCTTGTCGGCGACATCGGCCAAGACGCGGCGTTGATCGTTGAGGGTTGTGACGTGGTCGCTATGGCGGGTCGAGATCGCCTGGTGGAAGGCGTCGGCGGCGCCGAAACTGCCGAAGATTCCCGCCGCCACCGCAGTCTGGTCCAACGACGCCGCGCCCGCCTGGGCGTGGTCCGCAGCGCTGTGAGAATGGGTTGCCCCGTCCTTCAGCATCGCCGGATCGACGAACATCGTGACTCCTTTACTGCGTCAGCTGGGAATCAACGTTGACAGCCGGTCGTGCGGGCGTCAATTCACCGAGGAGAATGGCCGAAGTTCGTGGATCAGCCCCGGCCGTGCTTGGACGGTTAGCTGCCGATCACCTGCGCGTCGCCGAAGGTCATCTCGACCCGGCCCACGGTCGACGACATCATCGGCCGCTTGGGCAGACCCAGCGCGGCCAGCTCGCGGGCGTAAGGGTGGGTGCCCAGCCGCAGCGTGGTACCGCCGAGCGACCCGCGCACTTTCGAAATTCGCATCTCCCAAGGCACTTGGCGGGTAACGCCGTCGAGGTGGCTGAATGCTTGCAGCACCCGGGGCTTGGACGTGAACAGCCCCGGAACCGGCAGCCCGCGACCGAATTCCATGGTAGCGATGTGCTGGCCGTCAGCGGCGACATCGAAACCCAACTGCCGTCCGTCGCGAACGGCGAAGTCCGCCATGATCTTCGGGAATCCCCAGATGGTGCGCCCGGCCTCGAGGGTGAACTCCTGGTCGACCGGCAGGTGGTGGATGAACGCGCCGGCCGAGCCCAATGCCCGCCAGCCGCTGGCCTCGGTCCCCGGCGGGTTGACCATCACCGCGGTCCCGAACTCCAGGTACTTGCCCAGGTCGCCGTCTATGTAGCGGGCCAGCATCAGATTGACCACGGCGCGTCCCGGCTGCTGCTGGAAGACCTGCAGGCCGCTGTAGTCGATCATCGCCTGCGCGGCGTCCGCAGGGACCGAAAACATTGCGGAATGTACATCCGCGTGACGGATGCGGACCGGCATGGTAAGCACAGTGCCAGCGATGGTGTGCTGTGAAAGAGCCATGGCTCCCACTGTAATCCGGGGAGGACGTCAATGACCGAGGTAATGGCCGATGCGAAGCCGGCCACCAAGCCGGACGTCGATCTGACCGACGGCACGTTTTACGCCGACGGGGGTGCTCGTGGCGCCTACGGTTGGATGCGGATCAACGAGCCGGTGTTCCGGGACCGCAACGGGCTGGCCGCGGCGGCCACCTACCAAGCGGTGATCGACGCCGAACGCACGCCCGAAGTGTTCTCCAACGCCGGCGGCATCCGTCCCGACCAACCGGGCTTCCCATACATGATCGACATGGACGACCCCGCGCACCTGTTGCGCCGCAAGCTGGTCAACGCCGGATTCACCCGCAAACGCGTGCATGCCCAGCTGCCGTCCATCGAGACGTTGTGCGACACCCTCATCGACGCGGTGTGCGAGCGCGGTGAATGCGACTTCGTCCGCGACATCGCCGCCCCGCTTCCGATGGCGGTGATCGGTGACATGCTCGGGGTGCTGCCCGAAGAACGATCGATGCTGCTGCGGTGGTCAGACGACCTGGTGGCCGGGCTGAGCTCACACCTGGATCCGGAATCGGCGACGGCTCAGGCGGTCATGGCGGCGTTCGCCGGCTGGACCGAATTCACCAGGAACACCATCACGAAACGTCGGGCCGAGCCCACCGACGACCTGTTCTCCGTGCTGGTCAACGCCGAGGTGGACGGCGCCGTGATGACCGACGACGAGATCATCTTCGAGACCCTGCTGATCCTGATCGGCGGCGACGAGACCACCCGTCACACGCTATCCGGTGGCACGGCGCAGCTACTGCGCCACCTCGATCAGTGGGAGTTGCTGCAGCGCGAACCCGATCGGTTGCCGGTGGCGATCGAGGAGATGCTGCGGTGGACCTCGCCGGTGAAGAACATGTGCCGCACCCTGACCCGCGACACCGAGTTCCACGGCACGCAGCTGCGCGAGGGCGAGAAGATGCTGCTGCTGTTCGAGTCGGCCAACTTCGACGAGTCGGTGTTCGACGAGCCGGAACGCTTCGATGTCACCCGCGACCCCAACAGCCATGTGGCATTCGGTTTCGGCACGCACTTCTGCCTGGGCAACCAGCTGGCCCGGCTGGAATTGCGGCTGATGACACAGCGGATCCTGCAGCGCCTGCCGGATCTGCGGCTGGCGTCCGGCGACGCGTTGCCGCTGCGCCCGGCGAACTTCGTCAGCGGCCTGGAATCGATGCCGGTGGTGTTCACCCCGAGCAAACCGGTGCTGGCGTAGTCATCTTCGCCGAGCGTGTAATCAGGCCGGATATTTCGCGGAAATCTCGGGCTCAGTACACGTTCGGCGCGCCCAGGCATCGCTGACTCGGCCGATGATCCCGGCTTCGGTGTCTTCGACAGTGATCCGGATATCGATCCAGCCGAGTTGGGTCATGGTTTCGTGGCGCCTGATGCCCTTGTTGAATGCCGCACGCGTGATCCGGTGGTGCTCGCCTTCGTAGTCGACACCGACTTTGATGTCCTCCCAACCCATGTCCGCTACCGCAGCAAGCTGGCCGTACTCGTCGTAGACCGGAATCTGGGTTTGCGGCTGGGGAAATCCGGCGCGGATCAGCAACAGCCGCAACCACGTTTCTCGCGGCGACTCGGCGCCGGCGTCAACGAGTGATAGCGCCATCCGTGCACGGCGGATCCCTCGGCGGCCCCGGTAGCGCTCGGCCAGTACCTCGACCTCGGCCATCGTGAGGCGGGTCGCGCGGGCCAGTGCGTCGATGGCCGCGACTGATTTCCCGACTGGGTAGCGGCAGGCCAGGTCCAACGCGGTGCGTGCGGGGGTGGTGACCGGCATACCGGCGATCAGCTGGACTTCATCGGCTTGGAATCGGTCGGACCAGGTCCTGACGCCCCCGGGCGGGCGCCGGCAGTCGAAGAGCAACTCGGCCGGAGCGCGGTCCTCGACCCACCTGGCACCGTGCAGCGCGGCAGCGGATTGGCCGGCGATCACCCCGCGCCGCCGGGACCACAGCCATGCGGCGCGTGCCCGCGACACGGCGGTGAGCTCCGGCCCGGTCGGGACGTAGACGTCCGGATGGATCGCGGTGAATCGGCTCCGCAAGGCGTACGGCGTCAGCCGCCCGGTCCGCACGGCTTCGCTGCCCAAGAACGGTGTCACCATGGCGGGAGTCTGCCAACGACCACCGACACGAACGCCGAACGTGCACTGGTTGCGAAAATCCGGCCGGATTCTCGCAGTGGTTACACGTTCGGCGAAAAGGGCGGGGAGGCGAGGCTGGCCCGCAGCGACTCGATGATCGCCTCGATCGGCGACCGCCACGCCAGACCCAGATCGGCCAGCGTGGCCGAGTCATCGGTCGGGGTGGCCGAGGTCAGCAGCCAGGCCGCCTCGTAGCTCAGTGACTCGGGCAGCGGCAGCAGCTTGCTGGCCAGGTCGCTGACCCGGCCGATGCCCTTGAAAACGCTGGGGGCCACCCGGATTCGGCGTACCGGCTTGCCCAGACCCTGTTCCACCGCGGCGATCATGTCGTCGAAGCTGACCATGATTCCGCCGCACAGATAGCGATGCGGACCGCGACCGGGCCGCATCAGCGCCTCGTGCACCCGGCCGATGTCGCGGACGTCGACCATCGCCATGCCGCCGCGCACCACCGGCGCCACCCGATACTTGACGATCGGCGCCCAGCCCCGTTCGGTGACGCCGGGCGCGGTGTGAAACGCCGGGCCGACCACGCTGGAGGGATACGTGACCACGACCGGTGCGCCCTCGTCCTGCAGCCGGCGGGCCACCCGCTCGCCGTAGGCCTTGGTGCGCGCATACGCGCTGCGCCCCGGCACGGTCGGCGAATCCGGGCCGATGATCCCGTTCGGCGGCGGGAACAGCGCGCTGTAGGAACTGACCGACACCACCGGGTCCAGACCTGCGGCCACGGCGCGGGTCAGGATCGCTTCGGTGGCGTAGGCGTTGATGTCCCACATCAACTTTTCCTGGCGGTCGTTGGTGCCGACCACCCCGGCGGCATGCAGCACCGAGTCGCAGCCGTCCAACAGCGCAGCCACCACCGCGGTGTCGCGGATGTCGCCGTCGAGCACTTCGAGTGCGCCGAATTCGCGCAACCGGGGAATGACCGGCTCGTCACCGCAGCCCGGGGCGACCAGCAGCCGAACCGAATGCCCGGCTTCCAGCAGTGTCTTGACCGTGTGGGCGCCGAGGTAGCCGGTGCCGCCGGTGACTGCGACCCGCATCAGCGGTTCTTGAACTCCGGCTTGCGCTTCTCGGCGAACGCCCGCGGCCCTTCCTTGGCGTCCTCGCTCAAGAACACCTTGATGCCGATCTTGGTGTCGATCTGGAATGCGTCGTTCTCGTGCAGGCCCTCGGTCTCGTGGATGGTGCGCAGCATCGCCTGCACCGCCAGCGGACCGTTGTTGTTGATCTGCTCGGCGATCTCCAGCGCCTTGTCCAGCGCGGAACCGTCCGGCACCACGTGGCCGATCAGGCCCATCTCCAGCGCCTCGGCGGCGGTGATGTGCCGACCGGTGAACAGCAGGTCACAGGCCATGGTGTAGGGAATCTGGCGCACCAGCCGCACCGCGGAGCCGCCCATCGGGTACAGGCTCCACTTGGCCTCGGAGATGCCGAACTTGGCGCTTTCGCCGGCGATGCGGATGTCGGTGCCCTGCAGGATCTCGGTGCCCCCGGCGATGGCCGGGCCTTCCACCGCGGCGATCAACGGCTTGGTCAGCCGGCGGCCCTTGAGCAGGCCGTCGATACGCGACGGGTCGTAGCTGCCGTCTTTGAACGAGTCGCCCGGCGCCTTCTTGTTGGCTGCCTTGAGGTCCATTCCCGCGCAGAAATAACCACCGGCGCCGGTCAGGATGCACGAGCGGATCTCGTCGTCGTTGTCGACGCGGTCCCAGGCCTCGACCATGATCGCCAGCATTTCGCCGGAAAGAGCGTTGCGGGCCTCGGGACGGTTCAGCGTGACGATCAGCGTGTGTCCGCGCTGCTCAACGAGGGCGTGGGGCTGTTCTGACGACTCGCTCACCGGCGTCCGCCTTTCCGGGTTGGGACCTCGACTTGAAATCGAAATGTAACACGTTCTAGTTTGTGTGTTGTGGCTCTCAACATCGCCGACTTAGCCGAACACGCCATCGACGCCGTACCGGATCGGGTTGCCCTGATCTGTGGGCCTGACGAGCTGACCTACGGGCAGCTCGAGGAGAAGGCCAACCGGCTGGCCCATTACCTGATCAGTCAGGGCGTCAAGAAGGACGACAAGGTCGGCCTGTACTGCCGCAATCGCAACGAGATCGTCGTCGCGATGCTCGGCATCATCAAGGCCGGCGCCATCTTGGTCAACGTCAACTTCCGCTATGTCGAGGGGGAGCTGCGCTACCTGTTCGACAACTCGGACATGGTCGCGGTGGTGCACGAGCGCCAGTACGCCGACCGGGTGGCCAACGTGCTGCCCGACACCCCGCACGTCAAGACCATCCTGGTGGTCGAGGACGGCAGCGATCTGGACTACCAGCGCTACGGCGGCGTGGAGTTCGAGGCCGCACTGGCGCAGAGTTCGCCGGAGCGGGACTTCGGACCGCGCAGCGCCGACGACATCTACCTGCTCTACACCGGCGGCACCACCGGCTTCCCTAAGGGCGTGATGTGGCGCCACGAGGACATCTACCGGGTGCTGTTCGGCGGAACCGACTTCGCCACCGGCGAACCGATCGCCGACGAGTACGACCTGGCCAAGCTGGCCGTCGCCAACCCGCCGATGGTCCGGCACCCGATCCCGCCGATGATCCACGGCGCCACCCAGTCGGCCACCTGGATGTCGCTGTTCAGCGGCCAAACCGTGGTCCTGGCACCGGAATTCGATGCCGACGCGGTGTGGCGCACCATCCACGACCACAAGGTCAATCTGCTGTTCTTCACCGGGGACGCGATGGCGCGCCCGCTGCTGGATGCGCTGCTGGCCCATCAGGACGCCGGTAACGAGTACGACCTGTCGTCGCTGTTCCTGCTGGCATCCACCGCGGCGCTGTTCAGCCCGAGCATCAAGGAACGGCTGCTGGAGCTGCTGCCCAACCGGATCATCACCGACTCCATCGGGTCCAGCGAGACCGGTTTCGGCGGCACCAGCATCGTCGCCAAGGGCGAAGCGCACACCGGCGGCCCGCGGGTCACGATCGACAAGACCACCGTGGTGCTCGACGACGACGGCAACGAGGTCCAGCCCGGGTCGGGCGTGCGGGGCATCATCGCCAAGCGCGGTCACATCCCGGTCGGCTACTACAAGGACGAGAAGAAGACCGCCGAGACGTTCCGCACCATCAACGGGGTGCGCTACGCGATCCCCGGCGACTTCGCGCAGGTCGAGGCCGACGGCAGCGTGACCATGCTGGGCCGCGGGTCGGTGTCGATCAACTCCGGTGGCGAGAAGATCTACCCCGAAGAGGTCGAGGCGGCCCTCAAGACCCACCCCGACGTCTTCGACGCCCTGGTGGTCGGGGTGCCCGATGCCCGCTACGGCCAGCATGTGGCCGCGGTGGTTCAGGCGCGCGGCGACGCACGGCCTTCGCTGGAGGAGATCAACGCCTGCGCCCGTACCGAGATCGCCGGCTACAAGGTGCCCCGCAGCCTGTGGTTCGTCGACGAGGTCAAGCGCTCCCCGGCCGGCAAGCCCGACTACCGCTGGGCCAAAGAGCAGACCGAAGCCCGTCCCGCCGACGAGGTGCACGCCAAGCACGTGGCGGCAGAGAGCTAACTCACCGAATTTTTGGTGCAGAGCTGCCCTCGACGGAACGCTTTGCGGGCTAGTCTCTGTCGATGCAGCGACTTTCGGGCGTCGACGCGGCGTTCTGGTCTGCCGAAACGGCGGGCTGGCACATGCACATCGGTGGGTTGGCGATCTGCGACACCACCAATGCGCCGAACTACAGCTTTGAGCGGGTTCGCCAGCTGCTGATCGAGCGATTACCGCAACTGCCGCAGCTGCGCTGGCGGGTCAGCCCTTCGCCGATGGGCCTGGACCGGCCGTGGTTCGTCGAAGACGAGCATCTCGACATCGACTTCCACCTGCGGCGTATCGGCGTTCCCGCGCCGGGCGGGCGGCGCGAGGTCGAAGAGCTGGTGGGCCGCCTGATGTCCTACAAGCTGGACCGTTCCCGACCGTTGTGGGAGATGTGGGTCATCGAAGGCGTAAGCGGCGGCCGGGTCGCGACGCTGACCAAGATGCATCACGCGATCGTCGACGGTGTCTCTGGTGCAGGACTGTTCGAGATCATGCTGGACATCACGCCGGAGCCGCGGCCGCCGCTACCGGAGACGATCGGGTCGTCGAACGGATCCGTCATCCCCAGCTACGAGCGCCGGGTCGTCGAGGAATTGGTCAACGTCGCGGTCAAGACGCCGTACCGCATCGGCCGGCTGCTGCAGCAGACCGTCCGCCAGCAGATCGCCACTGTCGGATTGGGACTTCCCCGCAAACCACCGCGCTACTTCGACGCCCCGGTAACTCGTTTCAACGCCAGCGTGTCGCCGCACCGGCGGATCAGCGCCGCCCGGGTCGAGTTGGCCCGGATCAAGGCCGTCAAGGACGCCTACGGGGTCAAGCTCAACGATGTAGTGCTCGCCATGGTCGCCGGCGCAGTTCGGCAGTATCTCGGCGAGCGCGGCGAGCTGCCGGACAAGCCACTCGTCGCCCAGATCCCGGTGTCGACCCGCACCGAAGAGAGCCAGGGCGAGGTCGGCAACAAGGTCAGCTCGATGACGGTGTCGATGGCGACCGACATCGAGGGAGCAGCCCAGCGGCTCAAATCGATTCACGCCAGCACTCAGAGTGCCAAGCAGATGGCGAAGGCGTTGTCGGCGCACCAGATCATGGGCCTGACCGACACCACCCCGCCGGGGCTGCTGCAGCTGGCCGCCCGTGCCTACACCGCGACCGGGCTGTCGAACCGGCTGGCCCCGATCAACCTCGTCGTCTCCAACGTGCCGGGTCCGCCGATTCCGATCTACATGGCCGGAGCGGAACTGGAGTCACTGGTGCCGCTCGGCCCGCCGGTCATGGACGTGGCGCTGAACATCACCTGCTTCTCCTACCGCGACCACCTCGACTTCGGATTCGTGACCACCCCGGAAATCGCCGAGGACATCCACAAGATGGCCGACGGGATCGAGCCGGCGCTGGCCGAGTTGGAGCGCGACATCGACCGGGGGAAGAACCGCACCGGCCGACGCTGATCGCTAACGCCCGGGCAGTGCCTGCACCACGCGGATCATCGGGGTCAGCATCTTTTGCCACAGCGGGCCGGAAATCCCCAGCGGCGGGTCCAGATTCAGGATCCGGGCGGTGGAGACCGTCTGCGATTCGGTGTACTTGAGGATCCCGTCGGCACCGTGGCGGCGGCCAACCCCGGAGGCCTTCATGCCGCCCATCGGCGCGGCGACGCTCCCGAAGGCCAGGGCGTAACCCTCGTCGACATTGACCGTGCCGGACTTGATCCGTGCGGCGATGGCCTCACCCTGGGACTTGCTGGCGGCCCACACGCTGGCGTTCAGCCCGTATTCGGTGTCGTTGGCCTTGGCGATGGCCTCTTCGACGCTGTCGACGGGGTAGATGGAGACGACCGGGCCGAACGTCTCGTTGCGCCCGCACTCCATCTCGTCGGTGACATCGGTCAGCACGGTCGGCTCGTAGAACAGCGGCCCGATGTCGGGGCGGGCATTTCCGCCGGCGATGACCTTGGCGCCCTTGGCCTTCGCGTCGTCGACGTGGTTGGAGATGGTCTTGATCTGGTCTTCGGAGATCAAGCTGCCCATGTCGGCGGTGAAGTCGTAGGTGGCCGAGAGCTGCATGGCGCGCACCTGCTCGGCGAACTTCGCGGCGAACTCGTCCGCGACGTCGCGCTCGACGTAGATCCGTTCGATCGAGATGCACAACTGCCCGGCGTTGGAGAAGCAGGCGCGGGTGGCGGCCTTGGCGACCTCCGACAGGTTGGCGCCCTTGGTGACGATCATCGGGTTCTTGCCGCCCAGTTCGGCGGAGAAGCCGATCAGCCGGGAACCGCACTGCTCGGCCAGGGTGCGACCGGTGGCGCTGGAGCCGGTGAACATCAGGTAGTCGCACTGCTGCACGATCGAGGTCCCGACCACCGACCCCGGGCCGGGCACCACCGCGAACAGGTCGCGCGGCAGGCCGGCCTGATACAGCAGTTCGGCGTTGGCCAGCGTGCAGTACGGGGTCTGGCTGTCCGGCTTGACCACCACCGCGTTGCCCGCCAGCAGTGCGGGGATGGCGTCGGAGATCGACAGCGTCATCGGGTAGTTCCACGGCGCGATCACGCCCACCACGCCCTTGGGGTGGTGGTTGACCACGGTCTTGACGACGGCGGGCAGTAGCCCCGGTACCCGCTTGGAGGCCAGCAACTTGGTGGCCTGGCGCGCGTAGTAGCGCGCGTTGAGCATGATGTCCAGGATCTCCTCCTGGGCAGCCGAACGTGCCTTGCCGGTCTCGGCCTGGCAGACGTCCATCAGGAAGTCCCGGTTGGCGATCACCAGATCGCGGTAGCGCTCGATGATCGCGCTGCGCTCCTTGACACCGCGCGCCGCCCAGATGCGCTGGGCCGCGCGGGCCTTGGCGAATGCCGCCGTCACGTCCTCGGCGTTGCCGACCGGGATGGTGGTCAGCGGCTTGCCGGTGAAGACCTCGTCGATGGTCTTCGACTGCCGCGCGTCGATGTCATCGATGGCGGACAGTTGGCGCAGCCGGTCGAAGTCTGCGGCGGATGGGGCGGGCATGGTGAACTCCTACTGGCGGGTAACACGTGGTTAGCGGCCAACCTACCCCGCGCAGCGGCCACCCGGTAGCTCGGCGGCATGGGCGCTGAGCCACTGGGTCATCTGGTTGAGCGCCGCGATCCCGGATCCGAAGCTGCCGTCTTTGGGCTCGGCGGCCAGCGCCACCGCAAGCGACCCGGCCGGCGTGCCGACGACGCCGAACTGGCGCACCAGATACCCGCCGCCCTGGCCGGGACCCCAGCCGCCCTTGGTCGGCGCGCCGATGCTGGCCAGCCCCCAGCGCTGGTCGGGCACGGTGTTACGCATCAAGCTGTAGACGGGCGCAGCGACGGCCATGCACGGCAGGTGGGCGGCGAACACCGCTTGGCGGGCCAGTGGCCACTGGGTCTGGCCGAAGGCGCTGAACTCTGGACGCAGCCGTCGGGATTCGACCGCGGTGCCCGCGTCGCCGCCGGCCCGCAGGACGGCCTGCACCTGCTGGGCGGCCTGGGGCGCCGGACCCAGCGCGGACCACAGCTGCTCGGCGGCGTCGTTGTCGGACGCCGTGACGGCCTTGGCGGCCAGGTCCTGGGCGTTCGGGCGGTTGGCGTGCAGCGCCGCGATCGCCAGCGGGACCTTGATGGTCGACCAGGCGACGCCGTTCTGCAGGGAACCGAGCGTGCCCACCTGGTTCTGGCCGACTGGGGCGTAGGCGATGCCCACGTTGCCCGGAATGGTGTTGGCCAGCTGCGCGAAGCTGGCCTGTAAGGGCTCGGCGGCGGCGGGGGAGGCCAGGGCCAGGGGGAGGGCCATGACGGCGGCCAGGACTGCGACGAGCAAGCGGCGGGCAGCAGGCATTGATTCAGTATTGCGCGCCGCGTGGCCGGAACGGGGGCGGCGCGGCGGGCGGCCGCTGAGGTGAATCATCGGACGAAATCGCGTACTTTTTCCCGCACGCGGCTATCGTCGCGGCATGCGACCTTCCGTCGGCGCAATCGCGGTAGCAACCGCGGCTCTGACCTTCGTGATTATCGGCGGTGCCCCTGCGGCCACCGCCCAGCCGGACATGCACTTCTTCGAGTCCCCCAGCGGAAACATCGCATGCCTGGCGGATTCGGACTCGGTTCGCTGCGACATTCAGGACCGTGATTGGTCGCCGCCGCCGCGACCGTCGGACTGTGCCAGCCAGACCGGATACGGACAGGGCGTCGTGCTCGAGGTCCACGGCAAACCCAAGTTCGTCTGCGGCGGCGACACCACCTTCGGAGGTGACGCCCGAGTCCTGCAATACGGCGATCGTGACGCGACGACCGCCTACACCTGTGTCAGCGAGAAGTCCGGTATCCGCTGCGAAAACCGTGATGACCACGGATTCGCGATCAGTCGTGAGTCCTACGAACTGTTCTGATCGCGATGGGTTGCGGCGCACGATGGCCGGCGCCAAACAGAGGGAGCGAACGATGCATCGGCTGCAGCGGGTGGGCGGAGTCGGTCGGGTTTTTGCCGTGGTCGCCGCGGTGCTGTGCGTCGCGGTGGGGATCGCTGGAGTGGCGGCCGCCGACGACACCGTCCGACTGAACAGTCGGCTGGGCGATTTCTGTCTCGACGCTCCCGGAGCGGACTATTTCACCGCGGTGGTGATCAACCCCTGCGAGGACTCTGACTCCCAGCGCTGGTATCGCAACGGCCGGCAGCTGCAGAACGTCGCCTTTCCCGGCGGATGCCTGATCAATCCGGCGGTCAATGTGAATCCGTCGGGCGAAGGTATGTTCGCGCACCTCGGTCCATGTGTCGCAATGGCGCCCCAGAACTGGAACGTCGACCCGAACGGCCAGGTGAAAAACGACACGGGTTGGTACTGCCTCACAGTCCTCGGCGGGCCAGGGCCGGGAACGTGGGTCTCCGCCCGCTACTGCAACGGCGATCCGAACCAAGGCTGGGACGTCATCTCCTGACCCGGCTGGCAGGGGTGTCGGGCTGCCGCTACCGGGGGATCGGGAACACCGGATCGGCGCACTCGGTGCCCTCGGCGGTCAACACCCGCTTGAGCACCTTGAACGTCTCGGTGCGCGGCAATTCCTCGGCCACCCGCACATACGACGGCCACTGCTTGGGGCCCAGGTCGGGCTGCTCGGCCAGGAATGCGCGGAAGTCGCCGGCGTCGAACGAGGCCCCTCGGGCCAGGACCAGCGCGGCCATCACCTGATCACCCACCGCGGGGTCCGGGATGGGATACACCGCGACCTGCGCGACGGCATTGTGGCGCAGCAGGATCCGCTCGATCGGTGCGGTGCCCAAGTTCTCGCCGTCCACCCGCATCCAGTCGCCGAGCCGGCCGGCGAAGTAGGCGTAGCCGGCCTCGTCCCGATAGGCCAGATCGCCGGAGTGGTAGATCCCGCCGGCCATCCGCTGCGCCTCGGCCTCGGGATCGCGGTAGTAGCCGCGGAATTGGCCACGCCCACTGGCATTCACCAACTCGCCGACCACCCCGGGCGGGCACTGCACGCCGGTCTCGACGTCGATGATGGTGTTCCCGTCGATCAGCGGCCCCAGCGCGCCGGCCGGGGTGTCCGGGGTACGCCCGATCGCCACCCCGCCCTCGGTCGAACCGAAGGCGTCGATCACCGTGCACCCGAACCGAGCCGCGAAGCGCTCCAGGTCCCGGGGTGCACCCTCGTTGCCGTACAGCAGCCGCAGCGGGTTGTCGGCGTCGTCGGGCTGTGCCGGAGTGGCCAGCACGTACGACAGCGGTTTGCCCACGTAGTTGGCGTAGGTGGCGCCGAAACGGCGCACGTCGGGAATGAACCCCGAAGCGGAGAACTTGCGGCGCAACGCGATCGACGCGCCGGCGGCCACCGCCACCGACCAGCCCGCCATCACCGCGTTGGAGTGAAACAGCGGCATCGACAGATAGCAGACATCCGAGGTCCCCAGGCTGAACCGCTGCGAGAGCATCAGCCCCGGGAACGCCGCCTTCCACTGGGTGCAGCGCACCGCCTTCGGGTCACCGCTGGTGCCCGAGGTGAAGATCAGCATGAACAGCTCGTCGGGGCCGGCCTCCCGGAAGCTCACCGGTGTGCCGTCATAGCCCGCCAATTCCGATTGCCACGAGGGCGATTCGACATCGATCATGCCGGGAACCATGACGTCGGCGGTGTTGTCGGCCAGCACCAGCTGGCAATCCGCATGGGCTACGTCGCGCTCCAGGGCTGCGCCCCGGCGGGTGGGGTTCAAGCCCACCGGCACGATGCCGGTCAGTGCCGCCGCCACCAGCATCATCGAGAAGAACGGCGTATTGCCCAGCAACACACCGACATGCGGTGGTTTGTCCGGATCGAGCCGGGCCTGCAGCGCGGCACCGAGCCGGGCGCCCGCAGCGATGTGGTCTCGCCAGCTGACGAAGGTGTCCTCGTAGAACACACCGCGATCGTCCACCTCGGCCAGGGCGGCCAGCATCGCTGTGACGGTGGACTGTTCGTCAATTTGGGTGGGTGCTGACATGGTGATCAGATTAGTGTTGCAATAGAGCGGTGACTGATTCGCAGGCTTTCGACGCCATAGCAGCTCTGAAAAATATCGTCGACATCGACGAGATCAAGCAGGTCAAGTACCGCTACATGCGGGCATTGGACACCAAGCACTGGGACGACTTCGCGGCCACCCTGGCCGAGGACGTCACCGCCGCCTACGGCCAGTCGATGGGCAAAAAGCAGACCTTCGCCGACCGTGACTCGCTGGTGGAGTTCATGCGGAACTCGCTTCCCGGCAACATCATCACCGAGCACCGGGTGAACCACCCCGAGATCTCCCTCACCGGCCCGGACACCGCCACCGGTATCTGGTACCTGCAGGACCGGGTGATCGTGCCCGACGTCAACCTGATGCTGATCGGGGCAGGTTTCTATCACGACACCTACCGCCGCACCTCCGACGGCTGGAAGCTCAGCCACACCGGCTACCAGCGCACCTACGACGCCACCATCGCCCTGACAGACCTGCCCGGGTTCAACGTGACGTTCGGTGAAGCGCTGAACCGCTAGCCAACCAACTACGCCGGGGTTTCGGCCAGTTCGCGGCCGATCGCCAGCAGCTGTCCGGTGGCGCCGCCAAGTGCGAACTCAGTCTGCTTGGCGGCAAGGAAGTAGCGGTGGATCGGGTGGTCGATGTCGATGCCGACCCCGCCGTGAATGTGGACGATGCTGTGCGCCACCCGGTGACCGGCCTCGGCCGCCCAGAATGCGGCGGTGGCCACCTGGGTGGTGGCCGGCAGACCCTCACTGATCCGCCACGCCGCCTGGGTCAGCGTCAGGCGCAGCCCCTTGACGTCGATGTAGCCGTCGGCCAGCCGCTGCGACACCGCCTGGAAGCTGCCGATCGGCTTGTCGAACTGCTCGCGTTCGCGGGCGTATTCGGCGGTCAGGGCCAGGCCGCGCTCCAGTACGCCCAGCTGGTAGGCGCTGTGGCCCAGGGCCGCCACGCTGATCAGGTGCTCGAGTACGTCGGCGCCGCCGACCAGGCGACCGGCCTCCACCGTGACCCCGGACAGCTCCAGGTGGCCAACGCTGCCCCGTCCGGTGGTGGCCAGCGAGGTCACCGTCACGCCAGGGTCGGAGGCGGCGACCAGGAACACCGCTGCGCCGGAATCGGTTTCGGCCGCCACCAGGAAGGCGTCAGCGATCGAAGCGAAACCGACCTGGGTGCGGGTGCCGGTGAGGCGGTAGCCGCCGTCGGCCGTTGCCGCCCGGACCGGGCCCTCGCCCATGTCGCCGTCGAGGGCGACGGTGAGGACCTTCTCGCCGGCCACGGCCGGGACGCCCCAGGCCTGCTGCAGCTCGGCCGAACCGAACTTGGCCAGCGTCTCGGCGGCCAGCGCCACCGACTCCAGGTAGGGCACCGCGGCCAGTTGACGGCCGAGTGCGGTCAGGATCGCCGTCTGCTCGAGCACGCCGAAACCACCGCCGCCCAGCGACTCGCTCGCCGCACTGGAAACGACGTCGGCGTCGATCAGCTTGCGCCACAGCTCGGTGTCGAAACGCTGCTCCAACGCGTCGAGCTCACGCTGGCGCTCCGGCGTGCACACCGCGTCCACGATGGTGCCGACCAGACCAGAGAGATCGTCAGATGCTTCGGTAGTGGTGAAGTCCATGGGTACTTGCCTCCAAAGTCCTTGGGGTAATAGGTCAGCGGTTACGGGGCAGGCCCAGAGCGACCATGCCGATGATGTCGCGCTGCACCTCGTTGGTGCCGCCGCCGAAGGTCAGGATCAAGCAGGCCCGGTGCATCCGCTCCACCCGGCCGCGCAGCAGTGCGCCGGGGGAGTCCTGGCGCACGGTCGCGGCGGTGCCGAGCACCTCCATCAGCAGGCGGTATGCCTCGGTGGCCAACTCGGTGCCGAACACCTTCGCCGCCGAGGCGTCCGCCGGGGACGGCGCGGCCTTGTCAGTTGAGGCCAGCTCCCAGTTGATCAGCTTGAGCACTTCGGCCTTGGCCAGCACCCGGGCCAGGTTGAGCTGGACCCACTGCGAGTCGATGATCCGGTTGCCGTGGGCGTCCTTGGTGTTCTGTGCCCATTCGCGGACCTCTTCGAGAGCCAGCAGGATCGGCTGCGCCGAGACCAGGGCAACGCGCTCGTGGTTGAGCTGGTTGGTCACCAGCTTCCAGCCCGCGTGCTCTTCGCCGACCAGGCTGGTCACCGGCACCCGCACGTCCTGGTAGTAGGTAGCGCTGGTGTCCGGGCCGGCCATGGTGTGGACCGGGGTCCAGGAGAATCCTTCGGCAGTGGTGGGCACGATCAGCATCGAGATGCCGCGGTGCTTCTTGGCTTCCGGGTTCGTCCGGGCCGCCAGCCACACGTAGTCGGCGTAGGCGATCAGCGATGTCCACATCTTCTGGCCGTTGATCACGTAGTCGTCGCCGTCACGGACCGCGGTGGTGCGCAGCGAGGCCAGGTCGGTGCCGGCGCCCGGCTCGGAGTAGCCGATCGCGAAGTGCAGCTCGCCGGCGGCGATCTTGGGCAGGAAGAACTTCTTCTGCTCTTCGGTGCCGAACGCCATGATCGTCGGCGCGACGCTGTTGATGGTCAGGAACGGCACCGGGGCACCGGCGATCGCGGCCTCGTCGGTGAAGATCAGCTGCTCCATCGGCGAACGTGCCTGGCCGCCGTACTCCTTCGGCCAGCTCAGCGTCAGCCAACCGTCGTGCCCCATCTGAGCCACGGTCTCGCGGTAGACGTTGCCGGTGCCGTACTCGCCCTGGGTCGAGCTGAGGGCTTCACGACGCTCCGGCGTCATCAGCGTGGTGAAGTAGGACCTCAGTTCGCTGCGCAGCTCTTCTTGGGCCGGCGTGTAGCTGATCTGCATCGGGGGAGTCCTTCGCTGGTGATCGGTGTCACGATAAGATTCTGGTTCGACAGCCCGTTGTAACACGTTCTAGTCCCGGGGTCCAACGGCCCTAGCGGCTCGTGTGGGAACGCTGTCGGATCGTATGGTGACACTAGTGGATGACGGCGGCCGGAAACGCTCGGTCGGCGCAGGGCTTTTACAGGAGAATGTCATGCGAGTTGAGGTAGATCTGGATCGTTGCGAGGGCAACGCGATTTGCGTCGGAATCGACCCCGACCTGTTCGATCTGAACGATGACGAGCAGGCAGAGGTGAAACTCGCCCCGGTCCCCGCCGACCGCGAAGCCCACGCTGAGCAGGCCATCGCCGAGTGCCCGCGGGCCGCGCTGCGCCGCGTCGACGACTAGCCTCCCCCTATCAACGACTAGAGGTATTCATAACCGCCGGTGACGATGAGTGCGCCGGTGACGCAAAGGAGCGGCGTACATGACTGACAACGCGATCGATCTGACCGGCAAGGTCGCAGTGGTGACCGGTGCAGCCGCCGGCCTGGGCCGAGCTGAGGCGATCGGGTTGGCCCGCTCCGGGGCGACGGTGGTCGTGAACGACATCGCTCCGGCGCTGGAGTCCTCCGACGTCATCGAGGAGATCGCCGCGGCCGGCGGTAAGGGCGTGCCGGTGGCCGGTGACATCAGCCAGCGGTCCAC
The DNA here is from genome assembly GCF_045310925.1 of Mycobacterium sp. SMC-15. Classification (NCBI taxonomy): domain Bacteria; kingdom Bacillati; phylum Actinomycetota; class Actinomycetes; order Mycobacteriales; family Mycobacteriaceae; genus Mycobacterium; species Mycobacterium sp. SMC-15. The sequence continues at coordinate 139,107 of NZ_JBJIAJ010000014.1, read as the reverse complement.
CGCCGACGAGCTCGTCAGCACCGCCGACGGGCTGGGCGGGCTGAACATCGTCGTCAACAACGCCGGGATCACCCGCGACCGGATGTTGTTCAACATGTCCGACGACGACTTCGACGCCGTGATCGCGGTGCACCTTCGTGGACACTTCCTCTTGACCCGCAATGCGGCGGCCTACTGGCGGCAGAAGGCCAAGGACGCCGATGGAAGCGTGTACGGCCGCATCATCAACACCTCGTCCGAGGCCGGCCTGATGGGTCCGGTCGGCCAGGCCAACTATGGCGCGGCCAAGGCGGGGATCACCGCGCTGACGCTCTCGGCCAGCCGGGCGCTGAGCCGCTACGGCGTCTCTGCCAACGCGATCTGCCCGCGGGCCCGCACCGCGATGACCGCCGATGTGTTCGGTGAGGCCCCGGAAGGCGCTGCGGGAGATGTCGATCCTTTGTCCCCCGAGCACGTGGTGACCTTGGTCCGGTTCCTGGCATCCCCGGCCTCGGCCGCGGTCAACGGTCAGGTTTTCGTGGTCTACGGACCTGAGGTAACCCTGATGGCCGCGCCGACCGTGGAACGTAAGTTCAGCGCCGATGGGCAGGCGTGGGACCCGGCCGGACTGTCCGACACGCTGGCCAATTACTTCGCCGGCCGCGATCCGGCGCGGACTTTCTCGGCGTCCGAACTGATGTCCGGCGATTAGAACAAAATTAGAACGCGTTATAGCGAGGCGTGGGTCACAATATGCTGTGACCAGGGCGGATATCTCAGGAATCTCGCTGAAACGTGTCCTTTGACACTGAGAACGTGTTCTAGTTAGTATGATCCGGCTCACGTGAGGCGGCGTCTGAATTGCACGAATGACGCCGATCGCACGAGGTTGCCGGATACAGTTTTGCGACCACCGATGCCCCGGAAGCCCGACCTGAGGGAAGGACGTGTCTTGATCGAACAACTCACGGTTCCGGCTCGGGCCGTGGGCGGGTTCGTCGAGATGTCCCTGGAGACGTTCCGGGCCATGTTTCGCAGGCCTTTCCAGTACCGCGAATTCCTCGACCAGACCTGGATGATCGCCCGGGTGTCGCTGCTGCCGACGGTGCTGGTCGCGATCCCGTTCACCGTGCTGGTGGCGTTCACCCTCAATATTCTGCTGCGCGAGATCGGCGCTGCCGACCTGTCCGGCGCCGGTACCGCGTTCGGCACCATCACCCAGCTGGGCCCGGTGGTGACCGTGCTTGTGGTGGCCGGCGCGGGTGCGACCGCCATCTGCGCGGACCTGGGTGCCCGCACCATCCGTGAAGAGATCGACGCGATGCGGGTGCTCGGTATTGACCCGATCCAACGGCTGGTGGTGCCCCGGGCCCTCGCGTCGACGTTCGTCGCATTGCTGCTCAACGGGCTGGTGTGTGCGATCGGTCTGGTCGGCGGCTATGTGTTCTCGGTCTTTCTGCAGGGCGTCAACCCCGGCGCCTTCATCAACGGGTTGACCGTGCTCACCGGGCTCGGCGAGCTGGTGATGGCTGAGATCAAGGCGCTGCTGTTCGGCACGGCAGCCGGCCTGATCGGCTGTTACCGCGGACTGACCGCCAAGGGCGGCCCTCAGGGCGTAGGCAACGCGGTCAATGAGACCGTCGTCTATGCCTTTATTTGTCTGTTCGTCATCAACGTCGTCATGACCGCGATCAGCGTCCGGGTGTTGGTGAAATGAGTTACGACGCCACGTTGCGATTCCGGCGGCTGTTCCGCGGCCTGCCCAAGGCCGTCGACAACTTCGGCGAGCAGGCGTTGTTCTACGCCGAATCGATCCGATACGTCCCCAACGCGCTGACCCGCTATCGCAAGGAAACCGTCCGGCTGATCGCCGAGATCACCATGGGAACCGGCGCGCTGGCCATCATCGGCGGCACGGTCGGGGTGGCCACCTTCCTCACCCTGGCCTCCGGTGGCGTGATCGCGGTGCAGGGCTTCTCCTCCCTGGGCAACATCGGCATCGAGGCGTTGACCGGCTTCTTGTCGGCGTTCCTCAACGTGCGGATCGTGGCGCCGGTGGTTGCCGGGATCGCATTGGCCGCCACCATCGGGGCCGGCACCACCGCCCAGCTCGGCGCCATGCGCGTCGCCGAAGAGATCGACGCCGTCGAATCGATGGCGGTACATGCGGTGTCCTATCTGGTGTCCACGCGTTTGGTGGCGGGTCTGATCGCGATCATCCCGCTGTATTCCCTGTCGGTGCTGGCCGCGTTCTTCGCTGCCCGGTCCACCACGGTGTTCATCAACTCGCAGTCACCGGGCCTGTACGACCACTACTTCGACACCTTCTTGATCCCCACAGATCTACTGTGGTCCTTCCTGCAGGCGATCATCATGTCGATCGCGGTGATGCTGGTACACACCAACTACGGCTTCAACGCGGCCGGCGGCCCCGTCGGCGTGGGCATCGCGGTCGGTCAGGCCGTGCGTACCTCACTGGTCGTCGTCGTCGTCATTACGCTGTTCGTTTCACTTGCCGTCTACGGCGGCTCCGGCAACTTCAACCTCTCGGGATAGCAGGGATCAAGCGTGGACACGGGATCGAGGCGTACCCAGGTACGGATTGCTGCGGCAGTCCTCGGTGCGATCTTGCTTGCCGCCACCGTGTTCACCTACCTGTCCTACGTGTCGGTCTTCAGCTCCACCGACAAGGTCACCGTCACCTCACCGCGCGCCGGCCTGGTGATGGAGCAGGATGCCAAGGTCAAGTACCGCGGGATCCAGGTCGGCAAGGTCAAGTCGATCAAGTACCAGGGCGACCAGGCCAAGCTCCTCCTGTCTATCGACAGCTCCGCGATGCATCAGATCCCGTCGAACGCAGCGGTTCACATTGCCGGCAATACCATCTTCGGGGCCAAGTCGGTGGAGTTCATTCCGCCGCCGGTGCCTTCGGGTGCGACGCTGCGCAACGGCGCGAACGTTCAGGCGTCCGACGTGCAGCTGGAAGTCAACACGCTGTTCCAGAAGCTGACTAACCTGCTGGACAAGATCGACCCGGTTCAGCTCAACGGGTCGGTCAGCGCGCTGGCCGAAGGATTGCGGGGCAACGGCGACAACTTGGGCGGGTTGCTGTCCGGGCTGAACAGCTACCTCGGAAAGTTCAATCCGAAACTGCCCCAGCTGCAGTCGGGCTTCGCCAAGACCGCGATCGTCGGCAATATCTACGGAGATGCCGCCCCGGACCTTGCGACGACCTTCGACAACATCCCGACGATCAGCAAGACGCTGGTTGACCAGCGGGAGAACCTGAGCAAGGCGCTGCTGGCAACGACCGGACTGGCCAACAATGGCTACGACACCTTCGCTCCAGCGGCCGACGATTTCATCGCCGGTGTCCAGCGCTTCCGCGCCACGAGCAGCCTGTTGGCCGAGTACTCCCCGGAGTTCGGCTGCCTGTTCAAGGGAATTCAGAAGGCCCTCGAGCGTTTCGGCCCGTCGCTGGGTGGCACCAAGCCGGCGCTGTACGTGCAGTCCAGCTTCATCCCGGGCGCACCGGCCTACACCTACCCGGAGAGCCTGCCGGTGGCCAACGCGACTGGCGGACCGAACTGTCGTGGCTTGCCGGACATCCCCAGTAAGCAGTACGGGGGCTCCTGGTTCCGGTCACCGTTCCTGGTGACCGACAGCGCCTACATCCCGTTCCAGCCCAACACCGAGGTGCAGTTCGACGCTCCCTCCACCGCGCAGTTCCTCTTCAACGGCGCCTTCGCGGAACGGGATGAATACTGATGAACTCGCGCGGCACGCTGATCAAGGTCACCGTCTTCACCATCGCGATGCTGCTGGTGTCGGCCGGTCTGGTGGTGGTGTTCGGCGAGTTCCGGTTCACCTCGAATCACACCTACCACGCGGATTTCTCCAACGCCTCCCGGCTCAAAGGCGGCGAGGACGTGCGTATCGCCGGCATCCCGGTGGGCACGGTGAAACGCGTTGAACTGACGCCGGACAACACCGTCAATGTCACCTTCGACCTCGACAAGCGCTACCAGCTCTATGACTCGACCCGTGCGGTGATCCGGTACGAGAACCTTGTCGGTGACCGGTACCTGGAGATCGCCTCCGGGGCCGGCGACTTGCGCAAGCTGCCGCCCGGCAGCACGATCGCACGCGACCACACCCAGCCGGCCCTGGACCTGGATGCCCTGCTGGGCGGGATGCGTCCGGTGCTCAAGGGCCTGGACGGCAAGAAGATCAACGAGATCAGCAGCGCGCTCATCGAGCTGCTGCAGGGTCAGGGTGGTGCGCTGTCGCAGATGCTGGCCAGCACCAGTTCGTTCACCACCACGCTGGCCTCCCGCGACCAGCTGATCGGCGACGTGATCAACAACCTGAACACGGTGCTGACCACCGTCGATGACAAGAGCGAACAGTTCGACGCCACTGTCGATCGGCTGCAGCAGCTGATCAGCGGCCTGGCGCAGGGCAAGGATGCGATTGCCGGGGCGATCGGACCACTGTCGTCGGTCGAGAACGACCTCGCCGACACCCTGCGCCGCACCCGGCGGCCGCTGCAAGGCGTGATCGAGAACGCACGGCCGCTGGCTACCGTTCTGGACAAGCGCAAGCAAGAGCTGAACGACGTCATCGACCCGTTGGAGGAGAACTACCTGCGGCTCAATGCGTTGGGCGCCTACGGCTCGTTCTTCAACATCAACTACTGCACGGTCGCGCTGAAATTCAATGGCCCCGCCGGCAGCGACATCACGCTGCCCATGGGCGGCCAGAATGACACGAGCAAGGGGAGGTGCTCTCCTGTCAAAAATTGACGGCGTAAACCCGGTTCGCACGGGTCTGCTGGGCATCGCGTTGGTGGCGTGCCTGGTGTTGGTGTCGTTCGGTTACACCAGCCTGCCGTTCTGGCCGCAGGGCAAGACGTATCACGGTTATTTCGCCGATGCCGGTGGCATCATCCCGGGCAACGACGTGACGGTGTCCGGGATCCGGGTGGGCAAGGTCAAGTCGGTAGCACTGGCTGGGGCCAGCGCGAAGGTGGACTTCACCGTCGACCGCAACGTCCGGGTGGGGGACCAGTCGCTGGCCGCCATCCGCACCGACACGGTGCTGGGTGAGAAGGCACTGTCGGTCACTCCCGCCGGTGCCGGCTCGGTCACCGTGATCCCGCTCGAACGCACTCGGGCGCCGTACACGCTCAACAACGCGCTGCAAGACCTGGGCGGCGACGCTCGTGATCTCGACAAGCCACGATTCGAAGAGGCCCTGCAGGTGCTCACCGACTCGATGCGCGACGCGACCCCGCAACTGCGGGGAGCCCTGGACGGCGTCACCGCCCTGTCGCGCAGCATCAACCGCCGCGACGAGGCGTTGGGTCAGCTGCTGACTCACGCCAAGGTGGTTACCGGTGTGCTCAATCAGCGTGCCGACCAAGTCAACCGGCTGGTGCTCGACGGCAACCAGTTGTTTGCTGCCCTCGATGAGCGCCGGCAGGCCCTTGGCGCGCTGATCAGCGGTATCGACGATGTTTCGCAGCAGCTTTCCGGATTCGTGACCGATAACGAGAAAGAGATCGGTCCGACCCTGAACAAGCTCAACCTGGTGTTGGACAACATGATCGAGCGCAAGGACCGGATCGCGGGAGCACTCGAGAGGCTGCCCGGATACGCCACCACGCTCGGCGAGGTGGTGGCCTCGGGTCCGGGCTTCCAGATCAACCTGTATGGCCTACCGCCGCCCACCATGTCGGAGGTCATGGTCGACATGTTCTTCCAGCCCGGCAAGCTCCCCGACAGCCTGGCCGACTACCTGCGCGGGATGATCTCCGAGCGCACGATCATTAAGCCGAAGTCACCATGACGCGCCGAACTTCACGCCTCCTCCTCGCCGGGCTGCTGGCCGTACTGCTGGCCGGCGCCGCATACGTGGTGCTGCCCGCGCAGCGCAGTTACCGCATCACCGGCTACTTCGCGTCGGCGGTGGGCCTCTACCCGGGCGACGACGTTCGGGTGGTTGGGGTCCCTGTGGGGCGCATCGAGTCCATCGAGCCGCGCGCCGAGAACGTCAAGATCACCATGACGGTGAACAAGGACGTGCCGTTGCCCGCCGACGTGCGTGCCGTGCTGATGGCGCCGAATATCGTGTCGGCGCGCGTCATTCAGCTGGCCCCGGCATACACCGAAGGTGAGAAGCTGGCCAACGGTGCGGTGCTGGGCGAAGACCGCACCGCGGTCCCGGTCGAATGGGACGAGGTCAAGCAGGAGCTGACCCAGCTCAGTGCACAGTTGGGACCCGAGCAGGGCAAGCTCAATGGCGCGCTGAGCGCATTCGTCAACCAGGCCGCCGACACCTTCGACGGCAAGGGCGACTCCTTCCGCAACGCCCTGCGCGAACTGTCGGCCACCACCGGCCGGCTCGGGGACTCGCGCACCGACCTGTTCGGGACCGTCAAGAACCTGCAGGTGCTGGTCGACGCCCTGTCGGGCAGCAACGAACAGATCGTGCAGTTCACCGATCACGTCGCCGGGGTGTCGGCGGTGTTGGCAGACAGCTCCAAGGACCTGGATGTCACACTGGGCACCCTGAACCAGGCGTTGCGTGATGTTCGGGGCTTCTTGCACAACAACAACGACGCATTGATCGCACAAGTCAACAAGCTCTCGGAGTTCACCAAGACACTGTCGGATCAAAGCGAGAACTTCGAGCAGGTCCTGCACATCACTCCGCACGGCCTGGTCAACTTCTACAACATCTACAACCCGGCTCAGGGCACGCTCGCCGGCCTGCTCTCGCTGCCCGACTTCGCCAACCCGGTGCAGTTCATCTGTGGCGGTGTCTTCGACATCGGTTCGGTGCCGGACAACTTCAAGCGGGCGGAGATCTGCAAGGAGCGGATGGGGCCGGTCATGCGCCGCTGGTCGATGAACTTCCTCCCGTTCTTGTTCCACCCGATCAACTCGATCACCGCATACAAGGGCCAGATCATCTACGACACCCCGGCCACAGAGGCAAAGGCGCAGACCCCGGTGCCCTACCTGAAATGGCTGCCCGCGCCGGGCGTCACGCCGCCGAGCACCGAGGATGTCGCGGCACTGTTCTTGCCGCCGCCTGCGCCGGGGCAGCTGGGCAAGGCGCCCGGCCCGACGGGGCCGGCGCAACCCGGTGCCGGCGCACCACGGGAGGGCGGATGAGCGTGAGGTCTCTTCCCGGCGCGCTGCGACGGGTCGGCAGGCGAGGTGCGGTGCTCGGCGCCGGTGCGCTGGTGCTGTCCGGTTGTCAGTTCGGCGGGCTGAACTCGCTGAACATGCCGGGAACCGCGGGCCACGGCCGCGGCTCCTACAGCATCACGGTGCAGCTGCCGGATGTCACTACGCTGCCACAGAACTCACCGGTGATGGTCGACGACGTCACCGTCGGCAGCGTCTCCGGCATTCGGGCCGTACAACAGCCCGACGGTAGCTTCTATGCCGCGGTCAGGCTGTCGCTAGATGGCAATGTGCATCTGCCTGCCAACGCCACCGCGAAAGTGGCCCAGACTTCGTTGCTGGGTTCCCAGCACATCGAGCTCGCCGAGCCGACCGACCAATCTCCGGTTGGCAGACTCGTCGCTGGCGATGAGATTCCGCTCAGCCGTACCGGGCGCTACCCCAGCACCGAAGAGGTGTTGTCGTCACTGGGTGTGGTGGTGAACCAGGGCAATCTCGGTGCGGTGCAAGACATCACCGAAGAGGCCTATGCCGCCGTCGCCGGTCGGGCCGGCACTTTTGCCGAGCTGGTGCCCCGGTTGGCCGAGCTCACCGCGTCGCTGGATCACCAGGCGCGCGACATCGTCGCGGCCGCCGAGGGTCTGAACCGGGTCGGGGCGACCCTGGCCCGCAGTGCGCCCAGCCTGGCGCGGGCGCTGGACACTATGCCCGCGGCACTGGCGGTGCTCAACGACAACCGCAGCAATATCGTCGATGCGTTCGGCGCGCTGCAGCGGTTGGCCGTGGTCGGATCACGGATCTTGTCCGAGACCAAGGAAGACTTCACGGCCGACATCAAGGACCTGTACCCGGTCATCAAGGCGTTCGCCGACAACGCCAACGAATTGGTGACGGCGTTCCCGTTCATCCCGACCTTCCCGTTCCCGTCGATGTACCTGCGCAATGCGGTGCGCGGCGACTTCCTCAACGTCTATGTCACCTTCGACATGACACTGCGGCGGTTCGGTGAAACGGTCTTCACCACGGGCGGTTTCGACCCGAACATGCCGCACATGCATGACGTCCTGAACCCACCCGACTTCTTGATCGGTCAGATGGCGAACCTGTCCGGACAGGCTGCCGACCCGTTCAAGATCCCGCCCGGCACGGCTCCCCACTATGAGGAATGACCTGCGATGCTGACCCGCCTCGTTCGTATCCAACTCGGGATCTTCGCCGTGGTCACAGTGCTGGCCGTCGGTGCGATCTCGATCCTGTACCTGCACGCCCCGAGCCGGATGGGCATCGGGACCTACAAGGTGACGGCCGACTTCATCGGCGGCGGGGGTATCTACAAGAGCGCCAACGTCACCTATCGCGGCGTGACCGTGGGCCGGGTGGGCGACGTCCACCTCACCGATCATGGTGTCGACGCCGAGATGCGGCTCAACAGCAGCACTAAGATTCCGGGCAATGTCACCGCCACCGTCAAGAGCATGTCCGCGATCGGTGAGCAGTACATCGACCTGGTCCCGCCGGCAGAGACCACGGCAGTCGCGGCGCTCCGTAACGGCGCGCGCATCGGCCAGGATCGGACCGCGATCGGCCAGGACATCGCCGGACTGCTCGACCAGGCGCAGTCGCTGGTCAACAGTGTCTCGAACAGCCGCCTTCGTGATCTGCTGCGTAGCGCGTTCGAGGGGTTCAACGGCTCCGGGCAGGAGCTGGCTCGGATGATCGCCTCGTCGCGGCAGCTGATCGACGAGGCCAATGACAACTTCGACGCGACTTCGAAGCTGGTCGACCAGGTCGAGCCCTTCTTGGATGCCCAGATCCGCGGTGGCGATGGCATCAAGAAGCTGGCCCGGTCGCTGGCGGCGGTCACCACAGAGGTGCGCAACGCCGACCCGCAGCTCCGCGAGGTGCTGCAGGTTCTGCCCAGCGTCGCCGACGAGGCCAACACCACGTTCGACGGAATCCGCGCCTCCTTCCCGACATTGGCGGCCAGCATCGCCAACTTCGGGCGGGTCGGGGTCATCTATCGCAATTCCATCGAACAGGCGCTGGTGGTGTTCCCTGCGCTGATGGCGGCGCTGATCACCGTGGCCGGCGGTGTGCCGATGGAAGAAGGCGTGAAGCTGGACTTCAAGATCGACATGCACGACCCGCCGCCGTGCACGGTCGGCTTCCTGCCCTTCACCGAGATGCGAACACCGGCCGACGAGACCGTCCGCGAGTTGCCCAAGGACCTGTACTGCAAAGCCGCGCAGAATGACCCGTCTGCCGTCCGCGGCGCGCGCAACTACCCCTGCATGGAATACCCGGGTAAGCGGGCGCCGACCATCCAGCTCTGCCGAGACCCGCAGGGCTACGTCCCAGTCGGCAGCAACACCTGGCGCGGACCGCCCGTCCCGTACGACACTCCCATTACCGATCCGCGGATGCTGACGCCGATGAACAAGTTCCCCTACATCCCGCCGTCGACGGATTACGACCCGGGCCCGCCGGTCGTGGCGCTGCCGCCGGGTGTGCCCGCGGGCCCCGGTCCGGCGCCCAACCCGCCGTTCCCGCTGCCGTACCCGCCGAATCAGCTCGGACCCAACCCGCCGGCGCCGTGGCCGTATTACGCGCCGCCGGACCAGAACCTGCCGACTGGCCCCGGGGGCAATGGTGGCCTGCCCGCCTACGGTCGTGACCCCGCGCCGGCACCGGCTCCCGGTCCGGCTCCGGGTCCGCTGCCCGCCGAGGCCAACGGCGTCGCGTACAGCACCTACGACCGGTCCGGAAAGTTCGTGGATCCGGCCGGCAACAGCGGAGTGTTCGTCTCCGGCTCGGACAAGTGGCTGCCCGCGGAGAACTGGGCTGACCTGATGCTCGCGCCGAGGCAGACGTGAGCGGATCCGACGACGCGAAGGTCCGGCGCCGGGCCTCGCGGGCTGCGGGTCCAGCGGGTGATGCCGCCGAAACAACGCCGGCCACGGTACGGATTCCGGCACCCAGCCGCGCCGCGGTGCGGGCGGTTCGACCGGCGGGACCGCCGCCGCGCCGGCGGCCCAACGCCCGCAAGACCGCGCAAGTGGCGGGAGCTGCCGGGCTGGCGGCATCCATCCTGCTGGGCGGGTTGGTCGGTGCGCTCGCGGTGCAACACCGGCATGCCGACATGGCGCAGCAGCGGGACCAGCGATTCGTCGACGCCGCGGTCCAGACCGTGCTGAACATGTACACCTATACGCCCGACACCATCAGCGACCAAGTGGACCTGTTCGTGGCGGGCACCAGCGGCCCGCTGCGCGACACGATGGCAGCGAACGCGGAGAACCTCAAGGCGCTGCTGCGGGAGACCAAGCACAGCTCCGAGGCCGTCATCAACGCCGCGGCTCTCGAAAGCGTCGACAACATCGCCGCCAACGCGTCGGTGCTGGTGGCCATGCGCGCCACCGCCACCGATGTCGATGGCGTCAACAAGCCGTCGCAGCCCTATGCCTTGCGGGTGGTCGTGCACGAAGACGATGCGGGCAATATGTCCGCTTACGATCTCAAATGGCCGGACGGCAGTCGATGACGCGCCGGTGGATATGGCTCGCGGTCCTGGTCGGGCTGATTGGCGCGTTCGTGGGGTTGGGTGCCGCGGCGGGATCGCTGTACTGGAGCCGGGTCGAGGCGCGGGGTGAACAATCGGCCCGCACCGAGTTGGTCCAACTGGCGAAGGACGAGATCCCCAAAGTGCTCGGCTACGAGTACAAGACGGTGGAAGGCAGCCTGACCGAGACCTACCCGATGTTCACCGGCGACTACCGCCGCGAATTCGAGGCCCGGGTGGTCAACGACATCATTCCGCAGGCTCGCGCGCAGCAGTTGGTGAACCAGGTGGACGTCGTCGGCATCGCCGCCATGCCGTCGCATCGGACGTCCGGCTCGGTGTTGGTGTTCGTCAACCGCACCGTGACGGGCAAGTCCAAGGAGAAGTACTACGAGGGCAGTCGCCTACGGGTGGACTTCCGCAAGATCGACCGCAAGTGGCTGATCAGCAATATCGTGCCGATCTAGCTGAAAGGAATGAGCGCCATGGGGAAACTCGTTCGTGGTCTGGTCGCCTTGGCTGCGGCGATGACGGCGGCCACCGGGCTGGCAGTTGAAGCCGGCGCCGACGACGATGCGATTCCGGAAGGCACAGTCGAGGGCGTCTACACCTACAACGACGGTGCGAAGACCGCGACCTGGACGATCTATCCGCTGTGCGTCCCGACCGTCGGTGACGGCCGAGTGCCACTGCACCTGGCCGTGGGCTGCAAGCTGCAGGTCGAAAGCAACGGGCCGCCCGGACAGGCCGGGGCCTACCGGCTGTCGAACGGCCAGTGGACCTACAAGACGCCGCTGCTGGCGGGCACCCGATGCTCCGATGGCAGCACCGCCGGCAGTGACGAGATGTACCAGTTCGACACGTCTCTGCACGGTACCTACACCACGGCGCACAATGCGGTGTGTGGGCTGCAGCCCGGGTTGAGCAAGCGCGCTTTCACGCTGACGTTCGTCTCGCCGCTGCCGAACCCGGTCATCCACTACCCGCTGAACTGCCAGGACAACCCGCAGCACCTGTGTAGCTAGCGTCGATCGCAAGCGCGGCGCCAGCCGGGCGTAGCGGGTCGGCGCCGTCGGCTGAGCTACTCCGCGGAGTCGGCCAGCGCGCCGAGGAACGATCGGGCCCAGCGGTCCACGTCGTGGGCCAGCACCTGACGGCGTAGCGCACGCATCCGTCGGCGGCCTTCCTCGGGGGTCTGGTTGACCGCTGCCTCGATGACGTCCTTGACGCACTCCAGGTCGTGCGGATTGACCAGGTAAGCCTGGCGCAATTCCGCTGCCGCACCGGTGAATTCGCTCAGGACCAAGGCGCCGCCCAGGTCGCTGCGGCAGGCCACGTATTCCTTGGCGACCAGATTCATCCCGTCGCGCAGCGGGGTGACCAGCATGACATCGCTGGCCACGAAGAAAGCGATCAGCTCGTCGCGGGGGACCGGGCGATGCAGGTAGTGTACCACCGGATGGCCGACCTCGCTGTACTCGCCGTTGATATGGCCGACTTGACGTTCGATGTCGTCGCGCAGGATCTGGTAGCTCTCCACCCGTTCCCGGCTCGGAGTCGCCAGCTGCACCAGCACGGTGTCGTCCCGCTTGGCGCGTCCCTCGGCCAGCAGCTCGTTGAACGCCTTGAGTCGGACGTCGATGCCCTTGGTGTAGTCCAGCCGGTCCACGCCGAGCAGCACCTTGCGGGGATGGCCCAGTTCGGCGCGAATCTCCTTGGCGCGCCGACGGATCCCGCGTTCCCGGGCCTTGCGGTCCAGTTCGCCTGAGTCGATCGAGATGGGGAAGGCGCCGACCCGTACGGTGCGATCGGTCAGCCGCACCTCGCCGAACCGGCTGCGCACCCCGACTGAGCCTCGCGAGGTGACGGCGCCGGCCAGGTTGCGGGCCAAGAACAGGAAATTCTGGGCGCCGCCGGCCAGGTGAAAGCCGACCAGGTCGGCGCCGAGCAGTCCGTCGACGATCTCGGCGCGCCACGGCAGCTGCATGAACAGCTCCACCGGCGGGAACGGGATGTGCAGGAAGAAGCCGATGGTCAGATCGGGGCGCAGATCCCGCAGCATCTTGGGTACCAGCTGCAGCTGATAGTCCTGGACCCAGACCGTGGCGCCCGGCGCGGCGGCCCGCGACGCGGCTTCGGCGAAGCGGCGGTTGACATCGACGTAGCGGTCCCACCACTGCCGGTGGTAGATCGGTTTGACGATCACGTCGTGATAGAGCGGCCACAGGGTGGCGTTGGAGAAGCCCTCGTAGTATTCGGCGATGTCGGTGGTGTCCAGCGGAACCGGATGCAGCCGCAGATCCTCGATGTCGATCGGCCCGTCGGGCGCATCGAGGCTGCCGGGCCAGCCGACCCAGGCGCCGCGGCGCTTACGCAGCAGAGGCTCTAGTGCGGTGACCAATCCGCCGGGGCTGCGCTTCCACGCCGTCGTACCGTCCGGGAGCACCTCGATGTCGATCGGCAGCCGGTTGGCCACTACGACGAAATCGGACTCTCCCGGTTCATGCGGCGGTTCCAGTTTCGGCTCTCCTTCGTCGAGCCTCGCTGAACCGACGGCCTCCGGCATCTACGCCCCGTTCTTGTCGGGTGTCGCGGGCCCGATCCCCAGCATGGACAGGAACACCCGACATTCGTCGGCGTCCTCGGCATACGCGGCGACCACTCGCCGGGCCTGGCGCGCGGTGCTGTCGGCCAGCGGTTCCACGTCCTCGATGTCGGCGTGTTCGGATTTAGCAGGCATGCATTGACTCTAGCGAAGTGCGCGCTGTGTCACACCTGGCTCGGGCAGCTCAGGCCGGCCGCCGTAGCCTGTGATGCGAAGACGACGAGGGCGGAGGCAATGGTCACATCGGACACCGCATCGGAGCAGGCTGGCGATACTTCGGATCGCCTGGTCGACTACGAATTGCTCGACGACGGGCGCATCGCCCGGATCTGGCTGAACCGCCCCGACGTGCACAACGCGCAGAATCGCACCCTGCTGGTGCAGCTCGATGAAGCGTTCGGCCGCGCCGAGGCCGATGACACCGTCCGGGTGGTGATCCTGGCCGCGCGCGGCAAGAACTTCTCTGCCGGCCACGACCTGGGTTCGGAGGCCACGTTGCTCGAGCGGCGCCCCGGTCCGGCGCAGCACCCGACGTTCCAATCGCACGGCGCCACCCGCGAGCCGGTCGTGGAGAAGACGTATCTGCAGGAGTGGCACTTCTTCTTCCAGAACACTTGCCGGTGGCGGGACCTGCGCAAGATCACCATCGCGCAGGTGCAGGGCAACGCCATCTCTGCCGGGCTGATGTTGATCTGGGCCTGCGACCTGATCGTGGCCGCCGAGAATGCTCGGTTCTCCGACGTGGTCGGGGTGCGCCTCGGCATGCCGGGTGTGGAGTACTACGCCCACCCGTGGGAATTCGGCCCCCGCAAGGCCAAGGAGCTGCTGCTGACCGGGGACTCGCTGGACGCCGACGAGGCGCACCGGCTGGGCATGGTGTCGAAGGTGTTCCCCACCGATGAGCTGGCGGACAAGACGCTGGAGTTCGCCCGACGTATCGCGAAGCTGCCCACCATGGCCGCGCTGTTGATCAAGGACTCGGTGAACGGAGCCGCCGACGCGATGGGCTTCACCGAGGCGTTGCGGCACGGCTTCCACATCCATCAGCTGGGTCACGCGCACTGGTCGGCTCACAACGAGAACCGGGCCCCGTTGGGGTTGCCGCCCGATGTCGAGGACTGGCGCACCGCCCGGCCCACCGCCGTGGCCCGCCGCGATCAACCCTGAGCTGAGCGCCTTGCGTCGTTCGGCGGGGACGCCGGCCTGAGGCATGGTTCCATAGGTAGAACGTGTTTCAGTTTCGATGTGAGGGGTCGGTGTGCAGCTTTCCTTTGAAGACCGCAGCTACCTGGTCACCGGCGGTGGCAGCGGCATCGGCAAGGCCGTGGCCGCCGCGCTGGCGGCCGCCGGGGCCGATGTCCTGATCGTTGGGCGAGACGCCGATCGATTGGCGAAGGTGGCTGCCGAGCTGGGCGACACCGTCCGTCACCTGCCGACCGACGTCACCGACGAGGACAGCGTGATCGCCGCCGTCGATGCCGCCGTGGCCAAGAACGGCCGGCTACACGGCGTGGTGCACTGCGCCGGCGGGTCGCTGACCATCGGGCCGATCACCCAGATCGACTCGGAGCTTTGGCGGCGCACCGTCGACCTCAACGTCAACGGCACCCTGTATGTGCTCAAGCACGCCGGTCGGGCGCTGGTGCGGGGCGGCGGGGGCTCGTTCGTCGGGATCTCCTCGATCGCGGCCAGCAACACCCACCGCTGGTTCGGCGCCTACGGCCCGACCAAGTCGGCGCTGGACCACATGATGCAGCTGGCCGCCGACGAGCTGGGTGCCTCCTGGGTGCGGGTCAACAGCATCCGCCCGGGCCTGACCCGCACCGAGCTGGTCGCCCCGATCCTGGACTCGCCAGAGCTCAGTGAGGACTACCGCGTCTCGACGCCGCTGCCGCGGCCCGGCGAGGCCGAAGATGTCGCCAACCTGGCGCTGTTCCTACTCAGCGACGCGGCCGGCTACATCACCGGTCAGGTCATCAACGTCGACGGCGGGCAGATGCTGCGCCGCGGTCCGGACTTCTCCTCGATGCTGGAGCCGGCGTTCGGGGCCGACGGGCTGCGCGGAGTGGTCGAAGGCTAGCGGCCGTTAGAGCCCCGCGTCGCGCCCGGCCAGGGTGGTGATCGCCGACCAGTCCAGCTGTCCGCCGCCGTTGGCCAGCAGCGCCAGGAAACGGTCGCGCAGCAGGCTGCCCAGCGGCAGCGGCACGGTCAGTTCCTCGGCGGCCTGCAACGCCAACCGGACGTCCTTGAGCCCGAGGGTGGCGGCGAAACCGGCCGGCTCGAAGCTCTTGCGGGCGATCAGGTCGCCGTAGGTGGCATACGCCGGGGCGTTGAACAGCGTCGAGGTGAGGATGTCGACGTAGCCCGCCGGGTCCACGCCGGCTTTCTCCACCAGCGCGATGGCCTCACCGAGCGACTCGATGACGGTGGCGAGCAGAAAGTTGCCGGACAGCTTCACCAGGTTGGCGGTGTACGGCTGCTCGGACACCACAAAGGTGCGCTGGCCGATCGCGTCGAAAAGCGGCGACACCAGATTCAGTGCCGCCGGCGCGCCCGCCGCGATCACGAAAAGCTTTGCCGCAGCGGCGGCGTCAGGCCGGCCGAAGACGGGTGCGGCGATATAGGACTGCCCTGCTTCCGCGTGCGCGGCGGTGAGCCGTTGGGCGAGCGCCACGCTGATGGTGCTCGACGAGATGTGGGTGCCGCCCGGTGGCAACGACGCCACAATCCCGTCCGGGCCGAACGCGACGTTCTCGACGGCCTCGTCGTCGGCCAGCATCGTCTGCACCACGTCGCCGCGGCAGGTGTCGGCCACCGTGCGTGCCGGCGTGGTGCCCTGCTGTGCCAGGGCGGCCACCTTGGCCGGTGACCGGTTGTAGGCGGTGACAGAATGACCCGCCTTGAGCAGATTGGCGGCCATGCCGCTGCCCATGTTCCCGAGTCCGATGAATCCGATGTGCATGGTGTCCACCATGCCCTGTAAGCCTGTATGACGAAGCGCAACGGATTGAGGAGGACGTGTCGTGGGTGTTTACGCGGTGACCGGGTCGGCATCCGGTATGGGACGCCAGGCGGCGGACAAGTTGCGGGCGGCCGGCCACACCGTGATCGGGGTCGATCTGCGCGACGCCGACGTCGTCGCGGACCTGTCCGGCCCGACCGGACGCTCCGCTGCCGCCGGGCAGGTGCTGGCCCAGTGTGGGGGCCGCCTCGATGGTGCCGTCCTGGCGGCGGGGCAGGGCCCGAAGCCGGGACCGAGCATGCCCCGGACCATCTTCGAGGTGAATTTCCGCGGGGTGGTGGACCTGTTGGAGGCGTGGCGACCGGCGCTGGCCGCCGCTGAGCGCGCCAAAGTGGTGGTGATCGGCAGCAATTCGTCGACCACCATCCCCGCTGTTCCACGTCGCGCGGTGCGCGCCCTGCTGGCCGGCAAGACGGCGCGGGCGGTGCGAACGGTCAAGCTGCTGGGCCCCGCGGCGCCGTCGATGGCCTACGGGGCATCGAAGATCGCGGTGACCCGCTGGGCACGCCGGCACGCGGTGACTCCGGCGTGGGCCGCGGCCGGTATCCGGCTCAACGTGCTGGCGCCCGGCGCGATCCAGACTCCATTGCTCGATGAGTTGTTGGCGATACCGCAGCAGGCCAAAGCTGTTCAGTCGTTCCCAGTGCCGGTCGGCGGCTACGGGAATCCCGCACTGTTGGCCGACTGGATGCTGTTCATGCTTTCGGATGCCGCCGACTTCCTTTGCGGCAGCGTCATCTTCGTCGATGGGGGCACGGACGCCTACTTCCGCAGCGATGACTGGCCACGCAGTCTCGGTATCTCGGGGGTGCCTCGCTACTTGCTGCGGATGAGGTCGTTTCGGGCGCCGTCGTAGAGCCGGCCGTAGCCGTCAGGCCGGCTCGACGGTTACCTGCTCCGAGCCCGTCAGGGGCGAGTTAATGCAAACGGGCAGCTCGACACTCCGCCGGGCGTTCCATTGCAGCCGAACTCAAACGAGCCGAGTGAGATCAGATCGGGACGACAGTCCGCATCGTCAATCAGTGATTGAATCATTGATTGAATCGTGATTTGATACTGCGATGACGCCCACCGGGATACCTACTCGCGAGCATCTGCTGAACGTCACCGAGCGACTGCTGCTGGAATCGGGGTACGACTCGGTTTCGGTCCGCGCGGTCTGCGCCGCCGCGGGGGTGAATCCGGCGGCGGTGCACTACCACTTCGGTTCGAAGGTCGGATTGGTCTCGGCGTTGTTGGAGACCCGGCTGGGACCGCTGTGGGCGGACGCACTGCCTGAAGTCGTGGCTGACTGCGAGATGCCGATCGAGAACGCGGTGCGGATCGTGGTGGAGCCGATAATGGCTCTGGCCGCTGATCCGGCCGGCCGGCTGTACCTGCACCTCTTGGCGCGTCTGCTGTTGGCCCGCGCTGAACTGAACTGGACAAAAGGGTGGTTCACGGTGACGCCGTGGGCGCACATGCTGTGCCGACAGGTGGCCGAACTGAGTGAGAAGGACGCCGCGCAGCGCTGGATGCTCGCGTTCGAGTTGATTTTCGGGCAATTCGGCGATCCCCTCGCCGGCGACCGTCGACTCACCGATCGACAGGTGGACAACCTGCGGGACTTCGTCGTAGCGGGCCTCTCGGCACCCGTGGTGCGACGGTGAGCGGCGAAGCGGCCGATGTCTTCGGTCGAGCCGAGCTCGGGCCGATCTCGTTGCGAAACCGCATCATCAAGGCGGCAACCTTCGAAGGGCGCACGCCCGCCGGGAAGGTCACCGACGACTTGATCGATTTTCACCGTACTGTGGCGGCCGGCGGCGTCGGGATGACGACCGTAGCCTATTGCGCCGTGTCCGCGGAGGGGCGAACCGAACGCGACCAGATCGTCATGACGCCTGAGGCTGTCGACGGCCTGCAGCGCCTGACCGATGCTGTCCATGCCGAGGGGGCAGCAGCGTGTGCCCAGCTCGGACACGCCGGACCCGTCGCCAACGCCAAGTCCAACGGTGTGCCCGCGGTCTCGCCGAGCAGACTGTTCAGTCCACTCGCAATGGCTCCCACCCGCCGTCCCGATTCCGAGGATCTGCGCCGAATAGTCGCCGACCACGCAATGGCGGCCAAGGTGGCGGCTGCTTCCGGATTTGATGCCGTTGAGCTTCATTTTGGGCACAACTACCTGGTCAGCTCTTTTTTCAGTCCACTGCTGAACCGACGGCGCGACGGCTACGGTGGCAACCTCGCCAATCGTGCGCGGTTGGCCCGAGAGATCGCCGTGGCGGTCCGAGCAGAGGTCGGTGATCGCGTTGCCCTCACCGCGAAACTCAATATGGAAGACGGGTTCCCGGGTGGCCTGCGCATCGAAGAGGGCCTGCAGATAGGTAGATGGTTGCAGGATGACGGTGCGCTGGACGCGCTTGAGCTGACAGTGGGTAGCTCGCTGCTCAATCCGATGTACTACTTCCGTGGACGGGCTCCTCGGGCCGAGTTCGCCGGCGTCTTCCCCCGGCCGTTGAACTGGCTGTTGGCGACGGTGGGCCGGGCGTTTTTGCGCGAATACCCTTACCAAGAGCTCTATCTGCTCGACCTGGCCCGTCAGTTCCGGTATGAGCTGACGATCCCGCTAATCCTTCTCGGCGGCATCACCAACCGTCGCAGCATGGATCTGGCCATGAAGGAGGGCTTCGACTTCGTGGCGGTGGCCCGAGCTCTTCTGCGGGACCCAGGCCTGGTGAGGAGGGTCAATGCTGACCCGGAAAGTCCTTCGGTGTGCACGCACTGCAACCGCTGCATGGTGACGATCTTTGACCGGACCCGATGCGTTCTGCGGCCTACCGGAACGGTCGAGCCGCTGTCCTCCGGTGGTGATCTCCTCGACATTGAACCACTCTCTTAAGAGGCGTTTCAACAGCTCGGCTCGGGTTCTTGGGTAACGCGTCGACGAAGAACAACTGCTGGGGCTCGATTTCGCGACCGGCCCCTTGTCTCAAGGCATCTGCCCTGAATTGCCCCGCGATGGTGGGGCCTCAAAAGAGGCGCTGCGTTGCGGTTCAGGAGTCCGGGCGCCGTCGACGACGTCGAATCCCTTGTAGCCCGCGGCCGCCACGTCGGAGATGATGGCGCCGTAGGTGCCGAAGCCGCCGACGAACGGCATGAAAACGCGCGGCCGCCCGGTGATGTTGGCGCCCAGATACCACGAATTCGCCTGCGTCATCAGGGTGTCCGCGGCGCGCTGGGCGCACTCGGCGCCCCAGTCCGCGGCCGCGTCGGGGCGGGCCTCCAAGGCGGCGGCGCCGTGCGCATCCAGGTATGCGATGGCCTCGGCAACCCAGTCGACGTGCAGTTCGGAATGCAACACCATGTTGGCCAGCACCGACGGGCTGCCCGGGCCGGTCATGTTGAACAGGTTCGGGAATCCGGGAACGCTCAACCCGAGGTAGGTGAGGGGTCCACCGGCCCAGGCGTCGTTGAGTGTCACGCCGTCGCGCCCGACGATGTCGATCTTGGCGACCGACCCGGTCATGGCGTCGAAGCCGGTCGCGAAGACCAGGACGTCCAGATCGTGGTGTGCCGCGGTGGTGCAGATGCCGTGTTCGTCGATCCGCTCGATCGGGGTGGCGCGCAGGTTCACCAGATGCACGTGGTCGCGGTTGAAGGTCTCAAAGTAGTTGTCGTCGGTGCAGATCCGCTTGGCGCCGATCGGATGGTCCGTGGGAATCAGCAGTTCGGCTGTCGCCGGGTCATCGACGATCGCGCGGATCTTGTTCTCCCAGAACTTCCGTGCCGTGTCGTTGGCCGCCAGGGTGACCAGCTGATCGGGGAAGGTCTTGGAGAACAGCACCCCACCGAGCTGCCAGCGTCGCTCGTAGGCGGCGTCGCGCTCCTCGGCGCTCAGCTCAAGCGCCGAGGACGGGTGCGGCTCGTGCGGTGAGCCTCCGCCGCTGGCCCGCGACAGCCGCCGGCGTTCGGCGTAGCCGGCCTTTTGTGCTGTGCGAGTGGCCTCGTCCAGCGGCCCGTTGCCGGCCGGAATGCTGTAGTTGGCGGTGCGCTGAAACACCTCCAACCGGCTGGCCTGCGCGGCGATCGGCGGGATCACCTGAATACCCGAGGAACCGGTGCCGATCACCCCGACTCGCTTGCCGGTGAAATCCACGCCGCCGTGCGGCCAGTGCGCCGTGTGATAGGTCTCGCCGGCGAACGACTCCAGTCCCTCAATCGCCGGGACATTGGCGTTGGACAGTGGCCCGACCGCGAGCACACAGAACCGGGCGTTCACCTCCTCGTCCGCGGCCGTGCGGACCTGCCAGGCCAACGTTGTCTCGTCGAGGACCATGCTGGTCACCCGCGTCCCGAACGAGATGTCGCGTCGCAGATCGAAGCGGTCGGCGACGTGATTGAGGTAGCGCAGGATCTCCGGTCCGGTGGCGTACTTCTCGGTCCAGTCCCAGTCCTGCTGTAGCTGGGAGTCGAAGGAGTAGGAGTAGTCCACGCTTTCGACGTCGCAGCGGGCGCCGGGGTAGCGGTTCCAGTACCAGACCCCGCCCACCCCGTCGGCCGCTTCGAACACCCGCACCTTCAGCCCGTCACCGCGCAGGCGGTGCAGCGCGTAGAGGCCGGCGAAGCCCGCGCCGACCACCACCACGTCCACGTTCGTCTCCATGACCGGCGACCTTAGGAACCCTGGGCTTCGCCCCACACCGGCTGTCTCGCTGGGTGGGACTGGCTGTGACGTGGGGCGCCCGTGCCCCGAAGCTATGGCCATGCTCACCAACACGGCCCGGCTGGCCGGCAAAGTCGTCCTGATCACCGGCGGTGCGCGCGGCCTGGGCGCCGCGTTCGCCCGGCACATCGTCGACGGCGGCGGCCGGGTGGTGATCGGCGACCTCCTCGACGACGACGGGGCAACGCTGGCCACCGAACTCGGCGACGCCGCGCGCTATGTCCACCTCGACGTCACCGACCCGGCCGACTGGGAAGCCGCGGTGCGGTCGGCGATCACCGAGTTCGACGGGCTGACCGGGCTGGTCAACAACGCCGGGGTGGCCACCGGGCAACTCGTCGAGCACGAGCCCGTCGCGCACTTCCGCAGTGTGCTGGAGGTCAACCTGGTGGGCGTGTTCAACGGCATCCAGGCCGTCATCGCGCCGCTGCGAGCCGCCGGCGGAGGTTCCATCGTCAACATCTCGTCGGCCGCCGGGCTGATGGGCCTGGCGCTGACCGCCGGGTACGGCGCATCCAAGTGGGGGGTACGCGGCCTGTCGAAGATCGCGGCGGTCGAACTGGCCGGCGAGAAGATCCGGGTCAACTCGGTGCATCCCGGCATGACCTACACCCCGATGACCGCGCAGGTCGGCATCGCGCCCGGAGAGGGGCAGTACCCGAACACCCCGATGGGCCGCGTCGGCCTGCCCGAGGAGACCACCGGGGCGGTCGGCTTCCTGCTGTCCGATGAGGCCGCCTACATCACCGGCGCGGAGATCGCCGTCGACGGCGGCTGGACCGCGGGGCCCACCGTGAAATACGTGATGGGGCAGTGACGCCGCGGGGATAATGCGCTCGTATGGATGCCACGTCGATGGTGGCGCGAGTGGCGCTGATCACCAACCTGTTCGACGAGCCCGGCAAACGGCTGCGGCTCGACCAGGTGGTGGCCCGCACCGGGCTGCCGCGTTCGTCGGTGCACCGAATCCTGACCCAGCTGGAGTCGGCCGGGCTGGTGCGGCATCGGCCGGACGGCTACGGCATGGCCTCCTCACCGCTGCCGGTGTCGCAGATCGTCGACCACGCCGAACTGCGCGGCGTAGCCTCGCCGACCCTGGCCCGCCTGCACTCGGACACCCGGCTGGTGGTGCATCTGGGGGTGCTGCTCGGCGCCGACGTGGTCTATCTCGACAAGGTCGCCGGCGACGGTGGCACGCTGGTACCGACCCGGGTGGCCGGCCGTACTCCGGCGTACGCCAGCGCATTGGGCAAGGCGCTGCTGGCGCGATTGCCGGCCGAGGATGTCGATGCGCTCGTCGGCGACCGGCTGGCCAAACGCACTCGGGCCACCATCGGTGACCGGGCCACGCTGCACCGCGAACTGGCCCGGATCCGCAGCCGGCACGGGCTGGCCTACGACACCGAGGAACTGGCGGTGGGCTTGTCCAGTGTCGCCGCGCCGATTCGGGCGGGCGACGGCGTGATCGCCGGGCTGTCGCTGACGGGCGCGGTACCGATGCACCGGCTGCAGCGCACCGCGCCGTTCGTCATGCGCGCCGCGGGCCGGATCTCCCACGAGTTGAGCGGTTCCGCCCCCGCCGACGGCCAACAGCGCGAGGCCGAGACCGACAGCATGCTTTCCCGGGTGTTGCGCACCATCTCCGCCGACGCGTGGGTCTGAACGCCTCACAGGATGAGGTCGTCGACGGGCAGCCCAAAGGCGAACTGTCCCACCGCCGTCAGCACCCGCTCCACGTCATTGGCGGCGTGTAGCCGCGCGGTCTGCAGGTCGCGCCAGACCCGGTCCAGTCGGGCGTCCGCAGTGGCGCCGGCCTGCGCGACGCAGCGCTCGACCGCCTGCATCGCCCGCTCGAACGCCAGCACCTGATCGCGGCGGGCCCGCAGCATCAGCTCGGCGTCGGGGACGCTGCCCGACCGGGCACGCTCGCCGAGCTCGGCCAGGTTGCGCCGGATCTGCAGCCTGGACACCTCCAGCCCCGCGGCCGCCATGGCCAATTCGCCCAGCGGGTTCGTCATCTGTTCGCGATGCGCGTCGAGCACTCCCGCGGCGGCGCCGAGCAGTGGCGCGGTGCCGGCGTGGGTGTACAGCGTGGGCTGGGGGAGCCGATACAGCGGTGCGAGCGCGGCCCGTTGCGCGTCACTGACCCAGCCGAAGCAGTGCTGGGCCGGTACCGGAGCGCCGGACACCACCACGTCGTGTGCGCCGATCCCGCGCAGCCCCAGGCTGTTCCAGGTCGGCTCGACCGTGTAGTGCTCGCGGGGCACCAACGCCACCGTGAAGTCCTCCGCGGCGCCGTCCACCCCGACCACCAGTGCCCCGGCGATCAGCCAGGAGGCGTGCTGCACCCCGGCGCAGCGGCTCCACCGCCCCGACAGTCGAAAACCGTCGCCGGCTCGCTCCAGGCGGCCGGTGGGGGCGTAGGCCGAACAGATCAGTGCGCCCGGATCGGCGCCCCAGACATCTCGCTGGGCCGCACCGTCGAACAGGGCCAGGTGCCAGGAGTTGACCGCCAGCGCGGCGGCCAGCCATCCGGTCGAGGTGCAGGCCGCCGATATCTCGGTGACCACCGCCAGGTAGCTGTCGGGATCGGTCTGCCGACCGCCGAAGCCGCCGGGTTGCAGCAGCGCGAACACGCCCGCATCGCTCAGGCCCGCGACGGTGTCGGATGGCACCGCGCCGGCCCGGTCGACACTGTCGGCGGCCGCGGCGATCGCCGGCAACAACGGCCGAACCGCCGCCAACACGCCCTCGGCCATGCGCACCGCCCTTCGTGTCGTGGATAGCATTCATTGTGGCGCCGGCCGCACGTCCGCGAGGAGAATTCCATGGCAGCCTGGCAGATGTTGCAGCCCAACCGATTCGGCGGCCAATCCATGCCGGTCGGGGAATTCATCGCTGCCGTGGCGGCCGCAGCCGCACAGGACGGGTCCGCCGGCTGGCGTTGCGCGATGGCCAACGCGGCGGCCTACTGGGCCGGCGCGCTGCCCGATCATGCCGGTACCGACATCTGGGGCGGCGACGACGGAGCCCGGGTCGCGATCGGTCGAGGACCGGGCGGCCGGTTGGAGCGAGGGCGGTTGACCGGACAGTGGAGCGACATCACCGGCGCCGATCTCGCGGACTGGTTGCTGTTGGCAGCAGATGACGACCGTCTGGTACTGGTGTCGCGCGCCGACATCGCGGCGGTAGCGCCCACCGAACCTGGTGGGCTGCCCGAGGCCGGGCTCGCCGAGCTGACGGTGACGGCCTTGCCCGTCGCCGACGAGCGGGTCTTTCCGGCGCGCAATGACAGTGCCGCCGTGATCACCGGCGCAGCGGCGTCCGCCGCGGTGGCCGGTGCCGCCGACGGACTGTGGCGGGCGCACATCGCCCAGGTCCAGGAGAAGCTGGCCGCCTCCTACGGCAGCGCGGAGACGGCCGATCTGGCGGTGTCGACCCGGCAGGCGGCCCGGGCCGCCGCCGATATCGACGCCGCCACGCTGCAGGTCGTCGCGTCGCTGACGCAGGACCCGCCGACCGCGGCGCGTGCTCAGCGTCAGGCCGCCGTGCGGGCCCGCGACGCCGCCGACCGCGTGCTGGGCAGCAGCCGCGGCCACGCGCTGGACGCCTCAGACCCGGTCGCTCGCCTGTGGCGTGATGTCCACACCGGATGCCGGCTGGCACTGCGACTGCTCGACGACCTCGACCGCTGAGGCTGCGCTCGCCAGCTCGGCCAGTGCCGCAGGCAGGCCGTCGGCGATCTGCCAGGGGTCGGGCAGGTGCGCCCCACAGCTGAGCACCCCGATCGTCAGCTGGCCTTCGTAGCTCCACCCGGTGAAGTTCAACCCCATCGGGAACACCAGCGGACCTGACGAGATCAACCGCTCAACCGGCGCACCGCTAAAGTAAAGCTGTTGCGGCCCTCGCATATTCGACGCAATCAGGCTGAACGTCGGTCGGTGTGTGGTCCGCTCACCGATCAGCGGCAAGGCGCGCGAATAGAACCAGAACAGCGGCCAGTACTCCATCCAGTCGTGCTGCAGCCACAGGTCGCGTTCGGACTGGACTTCGCGGGCGGTGCGGGTCGCCGCGGCGATCGCGGTCAGCCGCTCGAGCGGATCGGCGACATCGGTGGCCAGCGCGACGTTCCACCGGGCCACCTTGTTGCCCCAGGGGTCGCCCTCGGGCGGGCGCATCGACACCGGCACCACCGCGGTGAGTGCTTCCTCGGTCAGCTCGCCGTGCCGGTCCAGGTAAGCGCGCAACGCGCCGCTGCACACGGCGAGGAACACGTCGTTGACCGTCACTCCGTAGGTACGAGCGACGTCCTTGATGACGGTCATGTCGCAGCCGCGGAAGGCGAAGTGTCGCTGCGCGGTCAGTGGCGCGTTGAAGCGGGCGCCGGGCGCGGCGAACGCGGCGGCATACCCCGGCTTGCCGTCGCGGCGGCGCCGCAGAATGACCCGGCTCACCGCGACGGTGCGGGCCACCACCCGCGGCAGGCCGACCACCGCGGCGAGCTGATGGCGCGCCACCATCGGAAGCCACTGCCACGGCGCCGGCCGCCGCTCGTCGCGCGGGGGAGTCGGCGGGGGCGTGTCCGTGCCGCACAGTGCCTCCAGGATGCGCAGCGAGGCCGTGCCGTCGGCGACGGCGTGGTGAATCTTCCAGATCAGCGCGATCCTGCCGTCGGCCAGGCCGTCAACGTAGAACAGCTGCCAGGCCGGGCGGCTGCGGTCGAGGCGGTCGTGGAAGATCGCGTCGATCGCCAGCGCCAGTTCGTGGTCACCCCCGGGAGTGGTGAGGGTGAGCCGCCGTACGTGGTGGTCGATGTCGATGCGCGGCCGGGCCACCCACCAGGGTCGGCCGAGCCGGAGCCGGGGCATCAGCAGCTGCCACTGCAGCGGCTCGACCCGGTCGACCAGGCCCGGGACCAGCGCCTTGACCGCCTCGAACGTGAGTGGCCGTTGTCCGTGTTGTCCCTGGCTCGGGTCGAGCACCATCACCTTGATCGTGTGCTGCGGTTGCGCGGCGTTCTCCCACGCCAGAAAGCTGTTGTCCTCGCCGGTCAGACGCCGCATTGTCGCTCCACTCGCTCTAGCCGTGATGTGGTCCGGTTCACTTGTATGCCTGCGGTGTGCCCGGCCCGACACGTTGTCTCGCACAGTGAGACATTGGGATTTGCCGGCGGCGCCGGCGCCCTACGTTGCGCTGCGTGAGCGATATCGCCTCGATGCAGACCGAGCTGGCCGACCGGATGACCGCGGCCTTCGCATCCATCGCGGCCGGGGACGGCAACGCGGTCCAGGTGCGGGCCAGCCTGAAGGCGAGCCGCCGACCGGCCAGACCCGTGCCGGTGGGCTGGGTCGATGAGCGTCACATTCCCGGCCCCGCCGGCCCGATGCAGGTGCGCATCTACTTCCCCCTCGACCCCGGCACCCCCCGGGAGCACCTGCCGGTGCTGGTCTACTTCCACGGCGGCGGCTTCGTACTGTGCGACCTCGACTCGCACGACTCCTGCTGTCGCCGGCTCGCCAATGGCGCCGGAGCGATCGTGGTGTCCGTCGATTACCGGCTGGCTCCCGAAGCGCCGTTCCCCGCCGCGATCGACGACGCCTGGGCGGCCACGCAGTGGGTGGCGGGTCATCTGGCCGAACTCGGCGGCGATCCGGCGCGGTTGGTGATCGCCGGTGACAGCGCCGGAGGCAACCTCGCCGCGGTGGTGGCCATGCTCGCCCGGGATCATGGCGGTCCGGCGATCGCGTTCCAGTTGCTTATCTATCCCGTTGTCGATCAGCGACGCAAGCAGGCGTCGGCGTCCGGTCCCCGGCCGGGCCCCAACGGGACCCTCACCGCGGCCCACATGCAGTGGTTCACCGAGCAATACCTGGGCCGTGACGGCGACCGGACCGATGTGCTGGCCTCACCGATCCTCGGTGACTTCACCGGCCTACCGCCGGCCCACGTCGTCACCGGCGCGCTGGACCCGCTGTGTGCCGAGGGCGAGGAGTACGCCCAGCGGCTTCAGGACGCCGGCGTGGCGGCCAGCGTCACGCGCTACGCGCAGGGCTTCCACGGCTTCTTCAATCTGGCGGACCACCTGCCCTTCGCGGCCCAAGCCAGCGACGACGTCTGCGCGGTGCTCCGCGCGGCCCTACCGGAAGGATCACCATGCAACTGAGGAACGCTCGGGTTTGGATGCGGCGGTCCAGCTTCGGCTCTCCTCCGTCGAGCCTCGCTAACCGCCGGGTCTTGATCACCGGCGCCAGCCGTGGTCTGGGCAGGAGCATTGCCCAGGTGGTGGCCGAGCGCGGAGCCGACGTCGCGCTGGTGGCGCGCGATGGTGCGGCACTGGAGATCCTGGCCAAGGAACTCGACGGCAAGGCGTATCCGGCCGACCTCTCCGATCCGGCGGCGGTGGAGGCGCTGATCGGCCGGGTCGAAGCCGACGGCCCGGTGGACGTGCTGATCAACAACGCCGGCGTCGACCATGTCGGCCGGTTTCACGAGGCGACCCCTGCGCAGGTACGTAACCTGCTGCAGATCAACCTGGGAGCGCCGATGGAACTGTGCCGCCAGGTGATACCGGGCATGGTGGCGCGTGGTCGCGGCCATATCGTCAACGTGTCGTCGATGGGCGCCATCTCGCAGGGGCCCGGCCTGACTCTGTACGGGGCGTCGAAGGCCGGGCTGAGCCACTTCACCGCCGGCATTCGCGGTGAGTTGCGGGGCAAGCCGGTCGGCACCACGCTGGTGCAGATCGGCGAGGTCAAGACGGACATGATCGACCACATCCGGGCGTTCGGGCCGGCCCGGCGCACCATTGAGCGATCCATTCGGTGGCGGATGATTCCCCGCGAATCCCTTGACCCGGTGGCGGTTTCGGAGGCCATCGCGGGGGCGGTCGAGCGCAACCGCCGGCATGTCATCATGCCGCGCAACATCGTGGCGATGGCCAAGTTCACCGAGTTCCCCCGGCGGGTTTCCGAACTGATGTTGACCGGTATCGATCAGGACCGCGACTGATGGCCGGAATGGACCTTACCGGCAAGGTCGCGATCATCACCGGGGCCGCACGCGGGCAGGGCGCGGCCGAGGCCCGGTTGTTCACCGCGCTGGGTGCTCGGGTGGTGCTGACCGATGTGCTGGAGGACGGCGAGCGCGTCGCCACCGAACTCGGGGCGCGGTTCGTGCGGCACGACGTCGGGGACGAGGCCGGGTGGGAGACCGTGGTCGAGATGGCGGTCAGCGAGTTCGGGAGGCTGGACGTCCTGGTCAACAACGCCGCGATCTGCCAGTCGGTTCCGCTCCTTGAGCAGTCCGCCGCGGGTTTCAAGGCGATGCTGCGGGTCAACCTCATCGGCGCGTTTCTGGGCGTCAAGGCGGTGGCCGAGCCGATGCGGGCCAGCGGTGGAGGGTCGGTGATCAATGTGTCATCGCAGGCCGGGTTGCAGGGCCTGGCCGGCTACAGCGCCTACGGGGCGTCGAAGTGGGGGCTGCGTGGCATGACCAAGGTCGCCGCAATCGAGTTGGGGCCCTATGGGATTCGTGTCAACTCGGTGCATCCCGGCATGATCGACACCCCGATGGTCGCGCACCTGGGCATCCAGCCCGGCCCGGGTGGGCATCCGGGAGCACCGCTGACCCGCATCGGGTTGCCCTCCGAAGTCGCCGATGTGGTCGCCTTCCTGGCCTCGGATGCCTCGGCGTATGTGACCGGAGCCGAACTGGCCGTCGACGGCGGGGCGAGCGCAGGCAAGATCCCTACCCCGACACCGTGACCGGCAACGTCCGGCGTTAGCGTGTCTAAAGAGTTTCGGGATCTTTGAGGAGACACATGCCGGCCGAGTTGAGTCACGACGAGACCCTGCGCGAGGTCACCACCGAGCAAGGGGTGCTGCGCTACCACGAAGCCGGGGACGGGCCGACGCTGCTGATGCTGCACGGCTCCGGTCCGGGCGTGACCGGATGGCGCAACTACCGTGGCCTGCTGCCCGCGTTCGCCGAGCACTTCCGCTGCCTGGTGCTGGAGTTCCCCGGGTTCGGGGTCAGCGACGACTTCGGTGGGCATCCCATGGTGACCGCGTTCGGCGCGGTGCCGGCGTTCGTCGAAGCCCTCGGCCTGGACAAGTTCAGCATCGTGGGCAACTCGATGGGCGGCGGTGTCGGGATCGGCTATGCGATCGGCAACCCCGACAAGGTGAGCAAGCTGGTGACCATCGGCGGCATCGGCACCAACCTGCTCAGTCCGGGACCGGCCGAGGGCATCCGGTTGCTGCAGGACTTTGTCGACAACCCGAGCCGCGACGCGCTGGTTCGGTGGCTGCACTCGATGGTCTACGACCCGTCGGTGGTCACCGAAGAACTCATCGAGGAGCGGTGGGCACTGGCCACCGACCCCGATACCTTGGCCAGCGCCCGGCGGATGTACGGCAAGGAAGCCTTCACGAACATGGTGAAGATGATGCAGGCGTCCAAGGGCCCGCTGCCGTGGGCGATGATGCACCGGCTCAAGACACCGACGCTGGTCACCTGGGGCCGCGACGACCGGGTCAGCCCGCTGGACATGGCGCTGATCCCGATGCGGACCATCCCGGACGCCGAGGTGCACGTGTTCCCCAACTGCGGGCACTGGACCATGATCGAGGCCAAGGACGCCTTCACCCGCGTGGTGCTGGAGTACCTGACGCGCGACTGACGCGGGTAGTCCAGCCTCCCCGGGGCAGCCGGTCTTTAGAAGCTGAAGCTGAACAGGGCGTGGTCGTAGAGGCCGAGCCCGTTGAGCAGGTCGTCGATGGTTGCGTCGTCGACGCCGACGTTGGTGAGCAGATCGTTCAGGCTGTCGTTGAGCAGGCTCAGCCCTGAACCGTTCAGTCCGGCGATCAGGGCGTCCAGGCTGGTGCTCGAGAGGCCGAGGGAATCGAGCATGCCGCCCACCGTGGCACCCAACGGGATCAGGCCGGAGCCCAGCAGATCGCCCAGGGTGGTGGTGTCCAGGCCCAGCCCGCCCAGCAGGCTGTCGACCGACATGTTCAGCGGGAGCGTGGGCAGCAGCTGGCCGAGGGTGGCGTTGTCCAGGCCCAGGACGTCGAGTGCGCTGCTGAGATCGATGCTGCCGATACCGGCGGCCGGGTCGGTCA
This sequence comes from Mycobacterium sp. SMC-15, assembly GCF_045310925.1. Classification (NCBI taxonomy): domain Bacteria; kingdom Bacillati; phylum Actinomycetota; class Actinomycetes; order Mycobacteriales; family Mycobacteriaceae; genus Mycobacterium; species Mycobacterium sp. SMC-15. The sequence continues at coordinate 108,922 of NZ_JBJIAJ010000014.1, read as the reverse complement.
GCAGAGTCGCCAGGCCGGGGAAGATGGCGGCGTCGCTGAGTCCGGCGACCTCCAGCAGCCCTCCCAGGGTGGTGATGTTGTTGAGGCCCGGGATCACCCCAACCCACTCCAGCAGGGTGTTGAGGAAGATGGCGTTCCCGCCGAGGTCGGTGAGGATCGTGCTGAGTTGAACGTTGCTCATGCCCAGCCCATTCACCACGTCACCGAACGTGACGTCGTTCAGGCCCGGCACGGCGGCGCCCAGGGCGGTCAGGATCGGCGCCAGGTCTTTCATCTCCATGTCGCCGAAGCCCAGGCCGGTCACCAACTGGTCCAGGGTGACGCCGCTCAGGCCCAGCCCGTTGACCAGGCCGAGGGCCAGGGCGCCGACGTTCTGGCCGCCCAGGCCCAGGCCGTCGACCAGGCTGCCGAGCGTGACACCGTCCAGGCCGAGCCCGTCGACCAGTCCGTTGAGCAGGCCGGCCAGCCCGACGTCGGCGAGTCCGAGACCACCGACCAGGGTCCCCACCGTGGTGTGGCCCAGGCCCAAGCCGTCGACCAGGCCGGGAAGCAAGGTACTGAGCTGGTCGTCGCCCAGGCCCAGGAAGTTGACGATCTGCGCCAGCGTCACGTGCCCGAGGCCGAACATGTCGGCCATCGGGCCGAGGGGGAACAGGCCGACGGTGCCGTCGTCGATGACGATGAAGCCCAAGTTGGTGGCGTCGGCAGCGGACGCGGCGACCGCGGTGAGTTCGACCGCCCGGTTCTGGAGGGCCGGGAGTTGCGGCGCTGCCGGTGCGACGGCGACGAGAGCGGCGCAGGTAACCGCGAGGCTGCCGGTGATAAACGGATTCCGCGTGAGCTGCATAGTTGTTCTCCCCCAAGTCGAATGAACTGACTACAACCTGAGACCCTATACGGGTTTTCGTAAGAAAAAGCGCAGGAAACGTGAACTGGGATTCCTGGCCCCCCACTCGTGGGTGGTCCGCGCGTTTGCTGTACCAGCGTCCGATGTGGGCCAGAACCGACCAGGCAAAACCGGCTGATCGCGGTCTCCGGGGGTTGCCACCGCGCGCGCCTAAGATGGATCGGCGAGCGCCGTCTGCGGTCTGGAGCCCCCTGTCAGGATTGAACTGACGCGGGCTTGTTTACCAAAGCGCTCGTTCCGCACCCTTCTGCTGACTGGAGGACGCTGGCAGCACCGCTCGCGCATCCGCCGGCTTGAGTTGGCGGGAGCGGGCGGCTCGGACGGCATCACCCCGTCGTACAATCGCCATGGCTCATTGGGCCAGCCCGGCCGCGTTAGCTCAGTTGGTAGAGCGTCGCTCTTGTAAAGCGGATGTCGAGAGTTCGAGTCTCTCACGCGGCTCCATTCGGCGGCGCCGTTCTTGTCGGTACTGGTGGATAGCGTCTGTCTCATGACAGTGACCTGTCTCGGGTGCGGCGTCGATTTGAAGGCCGTCGGCTAAGGGTGTTCTGCAGCAATGCATGTCAACAGTCACTCCGCCGACGCTTGCTCTTGGAGGCCTGGCTCGACACCGGAGTCTGTGGTCGCACGTCATACCTCGGCAACTATGTCCGGGACTACTTGAGTGAGCAGCAGGGCGGCTGCTGTGCGATCTGCCGCATCGAGGGCACGTGGAACGGTGTGACTTTGACGCTGATCATCGACCACATTGATGGAGATGCAAACAACAATCGTCGTGAGAATCTGCGCCTCGTTTGTCCCAACTGTGACAGCCAGCTGCCGACGTACAAGGCGAGGAATCGCGGCAGGGGGCACTACTACCGGCGACAGCGGTACGCCGATGGCCGGTCCTATTGAGGCTTCGGCCTTCTAAGTCGGGGCGTAGCGGGCTGCCGCCAGCGGGCTCAATTCTGCGGATCGGTCGGGTCCTGGTCGATCACCCGTTGGGAGCGCACCGTTCGGGTCGACGAGCGGCGGCTGGATCGGCGGGGCAGCAACGGAATCCGCTCGGCGATGTTGCTCAGCGGATTGACCACCATGGTCAGCGCGATCACCGCCTCCTGCAGGGTCTCGATCGCCGGCTCCAGAGCCTCCATCCCGGGGGCCAGTCGGCTCAGGGTGTCGGCGACACCGGCGAGCTGCTCCAGGGGTCCGTTACGGGCGGTCAGCTTGTCGATCAGTCCGCCCTCGGACAGCAGCCGGTCGGCCAGGCCGTCTTCGGCCAGCAGTCGTTCGATCAGCCCGTCTTCGTCGGTCAGTTGATCCACCAGGCCGCCGGGCTGCAAGGCCCGCTGCAGCCCGCCACCCTCGGCGGTGAGCCGGTCGATGACTCCGCCTGGCCCGGTCAACTGGTCCACCAGGCCGCCCGGTGCCAGCAGGCGGTCGGCCGGCCCACCCGGCGCCAGCGCACGCCCCAGGGGCGCGTCGTCGTCCATCAACTTGGCCAGCCGGTTGGCCCGGGCAATGGTGTCGTCCAGGCCCAGCATGTGCGCCATCGAGCTGTTCGGGCCCTGTTTTCCGGCGTCTCCGAGGGCCTGGCGAGCCAGTCCGAGCGCCGTCGTGGCCACGCCCAGACTGGCGTCGGCGATCGACAGGCCGATGCGCGCCGGGGCGGTGGACACGGCAATCAGCTGCTTGACCAGGCTCACCAGGCCAGTCTAGGGGGCATTCGGAGCGGGCATCGGCTAGTTTGATTGACAGTAAACATGCAGCCGATATCCAGGTGGTTTTCACCGGACCGCGAGGGAATTGACGCTATGGGAGCAACAGCCGCGCATGACGCTGCACCGGAGGCCCGCGTTCTGGTCGTCGATGACGAAACGAACATCGTGGAACTGCTGTCGGTCAGCCTCAAATTCCAGGGTTTCGAGGTCTACACCGCCTCCAGCGGACCGGCGGCGCTGGACCGCGCGCGCGAGGTCCGGCCGGACGCGGTGATCCTTGACGTGATGATGCCGGGCATGGACGGATTCGGGGTGCTGCGCCGGCTACGTGCCGACGGCATCGACGCCCCCGCGCTGTTCTTGACCGCCCGCGACTCGCTGCAGGACAAGATCACCGGGCTGACCCTCGGCGGCGACGACTACGTGACCAAGCCGTTCAGCCTGGAAGAGGTGGTGGCGCGGCTACGGGTCATCCTGCGCCGGGCGGGCAAGGGCGCCCAGGAACCGCGCAACTCGCGGCTGGCGTTCGCCGACATCGAACTCGACGAGGACACCCACGAAGTGTGGAAGTCCGGCCAACCGGTGTCGTTGTCGCCCACCGAGTTCACGCTGCTGCGGTACTTCGTGATCAACGCCGGCACGGTACTGAGCAAGCCGAAGATCCTCGACCACGTCTGGCGCTATGACTTCGGCGGCGACGTCAACGTGGTGGAGTCCTATGTCTCCTACCTACGGCGCAAGATCGACACCGGCGAGAAGCGCCTGCTGCACACGCTGCGCGGAGTCGGTTATGTGCTGCGCGAGCCGCGATGAACGCGAGCCGCGACCACCGACGGTGGCCCGTGAAGGCCGGAAACGGGTTGTAGGTCGAAATATATGGGGACGGTCAAACCCCTTCGGGACATCTTGCCGCTGAAAGTCAGCCTGGTCGCTGCCACCCTCGCCATGGTGGCCATCGGGTTGCTGGCACAGGGGTATGCCGTGACCACGATTCTGCGGCACCGTCTGATCGGCAGGATCGACGCCACGCTCATCGATGCCGCCCACGGCTGGGCACTGGAACAACGGGGGCGGGTGCCGTCGCGAGAGGGGGAGGACCCCAATCCCGGTCGGCCGCCGACGAGCTTCTACGTCCGCGACGTCGACCCCGATGGCAGCATCTGGACCGTCGTCAACGACCAGAACGCCGAGCCGCTGCTGCCGCCGGACAACGACGTGGGATCGGTGCCGATCACGATTGGCTCCGTCGACGGGTCGGGCGTGCAGTGGCGGGCGCTGTCGGTGCACGGCGAGAACGGCCGACTGATCACCGTGGCCAGGGATCTATCCGATCCCCGGGCCACCCTGCGCTATCTGGCCTGGTGGCGGGTGACGATCGGCGTCGGGGTGCTGCTGGTGCTGGGCGCCGCAGGTTATGTGGTGGTCAACCGCAGCCTGCGTCCGTTGGCCGAAGTCGAACGGACCGCGGCGGCGATTGCTGCCGGCCAGTTGGACAGTCGTGTGCCCGAACGCGATTCACGTACTGAAGTCGGACGGCTCACGTTGGCGCTCAACGGCATGCTGGCGCAGATCCAGGAGGCAGTGGCCTCCTCGGCGGAATCGGCGGAGAGCGCGCGCATCTCCGAGGAACGCATGCGGCGGTTCATCACCGATGCCAGCCACGAACTGCGCACCCCCCTGACCACGATTCGTGGCTTCGCCGAGCTGTACCGGCAGGGGGCGGCCCGCGATGTGGAGTTGCTGATGTCGCGTATCGAAAGTGAAGCGCGCCGGATGGGCCTGCTCGTCGAGGACCTGCTGCTGCTGGCCAGAACCGACGCGCAGCGTCCCCTGGAGCGGCACTGGGTCGACCTGTTGGTGTTGGCCACCGACGCTGTGCACGACGCACGGGCCATCGCGCCGAATCGGGCCGTGGAGCTCGAGGTGTTCGACGGTCCGGGAACTCCGGAGGTGCTTGGCGACGAAGCGCGGCTGCGGCAGGTGCTGAGCAATCTGGTCTCCAACGCGCTGCAGCACACCCCGGACGGGACTGCGATCACCGTGCGGGTCGGCACCGAGGGCGACGACGCGATCCTCGAGGTCATCGACCAGGGCGCCGGTATGAGCGAGCAGGACGTGGAGCGGGTCTTCGAGCGGTTCTTCCGGACCGATTCGTCGCGGGCACGGGCCAGTGGCGGCACCGGATTGGGGCTGTCGATCGTCGACTCCCTGACCCGCGCGCATCACGGCACGGTGACCGTCAGCTCGCCGCCGGGCCAAGGCTGCACGTTCCGGGTCTCGCTACCGCGACTTTCCGACACCTCGGCCCGGGCGGCCGAGTTGCCCGCTGAGATCGTCTGAGTCTCAGCCCAGTTCGGCCAGTGCGGCCTTGATCTTGGCCTGCGCCTCGTCGAGTGATTCCGCCGACGGATTGCGATCTACGCCGGCGAAACCGAAGTCGGACAGGCTGCGGGTCGGGAAGACATGGACGTGCAGGTGGGGAACCTCTAGGCCGGCGATGATCATGCCGGCCCGCTCGGTGTCGAACGCTCGGCACACCGCTTTGCCGATCTTCTGTGCCACCGCCATCACCTGGGCGAAGGCGGCGCCATCGATGTCTTGCCACTGGTCGATCTCGGCGCGGGGCACCACCAGCGTGTGGCCCTGGGTCATCGGCTCGATGGTCAAGAAGGCGACGACGTCGTCGTCCTCGTGGACGAATCGACCCGGCAGCTCCCGGTTGATGATTTTGGTGAACACGGTGGTCATGGGATCAGCATATGCGCCGAGTGCCAGATTAAACGGCCGCTGCTGCGTATTATCGAGGACGAGCTGATACCCATCGTGCGGGCTTGCCACGCCGGAGGCGGAGGAGATGAGATGTCATCTGTCGCAACATTTCTCAGCAGTCCTAAGGCAGTGGGGAATTGGAATCTGGATCCCGGGCAATCAAGCATCCGATTCGAGAACGGAACCATGTGGGGCGCGCTGAAGGTCCGCGGCGCGTTTACCGAATTCAGCGGCAGCGGCGAGATCAAGAACGACAAAACGGTGTCCGGCAGGGTCGATATCAAGGCCGCCTCGATCAACACCGGCCTGGGCACCCGTGACCACGACCTGCGCCGATCGAACTTCTTCAACACCGACCATTACCCCGACATCACCGTCGTGGTCACCGGTGGGGAGCCGGCCGGAGGCGATGTCGCTCGGCTGGAGGCCGAACTGACCGTCAAGGGCATCACCGGGCCGTTGCCACTGAAAGTCGAGGTGACCCCGATCGAAGACGGCGGAGTGCGGCTGACCACCGAGGCGACCGTCACCCGCAAGCAGTTCGCGGTGGAAGGGAACTTCCTGGGCATGGTCGGCAACCGGACCAGGCTCAGGGCCAGTCTGGTCTTTCGGCCCGCCTAGTACTCCGTTGACTCTGCGCTGAGGGCGGGTGCTTCTCGCACTTCTTCGCCCTCAGCGCAGAGTCAACTGATGATTTATCGGTCGGCGTCGGTGTAGCGGATGATGCCGCGAATGTTCTTGCCGTCCAGCATGTCCTGGTAGCCCTCGTTGATCTGCTCCAGCTTGTACTGGCGGGTCACCATGTCGTCCAGGTTCAGCTTGCCGACCTTGTACATCGACAGCAGCTGCGGGATGTCGTACTGCGGGTTTCCGCCGCCGAAGATGGTGCCCTGCAGGTTCTTCTGCAACAACGTCAGCATCGCCAGGTTGAGCGTGACCTGGTTGTCCAGCATGGACCCCATCGCGGTGAGCACGCAGGTGCCGCCCTTGGCGGTCAAGATCATGTAGTTGTCGACGTCGGCGCCGTGTACCTCGCCGACGGTGACGATCACCTTGCGGGCCATCAGGCCGGCGGTGACCTCCATCATGCCGCCCATCGCGGCGAAGATGTCGGGGTAGACGTGGGTGGCACCGAACTTCAGCGCCTGGTCGCGCTTCCAGTCAACCGGGTCGATGACGAAGATGTTGCGGGCACCGGCGTTGACCGCGCCCTGCAGTGCCGACATGCCCACCCCGCCGACGCCGACGATCGCGACGTCTTCACCCGGGCGGATGTCCGCGCTGCGGACGGCCGAGCCGTAGCCGGTGGTGACACCGCAGCCCACCAGGCAGGCCACCTCGAACGGAATCGACGGGTCGATCTTCACCACCGAAGACTTGTGCACCACCATCCACGGCGAGAAAGTGCCCAACAGCGTCATCGGGTAGACGCCTTCGCCGCGAGCGGTGACGCGGAAGGTGCCGTCACTGACCGCCACGCCGCTGAGCAGTCCGGCGCCCAGATCGCACAGGTTGCGCAGTCCGGACTGACAGGTCGGACACGTGCCACAGGACGGGATGAAGGACAGCACCACGTGGTCGCCGGGGGCGATGTCTTCCACCCCGGGGCCGACCTCGGTGACGATGCCGGCGCCCTCGTGTCCACCGAGGACCGGGAAGCCGGCCATGGGGATGCTGCCAGTCATCAGGTGGTGGTCGGAGTGGCACATACCGGCCGCCTCCATCTGAATCTTGACCTCGTCTTTCTGGGGGTCACCGATCTCGATCTCCTCAACCGACCACGGCTTGTTGAACTCCCAGAGCAACGCACCCTTTGTCTTCACCGCGAACCTGCTTTCCTTTTGAATTTCCGGACGTCCGGCAGTCCCCTGCTCGGAGCCTATAACCGACTACGGGGCGGCGGGAAGGTTCGTTCGAACCCCTTCGAGCCCCTGGGCCCGCACCGCCGAGTCGCGCCGCCGACGGCCTAGCCGTGGTAGGCGACCTGCAGATCCTTGACCCCGTTGATCCAGCCGGAACGCAGTCGCTGCGGCTCGGCCAGCTTCGCGATATCCGGGAGCTGATTGGCGATTTCGTCGAAGATCAGCCGGATCTCCATCCGGGCCAAGTTGGCACCGATGCAGTAGTGGGTGCCCTGCCCGCCGAACGCCAGGTGCGGGTTGGGATCGCGCAGGATGTCGAAACTGAACGGCCGGTCGAAGACCTCTTCGTCGTAGTTTGCCGAGCTGTAGAACAGTCCGACCCGCTGCCCTTTGCCGATGGCCACCCCGCCGAGTTCGGTGTCGATTTTCGCGGTGCGCTGGAAACAGTGCACCGGGGTCGCCCAGCGCACGATCTCGTCGACGGCGGTCTCGGGCCGCTGCCGCTTGTAGAGCTCCCACTGATCGGGGTTCTCGGCGAAGGCGTTGATGCCGTGCGTCATGGCGTTGCGGGTGGTCTCGTTGCCCGCCACCGCCAGCAGGATGACGAAGAACGCGAACTCGGTCTCGCCGAGGGATTCGCCGTCGATGTCGGCCTGGACCAATCGGGTGACGATGTCATCGGCCGGACAGCGCCGCCGCTCCTCGGCCATGGTGTAGGCGTAGCCCATCAACTCGGCGTTGGCCATCGCCGGATCGGAATCGAAATCCGGGTCATCGGTGTTCATGATCGAGTTGGTCCAGTGAAACAGCTTCTCCCGATCGGCCTCGGGAACCCCGAGCAGATCGGCGATCGCCAACAGCGGCAGTCGCATCGCGATGTCGTCGACGAAATTGCCGCTGTCCTTCTCGGCCGCCGCGGCGACGATCTCGCGGGCCGACTGGGCCAGCTTCTCCTCCAGCGCACCCACGGAGCGGGGCGTGAACAGCCGTGACACCAGCTTGCGCAGCCGGGTGTGCTCGGGCGGGTCGTGGTTGATCAACAACGCCTTGGTCAGATCCAACTGGTCGGCGGTGATGCCGTCGGGCAGGCGCATGACCGCGCCCTTGGCATTGGTCGACCACACGTCGTTGTCGCGCGAGATCTCTTTGATGTGTTGGTGTTTGCTGATGACCCAGTAGCCGCCGTCATCGAAGATGTTGCTGTGTGCGGCCTGTTCGTTCCACCAGATCGGCGCTGTCTTGCGCAGTTCGGCGAACTCGGTGATCGGCATGCCGTGGAGCAGGACGTCCGGATCGGTGAAGTCGAAACCAGAACCGAACGGACAAGCTGATTGCGTTGATGTCAAGACGAACACCTTTGGTTTGTCACTGGAGCGCTAACCTCGCCCGGGCATACACATGATGGCTAGGTGTATGACCGAGTGTCAACCATTTTTGTGCGGAACATCGGTGACCAGACCGCCGTCCATGACGAACTCCGAACCCGTGGCGTAGGAGGACTCGTCGCTGGCCAAGAACAGCACGAAGGTGGCGACTTCGTCGGACGTACCGGGCCGGCCCAGCGGGATCGTCACCATGTCCTCGGGCAGATGCTCGGTCATCGGCGTGCGGATGAAACCGGGGTGCAGCGAGTTGACCCGGATGTTGTGGCGGGCCAGCTCGAGAGCGGCGGATTTGGTCAGTCCACGCACCGCCCATTTCGAGGCCACGTACGGGTGCACCATCGGCGCACCGCGCAGGCCCTCGATCGAGGACACATTGATGATGGACCCGCCGCCGGCGGCGATCATCGAATCGATGGACGCGCGCATGCCCAGGAATGTGCCGTTGAGGTTCACGTCAATGACGTTGTGCCACTGGTCCAGATCGAATTTGCGCAGTGGCCCCAGCGCGACGGTCCCGGCGTTGTTGACCAACACGTTCAGCTTCCCGAACGTCTCGACCGCGACGCTCACCGCGGCAGCCCACTGCTCGGGGTCCCGGACGTCGAGATGCACATAGCGCGCGGCGTCACCCAGCTCAGCCGCGAGCGCTGCGCCCTCTTCGTCCAGCACGTCGCCGATCACCACTTTGGCGCCCTCGCCGACCAGCATCCGGGCATCGGCCGCACCCATACCGCGTGCACCCCCGCTGATCAGAGCTACCTTGCCGTCTACACGTCCCATGCGCATTCCGCCTTTCAGTCCTCGGTGGTGGTGGTTGTCTTCGTGTCTCAGTCGGTGGTTGTCGCGATGACGGCGGGTGCGCCGACCAATGGCAGGTCGAGGGTGGTGACGATTCCGGGCGGTGCCGCGACGACGGCGGGAATCGCGTTGACCACCCGGCCAACACCGACGGCGATCGCGGCGTAGTTGTGATCGCCATGCCGGCTGGTCGGGCAGATGTCGACGGCGTAGGACGGTTCGCCGGTGATCTCGACCCGATAGGAGCCGCCCGGCTGTGCCGGCTGCGCCCAGTCCGGGCGCAGGTCGCTGCGCAGCCGGGTGACGTGCTCGACCACGATCAGCGGCTTGCCGTCCACGATGCCGTTGATCTCGAACTTGAGTGCGGCGACACCGCCTTGGGGAATGTGCCCGGCCGCGATATCGAACGCCTCCGGAGCGGGTTCGCGCTCCGAGGAGTCGGTGATGGCATCCAGGGTCACGCCCAATCCGGCGGCCAGCTCGCGGATCGTGGCGCCCCACGCGATGCTCAAGATGCCGGGCTGCAGCAGCATCGGCACGTTGTCGAGCGAATTGCCGAAGCCCATCACATCGAACATGACTTCGGCGCCGTCGTAGGTCGCGTAGTCGGCGATCTCAAGGCAACGGATCTGCTCAATGTTCTGGCATGTGCTGGCGAAGGCCAGCGGCACCATATCGGTGATGAATCCGGGATCGACACCGTTGACGTAGACGCTCGAATTGCCCTGCCGGGCTGCGTCTTCGATAGGCGCGATGAATTTGTCCGGGATGACGCCCCAGGGATACTGCAGCACCCCCGGGGCGGTCCCGATGACATTGATACCGGCGGCCAGCAACCGGCAGACGTCCTTGAGCGCGTCGGGCAGCCGGGTATCGCCCATCGCGCAGTAGACCGCGGCCTCGGGCTTGGCGCCGATGATCGCCTCGAAGTCGTCGGTGGCGGCGATGCCGGTGTGGACGTCGAGACCGGCTAGCTCGCCGGCATCTTGGCCCACCTTGGCTGCTGTCGAGACCCACACCCCGGTGAGCTCGTAGGCGGGATTAGTGATCAGCCCGCGCAGGGCGATGCGCCCGGCGTTGCCGGTGCCGATCAGGGCGACACGTATGGCCACGAGTTCTCCTGGAGTGGGTTGTGTTCTACCAGAGTGGAACCGGAGAAGTTCCCAGCGGGAAGTAGCCGGGGAGCTTCTCGCCGGCCAGGCTGCGCTCGATACGCTTCTGCATTCCGGCTGAGAGCTTGCCTGCGGTCATCAGATCCAGGTAGAGCTTCTGGACGTGACCGAAGTCGAAGAAGTCACGCTGCCACTCGATCTTCGCGTCGGCGTTGAGTCGAAACCAGCTGCCGCCGATGCCGTAGATCTCCGACTCGGCGCCGTCGGCGTCTGTCGCGACCTGCTTCCAGAATCCGACGATCTCGCCCTGCTTGTCGTCGATGATCACCCTTTGATACGGGTACTGCCAGTTGTCCAGCCCCTCCATCTCCAGACCCAGCGCGATGTCGCGGATCTCGTCGATCCCGACGCACATGACGTCCTCTTTGGGGCCGATGTTCCATCCGTAGGTCGCGTCATCGGCGTAGAAGTCAGCCAGCGGCCGCCAGTCACCGGCCGCTTCGGCATCGCGATTGACCTGCAGCCAACGCTCGACCCATTCTTCGAGTTGTTCGCGGGGAAATGACGTCATAGTTCAATCCTGTTTCTCTTCAATGGACAACGCTCGGGTGGGGCAGGACCGCACGGCTGCCTGGATCTGGCGGCGGTCTTCGTCTGGTGGTTCGGAGTCGAGGATCTCGACCTTGCCGTGCTTGGGCACCTGGAAGTAGTCGGGCGCCTCCAGCTCGCACATGGCGTGGCCCTGGCACAAGTCCAGGTCCACCTTCACTGTGTAGCTACCCATTTCAGCGCTCCCTCGGCCTCTACTTGTTGCGCCGGCGGTAGCGCACCTTGGCGGGGCGAGCCAGTTGCACCACCATCTTGGAATGGTCGTTGCGGTAGGTCTCCGGCGGCTGCGACATCTCGAACTCGTACTCGCGCAGCAGAACCGAGAAGATCGCCTTGATCTGCATGGTGGCGAACGCCGCCCCCACGCAGCGGTGCCGACCAGCCCCGAACGGGATCCACGTCCAGCGGTGGATGACGTCTTCCTCGCGCGGTTCGTTGTAGCGCTCCGGCACGAAGTCATTGGGCTCGGGGAAGTTCTCCGGTATCCGGTTGGAGACCGCCGGCGAAGCCGCCACCATGTCGCCTTCGTGGATCGGGTAGCCACAGACCTCGAATTCACCCTTGGCCACCCGCATCAGAATGATCAGCGGCGGATGCATGCGCAGGGTCTCTTTGAGCACGTTCTCCAGGTTCGGGATCTGGCGCAGCGCATGGAAACTCACCTCGCCCCCGTCGGCGTAGAGCTCGTCGAGTTCGGAGATCACCGCGGCATGGGCCTCGGGGTGGCGCAGCATCTCGATCAGCGTCCACGCGCTGGTTCCCGAGCTGGTGTGATGCCCGGCGAACATCATCGAGATGATGATCCCGGTGATTTCGTCGGCGGAAAACCGCGGGTTGCCGTTCTCGTCCGGGATCGACACCATGACGTCGATCATGTCCCGGCGCTTCTTGTCGGACTCCGGGTTGGCGAGCCGGCCGTTCATGATGCCCTGCACCAGTTCGACCAGCTTGACGCGCGCCTCGTCACGGCGACGGAAGCTCTCGATCGGCAGGTACGGGTCGACGTAGCACAGCGGGTCGGTGCCGTTCTCCAGTTCGTAGTAGAGCTGGGCGAACCGGTTGTCGAGTTCTTCACGGAACTTTCGCCCGATCAGGCACGCCGTCGAGGTGTAGATGGTCAGCTCGGCGAAGAACTCCAGCAGATCGATCTCGCCTTCGTCGCCCCAGTCGGCGATCATCTGGCGCACTTCATGCTCGATGGTGCTGGCGTGGCGCTTCATATGCTCGCCGCGAAGTGCGGTGTTGTGCAACATCTCCGCGCGCCGCTCCGGCGGGGCGTCGAACACCACACCGTTGCCGAAGATAGGGGTCATGAACGGATAGGCCGCGGCCTGGTCGAGTTCGTCGTCGGTGGAGCGGAAGAAGAACTCGTTGGCTTCGGCGCCGGTCAGCAGCACGACCTTGCGGCCGGCCAGGTCGAACCAGCCGACGTCGCCGCATTCGTCGCGCACGCGCTGCATCAACGCGATCGGATCGGTGCGGAACTCTTCGAGGTGGCCGTGCTCGGCCTCGCCCCCGGAGACCCGGGGAACCTCAGTGGTGACGGTCATGACGGCATTCCTTCCTCACCCAGTTGCAGGTTCTGGCGATCGGAGGCGGTGTCGCGCAGCGGGGCCTCGGGCTGCACCTCCATGTCGACGATGTGTGCGCCGCGCGGGGTTTCGGCAACAAACGCGATGGCGCGAGCCAGATCTTGCGGCCGAAGGAAGTAGCTGTGCCGAGCCTGACCCCACTTGGCCCAGTCCTCCAGCATCGGCCCCACCTGCTCGGCGGACAGCTTCCAGCCCATCTCGGTCAGGGTCGGGCCGGGGTGGACGATGGAAGCGCGTACCCCGGTGCCCTCCAACTCCATCCGCAGGTTGTGCACCATCGCGACCAGCGCGGCTTTGGCCGCGCCGTAGGCGCCCATGTGCGGACGCTGCTGCAACGCAACATCGGATCCGACGAAGATCACGTCGCCGCGCTGGCGGGCGACCATGTCCGGAAGAACCGCGGTGGCCAAACGATTGGCGCCGATCAGGTGTACTTGAATCTGGTCGTTGAACGCCTCGGTGGACAGCTCGTGGATGCGGCCGGGATTCATGTCGCCGGCACCGGAGACCAGTAGCTCGATCTCTCCCAGTGCGTCGACGCTTTGCGCCACAAATGATTTGACGGAATCAGCGTCGGTCACATCGAGTGGGAACGCCACCGCCTCGCCGCCATTCTCGCGGATCTTGGCGACCAGATCGGCGAGCCTATCCGCACGCCTGGCGCCCAAGGCTACCGGGAATCCGCGGCCCGCCAACTCTTCTGCGGTGGCAGCGCCGATACCCGAGGATGCGCCCGTGACGATGGCGGGCCGCCGGTCCGGGGATGGGTCGAAACGTGGCATTTATGCCTCCTTGACGGTGATCGGGAGGTCGGCGAAGCCGCGCACGTTGGATGAATGCACCCGCACGGCCTTGGCCTCGTCGACCTGGTAGTCGCTGATCCGGCTGAAAAGTTCGTCGAGCGCCACCCGGGCCTCCATCCGGGCCAGGTGTGCGCCGAGGCAGAAGTGGGCGCCGCTGCCGAAACTGAGCAGCTTGGAGCCGATGTCGCGGCCGATCCGGAAGGCGTCGGGGTCGTCGAAGACCCGCTCGTCACGATTTCCGGAACCGGGCAGCAGCAGCACCACCGAGTCGGCCGGAATGGTGGTGCCGTGCAGCGTGTAGTCCTCGGCGACCGTGCGCGCCAAGATCTGGCTGGGCGTGTCGTAGCGCAGTGTCTCCTCGACCCACAGCGGAATCAGCGAGCGGTCGGCGTAGAGCGGCGTCAGCTGGTCACGGTTGCGGTGGCCCCAGTAGATGGAACTGCCCAGCAGCTTGGTGGTGGTCTCATTGCCGGCGATCACCATCAGGAACAAGAAGGCCAGGATCTCCTGGTCGCCGAGCCGGTCGCCGTCGACCTCGGTCTCCAGTAGCGCTGAGGTGAGGTTGTCGGCCGGATTCTTCTTGAAATCGGCGATCATCTCGTTGTAGTAGGTCATCAAATCCATCGATGCCTGGATCGCTGACTGCGGGACGTCGGTCACCCCGTCTTCGCGGTGCAGCACCCCGTCGGCGAGTTCCCGGATCCGGGCCCGATCGGCCTCCGGGACGCCCATCAGCTCGGAGATGACGTCCATCGGCAGCTTGCCGGCGAAATCGTTGATGAAGTCGAACGAGCAGGTGCCGTCGGAGCCGGGCTGGATCGCGTTGTCCAGATGCTGACGCGCCAGCCGAATAACCTGCGGTTCGAGCTCGCGGATCCGGCGCGGGGTGAAGCCCCTGGACACCAGGGTGCGCAGTCGAAGGTGCTGCGGATCGTCCATCGCCAGAAACGACATCACCAGCTGGGCATGGGGGCCGCGGGAGACCGGGTCCAGGGAAACCCCGTCCCGATTGGAGAGCGCTTCGCTGTTGCGGAACCCGTGCAGCACATCCTGATGGCGCGAGATCGCCCAGAAGTCGAGCTCTTCGTTGCGATAGACCGGGGCCTCGTCGCGCAGGCGCCGGTAATACGGGAACGGGTCCTCGTGAAAGTCGTAGTCGTACGGGTTGAGGACGGGTGGTGCCGTCTGCAGGCTCATCGCGGTGCTCCTGATTCGAGGATCAGGCTGACGACGTAGGCCAGCCGATCGGTGATCTGGTGGTAGGTGAAGGCGCCGCTGCCGGCGTTGACCAGAGCGCCGAAGAAGGTCATCTCCAGGGCAGAGACCTTCTGGGCATCCGCGTCCGGACCGAACGCCGAGGTGATGCGGCGGTGGATCTCCGCGCCGATCCGATCGCGCACCGTGCGGACCGCCGGGTCGCTGTTTCCGCTGAGCAGCGCTGCCGTGCAGGCCGCCGCGACTTCGGGTTCGTCGGCGACCACCAGTGCCAGGTGCCGCAGCGCCTGGTTGACCCGACTCGGCATCGGCTCGTTGACGTCGGTGAAGTACGGGACCTGACGAACCAGGTCCAGATACACCTCGGCGATCAGATGGTTCTTGGAGGAGAAATAGGTGTAGGCGGTGGCCGGGGCAACCTTGGCGCGGGCCGCGACCGCGCGGACAGTCAGGTCTGCATAGGACTTCTCCCGCAGCATCTCGACGCCGGCGCTCAGCACCTTGCGGAAGGTCTCCTCCTGGCGCCGATTGCGGGTTGCGGGCGTGGCACCCGCAGTTGCGGGGTCAGCCAAGGCAGCGTTCGTCGATGTGACTGCCGCCACCGATTCGCTGGACACGTGTCCAACGTAGCTGAAGGTGGATTTGTTAGGCAAGTCCCCTGGGAAACAACGGTTTCAGGCTCAGAGGGTTGCGGGGGCGCCAACTCTGGGTCTAGGGTTCGAGCCGGTGATAACGGACATGTGTCCATTTTCGCAGTGTTTCTTCACGGGGACTGCGACCAAGCTGCGGGAGTGACTGATGGCGCTACTGGCTGACGGCGTAAGCCGGCTGCTGATCGACGGCAAGCTGACCTCGGGCGGAGCCGGCGGCTTTGCCACCGTCAACCCGGCCACCGAAGAGGTGCTCGGTGAGGCGGCCAATGCCGACGCCGCCGACATGGATCGCGCTATCGGTGCGGCGCGCCGGGCGTTCGACGAGACCGACTGGTCGACCAACACCGCATTGCGGGTGCGCTGCATACGTCAGTTGCGTGAGGCGATGCTCGAGCATGTCGAGGAGCTTCGCGATCTGACCATCGCCGACGTGGGCGCGCCCCGGATGCTGACCGCCGGCGCGCAGCTGGAGGGGCCGATCAACGACCTCAGTTTCGCCGCGGACACCGCCGAAAACTACGAGTGGACACAGGATCTCGGTCAGGCCGCGCCGATGGGCATCCCCACTCGCCGCTCGGTGGTGCGGGAGGCGGTGGGCGTCGTCGGCGCCATCACCCCGTGGAACTTCCCGCACCAGATCAACCTGGCCAAGCTGGGCCCCGCACTGGCCGCCGGCAACACCGTGGTGCTCAAGCCCGCCCCCGACACGCCATGGGTCGCTGCGGTGCTCGGCGAGCTGATCGCGGAGAACACCGACATTCCACCGGGCGTGGTCAACATCGTCACCTCGACCGACCACGCGCTGGGCGCCACACTCGCCAAAGACCCTCGGGTGGACTTGGTTTCGTTCACCGGCTCCACCGCCACCGGCCGCAGCGTGATGGCGGACGCCGCCGCCACCATCAAGAAGGTGTTCCTGGAGCTGGGTGGCAAGTCCGCCTTCCTGGTGCTCGACGACGCCGACCTGGCCGCGGCCTGCTCGGTCGCGGGATTCTCGGTCTGCCTGCACGCCGGGCAGGGCTGCGCGATCACCACGCGACTGGTGGTGCCCCGGGCCCGCTACGACGAGGCGGTCGCTATCGCAGCAGGCACCATGGGCTCGATCAAGGCCGGTGACCCGTCGAAGCCCGGCACCATCTGCGGCCCAGTGATCTCCGCGCGCCAGCGTGACCGGGTGCAGAGCTATCTGGATCTGGCGATCGACGAGGGCGGCACGTTTGCCTGCGGCGGCGGTCGCCCAGCGGATCAGCCCGCCGGGTTCTTCATCGAACCCACCGTGATCGCCGGGCTGACCAACGAGGCGCGGGTGGCTCGCGAGGAGATCTTCGGCCCCGTGCTCACCGTGATCCCGCATGACGGCGACGACGACGCGGTGCGCATCGCCAACGACTCGCCCTACGGGTTGTCCGCCACCGTCTACGGTGCCGACGCCGAGCGGGCGGCGGGGGTAGCGGCCCGACTGCGGGCCGGCACCGTCAACGTCAACGGCGGGGTCTGGTACTCCGCGGATATGCCGTTCGGTGGCTACAAGCAGTCCGGCAATGGCCGCGAGATGGGCGTCGCCGGGTTCGAGGAGTACCTGGAAATCAAAGCCATTGCGACAGCAGCGAACTAACGACTAGTACCGGATCAAGGAGAACAAGCAGATGGGCCAATTCGACGACAAGGTGGCTATCGTCACCGGCTCTGGTGGCGGTATCGGGCAGGCCTACGCCCAGGCCCTCGCCGCCGACGGCGCCGCGGTGGTGGTCGCTGACATCAACATCGACGGCGCGAAGACCGTGGCCGACCAGATCGTTGCCGACGGCGGCAAGGCGATCGCGGTACGCGTCGACGTCTCCGACCTGGAATCGGCGCAGGCCATGGCGGATGCGGCCGTGGCCGAGTTCGGCGGAATCGACTACCTGGTCAACAACGCCGCGATCTTCGGCGGGATGAAGCTCGACGGCCTGCTGACCGTGCCGTGGGACTACTACGAGAACTTCATGCGGGTGAATCTGGACGGCGCACTGATCTGCACGCGGGCCGTCTACGAGCACATGGCCAAGCGGGGCGGCGGCGCGATCGTCAACCAGTCCTCCACCGCGGCATGGGTGTACTCGAACTTCTACGGTTTGGCCAAGGTCGGCGTCAACGGCCTGACCCAGCAGCTCTCCCGTGAACTGGGCTGGCGCAACATCCGGATCAACGCGATCGCACCCGGCCCGATCGACACCGAGGCCAACCGGGTCACCACCCCACAGGCCATCGTCAAGCAGATGGTGCAGCAGCTGCCGCTGGCCCGGATGGGCACGCCGGAGGATCTCGTCCCGATGTGCCTGTTCCTGCTGTCGGACCAAGCGTCGTGGATCACCGGCCAGATCTTCAACGTCGACGGCGGACAGATCATCCGCTCATGAGCAGCCCGGAACAGCAGCCCCGTCTTGGCTACATCGGCCTCGGCAATATGGGTGCGCCGATGGCCAAGCGTCTGGTCGACTGGCCCGGCGGCGTAACGATTTTCGACCTGCGGACCGAAGCGATGACGCCACTGGCCGAGGCCGGGGCCAGCGTTGCGGGCAGCGTCGCCGAGGTCGGGGCGAACGCCGACATCATCAGCATCACGGTGCTCGACGACGCCCAGGTCCGACAGGTGGTCGCCGAGCTGGTGCCCGCCGCGAAGCCGGGCACCGTCATCGCGATCCACTCGACGATCGCCGACACGACGGCCGCCGAGCTGGCCGAGGAACTCAAGCCGCAGGGCATTCACGTCATCGACGCGCCGGTCAGCGGTGGTGCCGGGGCGGCCGAGAAGGGCCAACTGGCCACCATGGTCGGTGCCGATCGCGCGGTCTACGAGCAGATCAAGCCGGCATTCAAGCAGTGGGCATCGTTGGTGATCCACGCCGGGGAGCCCGGCGCTGGAACCCGAATGAAGCTGGCGCGCAACATGTTGACGTTCACTGCCTACGCGGCGGCCGGCGAAGCCATGAAATTGGCCGAGGCGGCCGGACTCGATCTGCAGGCGCTGGGCCGGGTGGTGCGCCACACCGATGCGCTCACCGGCGGCCCCGGCGCGATCATGCTGCTGGACTCGACCGCACCGCTGCCGGCGGACCACTTCCTGTACAACGCCTTCACCCACACCCGGGGACTCGGCGAGAAAGACCTCAGTCTCGCACTGGGATTGGGACAGGCCACCGGGGTCGACCTTCCGCTCGCCCAGGTGGCGCTCGCCGAACTCGCCGCCGGTCTGGGCGTGCCGCACAGCGAGGACTCCGCTTTTCAAGAACCGGGAGAGATCTGATGGACGAACTGCGCCGTACCGGGCTGGCCAAGATGAACGAGGTCTACGCCTGGGACATGCCCGATATGCCGGGTGAGTACTTCGCGCTCACCGCCGACCACCTGTTCGGCCGGATCTGGAGCCGCCCGGGGCTTTCCATGCGCGACAAGCGCCTGATGACGCTGACGGTGGTCACCGCGGTGGGGGAGAAGGACCTGGCCGAGATCCAGGTCAACGCCGCCCTGCACAACGGCGAGCTGACCGAGGACGAACTGCGCGAGATGGCCATCTTCATCACCCACTACGTCGGCTTCCCGCGCGGATCCGGGCTGAACGCCGTGGTGGAGAAGGTGATTGCCAAGCGCAACAAGGCCGCTGCCGCGGGCAAGGGCGAGGACAAGAAAGCCAACGTCGCAGCCGTGCTGGATAAGCAGAAGGGCGAGTGACGCAGAACCTGCTCGTCGCGCGGGGCGCCGTTGTGGTCGGCGGCAGCCGCGGCATCGGCCGAGCGGTGGCGCAGCTGCTGGCGGGCTGCGGTGCCGGAGTGGTGGTGAACGGCCGGGACCCGGGGGCGGTGCAGGACACCACCGAAGCGATCACCGCAGCGGGTGGGCGGGCCGTCGGCCTGGCCGGCGCGGCCCATGTCGAGGCGACCGCCGTGGCGCTGGTCCAGGCCTGTCGGGAGGAATACGGCAGCGTCGACGTGCTGATCAACTGCGCCGGCGTCGCCGAACCCCGCGGCTCCTCGATCCTGTCGGTGTCCACCGAGCAGTTCCACGATCTGCTCGACGCACATTTGGGCACGGCCTTTCAGACCTGCCGGGCGGCCGCGCCGATCATGGCCCAGCAGCGCCGAGGCTCGATCGTCAACAGCGGCTCGGTGGCATTTCTGGGCGATTACGGCGGCACCGGATATCCCGCCGGCAAGGGCGCGATCAACGGCCTGACCGTGGCGGTGGCCGCGGAGCTCGCGCCCTACGGGGTGCGGGCGAACGTCGTCTGTCCTGGCGCGAAGACCCGGTTGTCCACCGGAGACGACTATGAGAAACACATCCGAGACCTGAACGCCAGAGGCCTGTTGGATGAGATCAGCATGCAGGCTTCGCTGGATCCAGCCCCCGCCGATTACGTCGCCCCGCTGTACGCCTACCTGGCCAGCGATCTGTCCGCCGGGGTGAGCGGATCGGTGTTCCTGGCCTCGGGTGGCTTCCTGGGCCGCTTCGAACGCCCGGTTCCCGCGGTACTCGGATACCGCGATCACCAGCGCTTTTCGCCCTGGACCGTCGACGAACTGCACGCCATGGTGGCGAGCCGCTGACACGACGGGACGTCACTTCTTGACGCCGTCGCCACGAATGTGCAGCGGCTTTCGTCGGCCGTCACATCTGGGGTGACTCGTTCTTCGCTTATCAGGCGGGGTCGCCTGGTCCAGTGCGTAGCTCGACCCGTCGGGATCTGAGAGTCAGGTGTGGCGGCGCGCGGGCGTGCTAGTCGGTGACGTCGGCAGACCCGATCCTCGCTTCTTGGGCTGGAACGCCGCCGGAAAGCCCGCGGTGGCGAAGATGGCACTCGGGTGGACGAAAGTCGCGTACGGATTACCCTAGGCCCCCTAGGGCAGTCCGGATTGGTCGGTCGCCGAAGGGCTGCGACCCCTTTTCTTGGCCGAAATTGACGTTTCCGTTAGTAAGCCTATGAGTGATTTCACTTTTTTAGTCCATAGTGATGGACTTCATTTCTAAAGTGAATGCGACCAGGCGTTTTATGACTGTTTCGGTCGTATGTTGTCCACGACAAGACACTTCTCTCCATTTTTGAGTGGCGGGCCCTGCTACTCGCCGGTAGCTTCCGTCTTCGCGGAATCTGTCCGCTTCCTCAGGTTGAGGACACGCCGGTCCGAGAGCAGGTAAGACGTGACTCGTCAGCACAACAGCAAGGCCCTTGGCCGTTCGAAGGGCCGGCAGATGTGCGGCGACGTTGTTCGTTCGTCCGGTCCGCGCGTGGGGCATCGCGTAGCTGCTGCGTCGAGTGTCGTGGCCGCGTTTTTGGGGTTTGGGGTGGGGCCGGCGCCGGTGGCGTCGGCGGATGGTCTTGATGTGTTGGATCCGGTGTTTTGGTCGGAGTTGACCGATCCGGGTTCGGTGTTGTGGGCGGGGTGGGGTGAGCCGGGTGCTGCGGATGCGGGCAACTTCTTGTTTGATGCTTTTGAGCAGTTCGATCTGGCGGTGGCGTCGTTCTATCACGATGACTTGTATCTGCCGCTGTATGACCTGACGCAGGACTTCATTGCTGGTAATCAGCAGTTTTTGGACTTGATCAACCAGCCGTTTGTGGACTTGTTCGGTCGGGAGTTGATCGGTAACGGTGTCGATGGGTTCACCGGGTCCAATGACACGATCTTCGGCTCCACCGGATGGTTTGGAAACCTCGGTGATGGCGGCTTCTTGTTCGGCGATGGTGGTGCCGGTGCTGCGGGCGTGGCCGGGATTGCTGGTGGTGTCGGTGGTGTTGGTGGCGCTGCGGGCATGTTCGGCAATGGCGGCACCGGTGGTGTCGGTGTTGAGGGCGGCGATGGTGGCGCTGGTGGTGTGGGTGGGTGGTTGTTCGGTGATGGCGGCGCCGGTGGTGCCGGCGGGGCATCACTGGATGCGTTGATTGCTGGCGGCAATGGTGGTGCCGGCGGTGATGTGATCAGCCTGCTGGGCTTCGGTGGTGCTGGTGGTGCTGGTGGTGCTGGTGGTGCGGGCGCGGTCGGTGCCACCGGTCTAGCTGGTTTCGAGGGCGCTTTGGGTGCGCTCAATGGTTCCTCGGGCGCCGATGGCCTCGCTGGTGGGGTGGGTGGCAATGGTGGCGCTGGTGGTGCGGCCGGCTTCGTGCTCGGTCTGGGCGGCTTGGGGGGTGCTGGTGGTGCTGGCGGCACTGGTGGCACTGGTGGTGCCGGTGGTGCCGGCGCGGTCAGCATCGATGATCTGGGCGGCAATGGTGGCGTCGGTGGGGTCGGTGGCGATGGCGGTGTCGGTGGCCGTGGTGGTGTCGGTGGTGTCGGTGGGCACTTCGGTGCTGCCGGCAATGGTGGTGTGGGCGGTAATGCGGGCTTAGCCGGCGATGGTGGCGCTGGTGGCCTCGGTGGTGACGGTCTCCTCGGTGGCGGCGATGGTGGCGATGGCGGCGCGGGCGGTGCGATCGGCACCATTGCCGGCGCCGGTGGGGCCGCGGGTGAGAAGTTCATGTCCTGGATGTGGGGCAATGCCGGACGCCCGGGCGCCGATGGTCTGGTCCCGACCGGGAACAGTGGCAATGGTGGGGTCGGCGGTAACGGCGGCAACGGCACCGGCACCTTGACTAACGGCCAGGGCGCCGCGGGCGGCAATGGTGGGGCCGGCGGTGATGGCGGTGCGCACGGCAACGGCGCCACCGGTGGCCTCGGCGGGGATGGCTTCACCGGCCTGACCGGCGCCAATGCCACGGCTGCTGGTGGTTCCGGGGTTTCTGGTGGCACTGGTGGTGCTGGTGGCAATGGTGGTGCGGGCGGCTCCGGTGGTGCGGTGGGCGGCAACGCCGGCAATGGTGGTGCCGGTGGTAAGGGCGCAGCCGGTGGCGCTGGTGGTGCCGGTGCCGAGGGCGCCACGGGTTCCTTTGCTGATGGTGGTGATGGCAATGGTGGCGCTGGTGGTGATGCCGGCAATGGTGGTGCCGGTGGCCAGGGCGGCACCGGTGGTGCCGCGGGAACCGCGGCGCACGGCACCGCAGGCACTGCAGGTGCCGGCGGGGCCGCCGGTGATGGTGGCAACGCCGGGACCGCGGGTGCCGGTGGCCAAGGTGCGGCCGGCAGCGCCGCGCATCCCGATGCCGGCAATGGTGGTGCCGGCGGCAAGGGTGGGGACTTTGGTGCCGGCGGTGTCGGCGGAACCAACGGTGATGGCAGTGGCCAGGCCACCGATGGCCTTGATGGGTCGGCCACGGTGGGTGGCAATGGTGGGGCCGGTGGGGATGGCTTCTTGGGCACCAATGGTGTCGCCGAGGCGATCAATGGCACCGGTGGTGGCCACGGCGGCAATGGTGGCGACGGTGGCGCCGGGGGCCTGACCGCCGATGGGTCCCACGCCGCCCAAGGCGCCGGTGGTGCTGGTGGTGATGGTGGCGCCGGCGGTAACGGCTTCAACGGCTACAACGGCGATGGCCCGGGCGGTGATGGCACCCATGCCGGTGATGGTGGCGCCGGCGGTAACGGCGGCCAGGGTGGGCACGGCTCGATCGACGGTGCTCACGGTGTTGGTGGCTTGGGCGGTAACGGCGGTAACGGGGGTAACGGCGCCGACGGTGGCGACGGCGCTGGTGGCGATGGCGAGCATGCGGGCGGGTATGCCGGCCAGGACGGTGGCCATGGTGGCAACGCCGGCAAGGGTGGTGCCGGCGGCGACAGTGGTAACGGCACTACCTCCGCCAGCGGCAGCGATGGCCTCGCCGGGATCGGCGGCAACGGTGGTAACGGTGGCACCGGCCTCGACGGGGTCAATGGCACCGCCGAAAACCCCGACGGCACCGCGGGTGCCGCCGGTGGGGCCGGCGGCAAGGGTGGTCAGGGTGGTCTAGAGGCCGACGGCACCACGGCGGCCACGACGGGCAATGGTGGCGCCGGTGGCTCCGGTGGCCGTGGTGGTAGCGGCTTCAACGGGACTAATGGTGATGAGCCGGGCTCGGCGGGCACCCGCGGCGGCAATGGTGGCGCTGGTGGTGCTGGTGGTGTCGGCGGCGCCGGCACGGTCGAGGGTGCTCACGGTGCTGGTGGGGTCGGCGGTAACGCCGGCAACGGTGGCAACGGCGCCGCCGGCGCGAACGGCGCCAACGGCAACGCTGAGCACACCGCCGGCCATGCCGGTGGTGATGGTGGCGCGGGCGGTAACGCCGGTGTTGGTGGTTCCGGTGGTGACAGCGGTGGCGGCACCACGGCGGCGAACGGCAGTGACGGCGCGGCCGGTAAGGGCGGTGCCGGTGGCCTCGGTGGTACCGGCCTCGACGGTGTGAACGGCAACGCAACCAACCCCGATGGCACTGCGGGTGGTGCTGGCGGTGCTGGCGGTAACGGCGGCGCCGGGGGTGTTGAAGCTGATGGGGTCACGCGGGCTGCTGATGGTGCCGGTGGAGCTGGTGGCGGTGGTGGCCGCGGCGGCAGCGGCTTCAACGGCACTAATGGGGCCACCCCGGGTGCTGATGGCACCCGCGGTGGCAATGGTGGCGCCGGTGGCGCTGGGGGAGTCGGCGGGACCGGCTCGAGCACCGGTGCCCACGGTATTGGTGGGGTTGGTGGGAACGCCGGCAACGGCGGCACCGGCGCTGATGGTGCCGATGGCGCAGGCGGCACTGCGCAGCACACCGGCGGTTATGCCGGACAAGACGGCGGCAAGGGCGGCAACGCCGGCACCGGCGGCGCCGGCGGCGACAGCGGTAACGGCACCACCGCCGCAGCAGGCAGCGACGGCACTGCCGGCAAGGGCGGCAACGGCGGGGCGGGCGGCACCGGACTCGACGGCACCAACGGCACCAACGGCGCAATCGATGGCACCGCTGGTGGCAATGGCGGTGCTGGTGGCAACGGCGGCCAAGGCGGCCTACAGGCAGACGGTGTTACCCGCGCCTCTGATGGTGATGGGGGCAATGGTGGCGCCGGCGGTCGCGGCGGTCACGGCCTCAACGGTGGCAACGGCACCAATGGCGGTGCCGGTTCCAATGGTGGGGCTGGTTCTGACGGTGGCGACGGGACTGCGGGTTCGCTCGATGGTGGTGCTGGTGACCGCGGTGGCGATGGCACCGATGGCAGTCGTGGTGGCAATGGTGGTGTCGGTGGTTCTGGTGGTGTTGGCGGTACTGGTGCCCACGATGGTGTTGCCGGTGCTGGTGGCGTGGGTGGTAACGCGGGCAGTGGTGGCAACGGTGGCGATGGTGGTGCCGGTGGTCACGGCGGTGATGGTTTTGAGCAGTCCGGTGTGGGTCTTGCTGGCGGCAATGGTGGCGCTGGTGGTGCTGGTGGCGATGGTGGTGCCGGGGGTGTGGCGGGCACTGCGGGCGCTGGTGGTGTCGGGGGTGATGGCACGCGGGCTGCTGATGGTGCGGCGGGCACCGATGGTTTGGCGGGCTTGGGTGGTGTTGGTGGCAATGCCGGCAGTGGTGCCGATGGCACCGATGGGGCCGCGGGCCGTGATGGTCTGAGCAACGGCAACACCTCGATTGATGGTGAGGCCGGTGGCGCTGGTGGCGCTGGTGGTAACGCCGGTGTTGGTGGTGTGGGTGGTTCGGGTCGTGGTGGTCAGGCCGCTACCGGCAGTGATGGCACCGCCGGCAAGGGCGGCAACGGCGGGGCGGGCGGCACCGGACTCGACGGCACAAACGGCACCAACGGCGCAATCGATGGCACCGCTGGTGGTGCCGGCGGTGCTGGTGGCAACGGCGGCCAAGGCGGCCTACAGGCAGACGGTGTTACCCGCGCCTCTGATGGTGATGGGGGCAATGGTGGCGCCGGCGGTCGCGGCGGTCACGGCCTCAACGGTGGCAACGGCAGCAATGGCGATGCCGGTTCGAACGGCGCTACTGGGACCGCCGGCTCGACCAATGGTGGTGCTGGTGACCGCGGTGGCGATGGCACCGATGGCAGTCGTGGTGGCAATGGTGGTGTCGGTGGTTCTGGTGGTGTTGGCGGTACTGGTGCCCGTGATGGTGTTGCCGGTGCTGGTGGCGTGGGTGGTAACGCGGGCAGTGGTGGCAATGGTGGCGATGGTGGTGCCGGTGGTCACGGCGGTAGTGGTGTTGGTCAGTCTGGTGCTGGTCTTGCTGGCGGCAATGGTGGCGCTGGTGGTGCTGGTGGCGATGGTGGTGCCGGGGGTGTGGCGGGCACTGCGGGCGCTGGTGGTGTCGGGGGTGATGGCACGCGGGCTGCTGATGGTGCGGCGGGCACCGATGGTTTGGCGGGTGTTGGTGGTGTTGGTGGCGATGCCGGCAGTGGTGCCGATGGCACTGATGGGGCCGCGGGCCGTGATGGTCTGAGCAACGGCAATACCTCGGTTGATGGTGAGGCCGGTGGCGCTGGTGGCGCTGGTGGTAACGCCGGTGTTGGTGGTGTGGGTGGTTCGGGTCGTGGTGGTCAGGCCGCTACCGGCAGTGATGGCACCGCCGGCAAGGGCGGCAATGGTGGTGCCGGCGGCCGCGGCGCCGATGGTGTTGATGGCAGCCAGGCGACCGCGCCGGGTGGCAACGGCGGCGCCGGGACCAACGGCGGCAACGGCGGCAACGGCGGTGCGGCCGGTAACGGCGGCCGGAACGCCGATGGCAGCGCCAGCGGGTTCAACGGCACCCAGGGCAACGGCGGTGACGGCGGTGCCGGCGGTGATGGCGGCGCCGGCTACCAGGGCCTCAATGGAGTCAACCTCGGCGATAACGGTCAAGAAGGCGGCAGGGGCGGCGCAGCAGGGTCCGGCGGTCATGGGGGGACCGGTGCAGTCGGCGGCGCCGGCGGTAACGGCGGCAACGGCGGCCAAGGCGGCAATGGTGGCGAAGGCCGCGACGGCTACGACGCAGCCGGCGATGGAAACGCCGAGGCGGGTGCCCACGGCGGCAACGCCGGCGACGGCGGCAACGGCGGCGCCGGCGGTGCCGGTGGTACGGGCGGCAACGGTGGAGCTTCCACGGCAGCCGGCGGCGTGGCAGGCGCCAACGGTAACGGCGGCAATGGTGGTCACGGCGGCGCCGCCGGCACCCCCGGCGATGGCGGCGATGGGAAGACCGGTGACGCCGCTCACCTCGCGGGCGGTAACGGCGGCAATGGCGGCAACGCCGGTGCGGCCGGCGCGGGTGGAGAGCGTGGCGCGGCCGGGACCGGCGGCAGCGCAGGTACTGGCAATGCGGGCCAAGAGGGAATTGCCGGTAGCGGTGTGACCGGTGTCGTCGGCAACGGCGGCAACGGTGGCAACGGCTACGACGCCGGCAGTGACGACCACGCTGCAGCGAGCACCAACGGCGGTAACGGTGGTGCTGGCGGCAACGGCGGTGACCGCGGCAACGGCGGTAACGGTGGCCACGGTGGCGATGGGACCACGGGTGCTCAGGGCGCAGACGGCCAGAACCCAGGGGCGTCAGGCAACACCGGCGGCACCGGTGGATCCGGCGGCCAGGGTGGCGCGGGCGGAGCGAGCGGCACCCAAGCCGGCAATGCGGGGTCCGGAGGAAACGGCGGTCACGGAGCTACCGGTGGCGCCGGCGGCAAGGGCAATGACGGAGCTACCGGCAGCTTCGCCAACGGCGGGACCGGCAACGGCGGCAACGGCGGCAACGGCGGAGCCGGCGGCCAGGGCGGCAACGGGGGCGACGGCGGTGCGGCGGGCGCACTGAATAACGGCAGCGGCAGCGCCGGAGCGCAAGGCACGGGTGGCAATGCCGGCAGCGGGGGTAACGGCGCCAACCCCGGCGACGGCGGCAACGGTGCATCCGGAATCGCCACCCACACCACCGGCGGCAACGGCGGAAACGGCGGCAACGTCGGGTACGGTGGCGCCGCAGGTACGGCGGGAGCCGGATCGAACGGCAGTGGCCAGGCCGGTACCTCCGGCAGCGCCCCCACCGGAGTCATTGTCGGAAACGGCGGCGATGGCGGCGCTGGCTACACCCCGGCTCCTCCCGCCACCACCGGCCAGACCGCGGCCAACGGTGGTGCCGGCGGCAACGGCGGCAACGGCGGCGATCACGGCAACGGCGGCACCGGTGGCACGGGCGGTAACGGAGCCGACGGCGCGGACGCCACCGCTATGCAGTCCGGCGGTGGCCGTGGCGGCAACGGCGGTAACGGTGGCAACGGCGGGAAGGGCGGCCTGGGCGGTTCGGTCATAGGCTCGGACGGCGGGGTCGGTGATGGCGGCAACGGCGGTGCCGGCGGCGCGGGCGCCACTGGCGAGTTCGGGGTCAACAACGGTTACGGCGGCACCGGTGGCACCGGTGGTAACGGCGGCAGTGCCGGAGGAGCCGCCGGACAGGTCGGCAACGGCGGTACTGGTGGTACCGGTGGCGATGGCGCTGACGGCGTGCGCGGCTACAACGGTGGCACCGGAGCTCAGGGCGGCAACGGCGGAACCGGTGGATTGGCCGGCACTGTCGGCCACGGCGGGGTGGCCGGCAACGGCGGCGACGGTGGAGCGGGCGGAACCGGCGCGGCCGGCGCCGTGACGTACGACAACGGCCAAGGCGGCAGGGGTGGAACCGGTGGTCTCGGAGGCAACGCTGGCAACGGCACCGGTACCGCAGGCAACGGCGGAGTCGGCGGCGAGGGTGGCGCCGGCGCCCACGGCCAAGTCGGCTACAACAACGGCTACGGCGGCAACGGCGGAAGCGGCGGGACCGGGGGGCTGGCCGGCACGGTGGGCTCTGCGGGCCAGGTGGGCAACGGCGGCACCGGTGGGGCCGGTGGAGACGGAGCGGACGGCCAAGTCGGCTACAACAACGGCTACGGCGGCAACGGTGGTAACGGCGGCTCCGGAGGAAGCGCCGCGAACAGCACTGGCCAAGCCGGCGCCGGCGGCAACGGCGGTAACGGTGGTCGTGGCGACAACGGTCAGCTGGGCCACAACAACGGCTACGGCGGTAACGGCGGTAACGGCGGCAACGGCGGGCAGAACGGGTCGGTCGGCACGGTCGGACCGATCGTCAGCAGTGGCGGCAATGCCGGTGACGGAGGCAACGGTGCTGACAGCACCTCGACCGCCAACAACAGCTACGGCGGAAACGGTGGCAGTGGCGGTAGCGGTGGCAATGCCGGCGCCGCCACTGGACAGGCCGGTTCCGGAGGGAACGGCGGTACCGGTGGAAACGGCCGGGCCGGCCGGATCGACGCCAACAACGGCTATGGCGGCAACGGCGGGCGCGGAGGTAACGGCGGTAACGCCGGAAGCGTCGGCACCGGTGGCATCGGCGGCAACGGGGCCTACGGCGGCGACGGCGGAGCGGGTGCGAACGGCGACATCTATCGCAATAACGGCAGCGGCGGCATCGGCGGCGCCGGTGGTGCCGGTGGTGACGCGGGCACCAGCAGCCCGGGCGCTTCAGATGGCCGGGGTGAGACTACGCAGGGCAGCCAAAACGGCGATGGCGGCAACGGCGGCGTTGGCGGTAACGGTGCCAACGGAGTCTTCGAAGTCAACGGTGGCAGCCCCGGAGTGGGCGGCGCGGGCGGTACGGCCGGCGCCGCTGGGACGGGTGGCTCTGGCGGCCAGGCCGGTTCTGGCGGCCAGGCTGGCGCATCGGGCGCCCCGGCCTGACCCGCTTACCGGGTCGGGCAGCACGCGGCAGAGGTATGCAGCGCCATCCGCAGGGATTGACGCTATATATCCTTTGTCTCGCGCCTTGCCGACGATGAAGCGAGGCGAACTCAGAGAGGAGTAGCGCCCATGCGCGTCCTGGTGATCGGTTCCGGCGCCCGGGAACATGCGTTACTTCTAGCCCTTCGCAACGACCCCAAGGTCGATCACGTGGTGATCGCCCCCGGTAACGCCGGTACCGCGGCGGTGGCCGAGCAACGAGACATCGACATCACCTCGGCGTCGGCCGTCACCGCCCTGGCCCGCGACGTCGAGGCCGACCTGGTGGTGGTCGGGCCGGAGGTGCCGCTGGTCCTGGGCGTGGCAGATGCGGTGCGTGCCGCCGGTATCGCCTGCTTCGGGCCGTCGCAGGACGCCGCTCGCATCGAAGGCTCCAAGGCGTTCGCCAAGGACGTGATGGCCGCCGCCGGCGTGCGCACCGCCCGCTCGGAGATCGTCGACAGCCCCGCTGACCTGGACGCCGCCCTGACCCGCTTCGGTCCTGATGCCGGGGAGGCGGCCTGGGTGGTCAAGGACGACGGGCTGGCCGCGGGCAAGGGCGTCGTCGTGACTGCAGATCGGGCAGCGGCCCGGGCGCACGCTGCCGGGCTGCTCGACAGCGGGCATCCGGTGCTGCTGGAATCCTTCCTGGACGGACCCGAACTGTCCCTGTTCTGTGTCGTCGACGGCGCCACCGTGGTGCCGTTGTT
Organism: Mycobacterium sp. SMC-15; assembly: GCF_045310925.1. Taxonomy (NCBI): domain Bacteria; kingdom Bacillati; phylum Actinomycetota; class Actinomycetes; order Mycobacteriales; family Mycobacteriaceae; genus Mycobacterium; species Mycobacterium sp. SMC-15. The sequence continues at coordinate 79,208 of NZ_JBJIAJ010000014.1, read as the reverse complement.
GCCGGCGCAGGACTTCAAGCGGGTCGGCGACGGCGACAGCGGACCCAACACCGGCGGCATGGGCGCATACGCCCCGCTGCCGTGGCTGTCCCGGGAGGCCGCGGCCGGCATCGTCACCGACGTCGTCGAACCCGTCGCGGCCGAACTGCTCCGACGGGGCAGCCGGTTCACCGGCTTGTTGTATGCCGGTCTGGCGATGACGTCGACCGGGCCGGCGGTGGTCGAATTCAATTGCCGCTTCGGCGATCCGGAGACCCAGGCGGTGCTGGCACTGTTGGAGTCGCCGCTCGGACAGTTGCTGCATGCCGCCGCCACCGGCGGACTGAGCGAGTTCGGTGTGTTGCGCTGGCGGGATGCCGCCGCGGTGACCGTGGTGCTGGCCGCCGAGAACTATCCCGGTCGGCCGCGTGTCGGTGACGTGATCGTGGGCGCCGAGGCCGACGGGGTGTTGCACGCCGGCACCGCGCGCCGTGACGACGGGGCGGTGGTGTCCTCGGGCGGGCGCGTGCTGTCGGTGGTGGGCGTGGGAGACGACCTCAATGCCGCGCGTGCCGACGCCTATCGGATCCTCGATTCAATTCGCTTGCCGGGAAGTCACTTCCGCAGCGACATCGGCGCGGCTGCCGCCGAGGGGAAGATCCAGATCTGACCGGATAGGGCTACCGCTATCCTTGGTGGCATGGCTGACCAAACTGAACCGGAGTCCACCGAATCCGAAACGCAGGATCGCCCGGCGAAAAGTACCGGCACGACGAAGCGGCGGTCAGCTCCCCTTCCGGCCCCGGCCCCGGCGCAGTCGAGCACCGGCCCCCTGCTGATCGCCGCGGCGGTCGGACTGGTCGCCGGGCTCATCGGTGGTGCGGCGGTGGCCGGCCTGTGGCACCCGGGTGGTTCGTCCTCGAGTGGTTCGACCAAGTTCAGCGGTGAGCAGGTCAACGACGCGAAGAAGGACGTGTGCGGCGCGGTCGTGCTTGCTCGTCAAGCGGTGGCCAACAACATGCACATGAAGAACCCGGACCCGGAGAACCCCATCGCCCAGCTCGCGGTGGCGGCCAACGCCCGGTTGTCGCTGACTGCGGGTGCGGCATATCTGCGTGGCCGGCTCGAAGCGGACCCCGCGACGCCGGAAGACATCGTGGAAACCACCCAGAAGATGGCCGGTGCGCTGGAGCGTCTGAACCTCAGCTACCTTGTCGGGCAACCGAATACGGAGCGCGAGCAGCTGGGGCATGACCTCGATGCGCACATCACCGCGCTGGGCAAGCTCTGCCAGTAACCCCGTTGGGGCTAGCGCTCACAGCCCGAACAGGGCCAGCGGGTCCATGGCGGACATGGCGCCGGCGTCGTCCAGGCCGTTAAAGGCGTCGCCCGGGTCCAGTGGGTTGGCGGCGGAGAACATGCCGAACAACGAGCTCAGATCGACGTTGCCGAACGGCGTCACCAGGGTGTCGGTGACGGTGCCATCGTCACCGGGGGTGGCGATGTAGATGTTCTGCCAGCCGCCGCCGAAGTTCAGGACGTCGTAGACCGTTCCTGCCGCCGGCAGCAGCGAGGCGTCCACCCCTTCGGCAGCGGCGACGCTCGCCACGGTGAACTCGGTGTTGGCCATCCCCAACAGGTTCGACACATTCACGCCGGTGGTGATGCTCCCGAGGTCGGTGGGGCTTGATCCGGAGTCGTCGTAGACAGTGAAGACCTGCGGGGCGAAGTCGATCGGTGCACCTCCACCAATGCCGACCGAGGCACCGCCGAGGGCCAGCAGCGGCCCGACACCGAACAGCGCCGGCACGATGTTGAAGCCCTCTTCCGATCCGGTCAGGCCGAGCGTCGGGTCGAAGACGTACCCACCGAGGCTGAAGGCGTCCTCGCCGAGGCTGCTGTCGCCGACCTGCAGTCCGGTGAACGCGTCACCCGGGTCGAGCGGGTTGGCGGCGTTGATGCCGCCGAACAGCGCGTCCAGGTTCATGTTGCCGAACGGCGTGACCAAGGTGTCGTGGACTGTGCCGGGGGTGACGGTGCCGTCGACGGTGACGTCCGGCGTCGCCGTGTAGACATTCACCCATCCGCCGCCGAGGTTCAAGGCGTCGTAGACCGATCCCAGTACCGGTAGCTGCGAGTCCTCCACGCCGTCGGCTGCGGTGACACCCTGGACGATCAACTGGGTGTTGGTCATGCCCAGCAGATTCGCCACGTCCACCGCGGTCTTGACGCTGCCGAGCTCGCTGCCGCCGCTTCCGTAGACGTCAAAGTCCTGGGGTGCGAAGGCTTGTGGCTGGGTTCCGGGATACCCCAGGCTGAACACCAGTTGGCCGCCGCCGAGGTTCAACAGGGGCGGCAAGCTGGCGAGAGAGTCGACCGGGGTGAAGCCCTCGGTCACCGTGCCGTCATCCCCGGTGCTGAATGGGTTGAACGTGAATCCGCCGATGGTGAAGGCGTCGACGCCGATACTGCTGTCGCCGGCCTGCAGCGGCGTGAACGCGTCGCCCGGCTGTAGCGGGTTGGCGGCGTTCATATCGGCGAACAGCGAGCTCAGGTCGGTGTTGCCGAACGGCGTCACCAGGGTGTCGGTGACGGTGCCGTTCGCTCCCGGGGTGGCGACATAGACGTTGTAGAAGCCATTGCCCAGGTTCAGTACGTCGTAGACCGTTCCCTTCACGGGTAGTGCCGAGGCCTCGACTCCATCGGCGGGGGTGGTGTCGAGGACGGTGAACGCGGTGTTGGACAGGCCCAGCAGGTTCGCGACGGTTTCGTTGGTGCTGATGCTGCCGAGCGATTCGGTGCCGTTGTACAAATCGAAGGTCTGCGGGGCGAGGTCCAAGCTGGTGGGCCCAAGGCTCACCGACCCGCCGCCGAGACCCAACAGCGGCGGAGCCAAGCTGAGCGGACCGACCGGGTCGAAGCCCTTGGCGCCGGATGAGGTGATGGGGTCGAAGATGGTGCCGTCGATGGTGAAGGCGTTGTCACCGGGGGCGGCAGCGCCCAACGCGGCCTGCATGAGTGCTGCGGTGATCAGCCCACCGCTGGCGGTGGCCGCAACGGCGGCAGTCTGAATTCGTCGATTTGTCATCACAAGGCCTTCCAATTCGTTCGGTTGGACTGGCATTTGGTGCGACCCAGAATCAGTTGAGTTACTGGTGAGTACTTTTTGACGCTACCGCGGGTGTTCTTCATCACACAAGGTTTTGTCGGGCTCATATACCGGACAAATTCGACGATTTCGGAGACAATGCGGCCGAAATACGGGACACTCACCCAGATTCGCGGTAAACCCCGCGCGCGGCCTTCCGCTTCTTGTTCGTGCAGCGGTGTTCGCCAGACTGAAGAACTTCTAGGCAGTCAGCAGTGGGGCAAGCCAGGTCAACTCGGCGGGCAGCTGAGAACTCCAGTACGACCCGTCGTGCCCGCCGGGGGAGAAGCTGCCCGCCGGGGGGCTGGGCAACTGGGCGATGAAGGCCTGGGTCGCCGAATAGAACGGGTCGCCGTTTCCGCAGTCCACCCGGATCGGGATCGAGCCCAATGCCGCCATCCCGAACACCGAGTTGGCCGAGAAGTCCGATGCGCCGTCGAACGCGCCCGGCGCCGTCGCTCCGGGTGACAGCCACAGTGCGGGGCTGACCGCGCAGATCGCCGCGGTTCGGCGCGGGCCGAGCCGGCCCCCCAGCAACAGTGCGCCGTAGCCGCCCATCGACCAGCCGATGAATCCCACCCGGGAGGTGTCCAGGCCCTGTTCGGCCAGCAGGGGCAGCAACTCGTCGGTCACCATTGCGCCGGAGTCTTCACCGGAGGCGCGGTGGTGCCAGTAGCTCCCGCCGCCGTCGACGGCGACCACCGCGAACGGGGGCAGGCCCGCGTCGACGGCCTCGGCTAGGCCCTGCTCCACGCCGCCGGCCATCACGGTCGCGGCATCACTTCCCTTGCCGTGCAGCGCGATCAGTGGACGCAAAGCGCCGGTCTGGCCGGGCGGGCGGGCGATCGCCCAGTTGGTGGTGATTCCCCCGCGTGCCGCCGAGGTGAACGAGCCTGTCGTCATCGTTGGCGCGGCCTGCGCCGGGGCGGCCTGCGTGGGGCGCGCCTCGAGCAGTGAGCTCGTCCCCAGTGCGCCCGCGGTACCCATCGCGGCTCCGAGGCGTAGCACCGTCCGTCGGCTCAACTCTGGCATGGCGGCCATCATGCCAGCGGGTGCTGTTTGTCCGAAAAGGCGGAAACGCATGATGCGGCGCTACCCGGGCTGGCAGCATCTCTAGGCGTGATGACAGCAGTGACGCCCAAGGGCGAACGACGGCGGTATGCGCTGATCAGCGCCGCCGCCGAGCTGCTGCGCGAGGGCGGTTTCGACGCCGTGCGGCATCGTGCCGTGGCGCACCGAGCCGGTCTGCCGCTGGCATCGACGACCTATTACTTCTCGTCACTTGAAGACCTCATCGCGCACGCCGTGGAACACATCGGGATGTTGGAGGTCGCACAGTTGCGAGCGCGCATCACCGAGCTGTCCCGGCGCCGACGCAGTGCCGAGACCACGGCGGACATCTTGGTGGAGCTGTTGGTGGGGGAGGGCAGCGACGAGCAGATCGACGAGCAGCTCATCTCCCGCTATGAGCGCTATATCGTCTGTTCTCGCCACCCGGCGCTGCGCGGCATTCAGCGCCGGGTCCTGCATCAACGGTCCGATGCGGTTGCTGAAGCGGTCGAACGCTCCGGTCGGATCGCGCGGGTCGAGATGGCATATGCCCTGGTCTGCATGGTGGACGGCGCGGTGATGGCGGCACTGGTCGATGATCTGCAGGGGCCGCGGGTGGCCGCCCGGGCCGCGGTCGTCGACGTCATCGATATGCTCGCCCCACTGGATCAGCGGGCAGTGTCGGCCTGAGAGCCGCACACGGTATGCTGCCTCGATCCCTTTGTCGCTCCTTAGCTACTGGCGGGTAACAAAGGGGCCGGAGACGCTTGGAGAACGCCCGTCAGCGCCTGAAGACGGCCAAGAGATGCGAATGTGGAGAGCTACGTCATGAATATCGGTGTCCTATCCGAGGCGCAGCCCGGTGAGACGCGTGTGTCGGCGACGCCGACGACGGTCGCTGCACTGACCAAGCTCGGTTACGACGTCGTAGTGGATGCCGGTGCGGGCGAAGCGTCGTCCTTTTCCGACGCGGCGTTCACCGAGGCCGGCGCCACCATCGGCGATGCGCGTGCCGCCGACATCGTGTTCGGTGTCAACGCCCCGTCGGCTGAGCAGCTGGACGGCATGAAGCCGGGCGCGACGCTGGTCAGCCTGCTGGCTCCGGCGCTGAACCCGGACCGGGTGGAGGACCTGGCTCGCCGGCCCATCACGGCGCTGTCGATGGACGCGGTACCCCGGATCTCGCGCGCGCAGTCGCTGGACGTGCTGAGCTCGATGGCCAACATCGCCGGCTACCGCGCCGTGATCGAGGCTGCCCACGTCTTCGGCCGATTCTTCACCGGCCAGGTGACCGCCGCGGGCAAGGTGCCGCCGGCCAAGGTGCTGGTGGTGGGCGCCGGGGTTGCGGGCTTGGCCGCGATCGGTGCCGCCGGCAGCCTGGGTGCCATCGTGCGGGCGACCGACCCGCGGCCCGAGGTGGCCGACCAGGTGCGCTCGCTCGGCGGGGAATACCTGTCGATCGAATCGACCGAGACCGAGGTGTCGGCCACTGGCTACGCCAAAGAGATGAGCGACGACTACAAGGTCCGCGAGGCAGCGCTCTACGCCGAGCAGAGTGCCGACGTCGACATCATCATCACCACCGCGCTCATCCCGGGTAAGCCCGCGCCGCGGATCATCACCGCCGAGATGGTCGCGTCGATGAAACCGGGCAGCGTGATCGTCGACATGGCCGCGGCCAACGGCGGCAACGTTGAGGGCACCGTCAAGGACCAGGCCGTCGTCACCGCCAACGGGGTGACGATCATCGGCTACACCGACCTGGCCGGCCGGCTGCCCGCGCAGGCGTCGCAGCTCTACGGCACCAACCTGGTCAACCTGATGAAGTTGATGACTCCCGGCAAGGACGGCCAGCTGGTGCTGGACTTCGACGACGTGGTGCAGCGGTCGATGACCGTGGTGCGTGACGGTGCGTCGACCTGGCCGCCGCCCCCGGTGCAGGTCTCGGCGGCTCCGGCCAAGGTCGCCGAAGCCCCGGTGGTCACGCAGAAAGCCAAGGAACCGATGTCGGCCGGACGCCGGCTGGGCGTGGTGGTGTCCGCGGCGGCAGTGCTGTTCGCACTGGTCGCGATGGCGCCGGCGGCACTGCAGGTGCACCTGATCGTCTTTGCGTTGGCGATCGTGATCGGTTACTACGTGATCGGCCATGTGCACCACGCGCTGCACACGCCGCTGATGTCGGTGACCAATGCGATCTCCGGAATCATCGTGGTGGGCGCGCTGCTGCAGATCGGCCACGGCGACCCGGCCATCACGAGTTTGGCCGCCGCGGCGATCCTGCTGGCCAGCATCAACATCTTCGGTGGTTTCGCGGTGACCCGCCGCATGCTCGCCATGTTCTCCCGCAGCTAGGCGCTGCGCACCCCGACTTGGAGTAGACCCCGCTTATGTTTTCAGTTGAGACCGCCGCCTCGGCGGCATACATCGTCGCGGCGCTGCTGTTCATCCTGGCTCTGGCCGGGCTGAGCAAGCACGAGACGTCCAAGGCCGGCAACAGCTTCGGCATCCTCGGGATGGCGGTTGCGCTCGCCGCGACGATCACCCTGGCGGTCCATCACGACATCAATCAGGTCGGCCTGGCGCTGCTGATCGGGGCCACCGTGGTGGGTGCGGCGATCGGGTTGTGGCGCGCCAAGGTGGTCGAGATGACCGGCATGCCCGAGCTGATCGCGCTGCTGCACTCGTTCGTCGGTCTGGCCGCCGTGTTGGTCGGCTGGAACGGCTACCTGCACGTAGAAAACAGCCCGTGCAGCGCCGACGCCCGCGAACTGGCCGCCCAGGGGCTGTTCGGCATCCACTCCGCCGAGGTGTTCATCGGGGTGTTCATCGGTGCGGTGACCTTCACCGGCTCGATCGTGGCCAACCTCAAGCTCTCGGGGCGGATGAAGTCCAACCCGCTGATGCTGCCGGGCAAGAACTTCCTCAACATCGGCGCGCTGGTCGCGTTCGTCGCTTTGACGGTGTGGTTCGTCAACGAGCCCAAGCTGTGGCTGCTGATCGTGGTGACCCTGCTGGCGCTCGCGCTGGGCTGGCACCTGGTGGCATCCATCGGAGGCGGCGACATGCCGGTGGTGGTCTCCATGCTCAACAGCTACTCCGGCTGGGCGGCGGCGGCCTCGGGCTTCCTGCTCTCCAACGACCTGCTGATCATCACCGGCGCGCTGGTCGGCTCCTCGGGTGCCTACCTGTCCTACATCATGTGCAAGGCGATGAACCGCTCGTTCATCTCGGTGATCGCCGGCGGGTTCGGGATCGAGGCCGGACCGGCCGAGGACAAGGACTACGGCGAGCACCGGGAGATCACCGCCGAGGGCGTGGCCGAGATGTTGGGCGGCGCCGACTCGGTGATCATCACCCCCGGCTACGGCATGGCCGTCGCACAGGCCCAGTACGGGGTCGCCGAGCTCACCCGCAAGCTGCGCGACCGCGGCGTCAACGTGCGGTTCGGCATTCACCCGGTCGCCGGCCGGCTGCCCGGCCACATGAACGTGCTGCTGGCAGAGGCCAAGGTGCCCTACGACATCGTGCTGGAGATGGACGAGATCAACGACGACTTCGGTGACACGTCGGTGGTGCTGGTGATCGGCGCCAACGACACCGTCAACCCGGCGGCCGCCGAAGACCCGTCCAGCCCGATCGCGGGCATGCCGGTGCTGACCGTGTGGGACGCCGACAACGTGATCGTCTTCAAGCGCTCCATGGCTTCCGGCTACGCGGGTGTGCAGAACCCGCTGTTCTTCCGGCCGAACTCCGCCATGTTGTTCGGTGACGCCAAGGACCGGGTCGAAGACATCCTGCACGCGCTGTAGGGCCCGCGGCGATCGCAAGCGCGGCGGAGCCCGACCACCACCGCGACGCCTCGGCTAGGGCGTTTTCGGTCGGGCGAAACCCAATCGTTTGGTTTCGCCCGCCGGCTGCGGCTGCTCGCGATGCAGGCCGTTGAGCAAGGCGAACAGCACCGGCTCGATCTCGCTGACCGCGTGTGCGGGATCGGCGGCGGCGGCGATGATGGGCCCGGTCTTGCTGAGCAGCGCGTAGAGCAACTCCGCGGTGACGCCAACGGGCACCGCCTCGATCTCGCCGGCCTCGATCAGCTCGCCGAGTACCGCGCGCAGCAATGGAAGCGCCAGTTCCTCATCGACGATCTGCTTGCGGTCCCAGCCCAAGGCGCTGGCCGATTCCCGTAGCAACACCCGTGCGTCGTGATTGTCGACGTAGCAGCGCAGCACCGCGCTGATGGCCAACAGCGCCTGTTCCCACGGGCTGGCGTCGCCAGGCATTGACTCCAGGGCGCCCGGTAGTACGGCCTGCATGACATCGGCCTGGCTGAGCCGGAAGACCTCGGCGAAGATCGCCTGCTTGTCGCGAAAGTGATGGTAGACGGCGCCCTTGCTGGAGTGCGATGCCTGCGCGATCTCATCGACCGAGGTCGCTTCGAAGCCCTTGGCAACGAAAAGTGTCCGGGCGGCGTCGAGCACCGCGGTCCGCGTGAGCTCAGCGTGCATGTCCCGCCGGGTTGGCCTCCCGTTACTCATCGGCAAAAGGGTACTCACCGACCGGCAGTCTGTGTCAGACTACGAGCCTGTCCGTTTTTCTCGACATGTGGAGTCGCCATGTTGACCGTTGGCCGCGCCAACGAGAGTAATGCCACGTTGGCGCATCATGAGTGGCCGCCGGCAGCTCGCATAGCGGTCGAGGTCTTCCTTGAGTTCATGCGCAACAAGCGAGTGCGCCCCTGCGACATCGCCACCCGCTGCCGCACCCGATCCCTCACCCGGCATGTCCCCGTCGGGCCGCGCCGAGAGATCGTGCGTTCCTTCGACCTCGCGCCGCCCTTCTGGCCGGTCACCGTCGACCCCTATGGCGGCCTGCTGGCCGGTTACGGAATCGACCGGGACGGCGCGTGCGTCCGCTACACCCAGAATCCCTACCCGCTCACCAGCCGGGCTGACGACATGACGGTCCAGCGGGTGCAGTTCGCGCAGGGGTGTCACCACGTGATGCGCCGTGCCACCCGAGCCAACCCCGCCTTCATCTGCGAACCGGTGCCCCCATGGCGTGCCGTCCAGGTCGTCCGGGAGCACCTCATCGATGCCGCGATCTCGCTGTCCGAAGGTCGAGGCCCGGTCATGCTGGGAGCGGCGCCTGCTGTCCAGGCCGGTCAGACTCCGCCGGACGGGACGACCGTAAGCTAGCTGCTCGTGAGCATCCCCAATGTGCTGGCCACCCGTTACGCCAGCACCGCGATGACAGACATCTGGTCCCCGCAGGCCAAGATCGTCGCTGAACGGCGGCTGTGGCTGGCGGTACTGCGCGCCCAGTCCGAGCTTGGTGTGCCGGTCCCCGCGCAGGCGATCGCCGACTACGAGGCCGTCCTCGGTGACGTCGACCTGGCGTCGATCGCAGCCCGCGAGCGGGTGACCCGCCACGACGTCAAGGCACGTATCGAGGAGTTCAACGCCCTCGCCGGTCACGAGCACATCCACAAGGGCATGACCAGCCGGGACCTGACCGAAAATGTCGAGCAGCTGCAGATCCGCCAGTCCCTGCAGCTGATCCACGACCACGGGGTGGCGGTCGCGGTGCGCCTGGTCAACCACGCGGTGGCCTACCGCGACCTGGTGATGGCCGGGCGCAGCCACAATGTCGCCGCGCAGGCCACCACGTTGGGGAAGCGGTTCGCCTCGGCTGCCGAGGAAACCCTGCTCGCGCTGCGGCGCGTCCGTGAGCTGATCGATCGCTATCCGCTGCGCGGCATCAAGGGGCCGATGGGCACCGCGCAGGACATGCTGGATCTGTTCGACGGTGACACCGCCAAACTGGCGCATTTGGAGCGCCTCGTCGCAGATTTTCTGGGATTTTCCGCGGTGCTGACCAGCGTCGGGCAGGTTTATCCCCGCTCGCTGGACCACGACGTGGTCTCCGCGCTGGTTCAGCTGGGCGCCGGACCCTCCTCGCTGGCGCAGACGATCCGGCTGATGGCCGGCCACGAACTGGTCACCGAGGGCTTCGCGCCCGGCCAGGTGGGCTCGTCGGCGATGCCGCACAAGATGAACACCCGCAGCTGCGAGCGGGTCAACGGCCTGCAGGTGGTGTTGCGCGGCTACGGGTCGATGGCGGCCGAACTGGCCGGCGCTCAGTGGAACGAAGGCGACGTTTTCTGCTCGGTGGTACGTCGCGTCGCACTGCCCGACGCCTTCTTCGCCATCGACGGGCAGACCGAGACCTTCTTGACCGTGCTCGACGAGTTCGGGGCCTACCCGGCGGTGATCACCCGTGAACTGGACCGCTACCTGCCGTTCCTTGCCACCACCAAGGTGTTGATCGCCGCGGTGCGTGCCGGGGTCGGCCGCGAAGCCGCTCACGAGGTGATCAAGGAACACGCGGTGGCCGTCGCGCTGGCGATGCGGGAGCGGGGCGCCGAACCCGACCTGCTGGACCGGCTGGCCGCCGACGAACGGCTGCCGCTGGACCGGGCCGCGCTGGATGCGGCCGTCGCCGACCGGCAGGCGTTCACCGGTGCGGCCGCCGACCAGGTCGACCGAGTGGCGGCAGAGGTGGCCGAACTCGTCGAACGGTATCCGGCCGGGGCTGCCTACAGCCCGGGCGCGATCCTGTAGCCGTCATGGAGGTCCAGGGGCTCGCGAGCATCGACTTCACCGATCTGGACAACTTCGCCGACGGCTTCCCGCACCAGCTGTTCGCGCTGCACCGCCGCGTCGCCCCGGTGTTCTGGCACGAGCCCACCGCACACACACCGGACGGCGACGGCTTCTGGTCGGTGGCCACGCACGCCGAAACGCTCGAAGTGCTGCGCGACGCGCAGACCTATTCGTCGGTCACCGGCGGGGACCGGCCGTTCGGCGGCACCGTGCTGCAGGACCTACCGATCGCGGGCCAGCTGCTGAACATGATGGACGACCCGCGCCACGCGCAGGTCCGACGGCTGGTCAGCTCCGGACTGACTCCGCGGATGATCCGCCGCGTCGAAACCGACCTGCGCCACCGGGCCCGGACCCTGCTCGACGCCGTCGAGCCCGGGGTTCCCTTTGATTTCCTGGTCGACATCGCCGCCGAGATACCGATGCAGATGATCTGCATCCTGCTGGGCGTACCCGAGGCCGACCGGCATTGGCTGTTCGAGGCGATCGAGCCCAGCTTCGACTTCCGCGGCTCGCGCAAGGCGGTGGTGTCGCGACTGTCCATCGAGGACGCCGGCAACCGGGTCTACACCTTCGGGCGGGAGTTGATCGCGGCCAAGCGTGCCGAGCCCGCCGACGACATGCTGTCGGTGGTGGCCAACTCGACCGACCCCGAGCTCAGTGATCTCGAGGTGTATCTGTTCTTCCAATTGCTGTTCAGTGCCGGCGCCGAGACCACCCGCAACGCCATCGCCGGCGGGCTGCTGGCGCTGGCTCAGCACCCCGGCCAATACCGTTTGCTGCGCGGCGATTTCGGCCTGCTGCCCACCGCCATCGAGGAGATCCTGCGCTGGACCTCACCGGCGCCGTCGAAGCGGCGCACCGCCACCCGGCGCGCAGTGCTGGGCGGGCGGACCATCGACGCTGGCCAGAAGGTGCTGGTGTGGGAAGGATCGGCCAACCGCGATCAGACGGTTTTCGACCGCGCCGACCAATTCGACATCACCCGTAAACCCAATCCGCACATCGGTTTTGGACACGGCGCGCATTTCTGTTTGGGCGCCCATCTGGCCCGGTTGGAACTGCGGGTACTCTACGAGGAGCTGCTGGGCCGGTTCGGCGAATTGGCGGTGGTGGCGCCGGTGGAGTGGACGCGCAGCAACCGCCACACCGGGATGAGACACATGATGGTGGAACTGCGGCCCTAGATCCGCTGCGATTTCGGCGCGGTTTTACCCGCTCAGCGGGCACTATCGCGCCGAAATCGCCCACCGGATCTCGGTGATGACCCGATCCGGGGCAGTGACTAAGTCCAGCCAGGTGAACCGGAGCACGGTCCACCCCCGCAGCACGATCTGGTTCTGCCGCACTCGGTCACCTTCGAATTCATCCGGGCCGCTGTGATACGCCCAGCCGTCAACTTCGATCGCAACTGCGATTTCTGGAAAGGCAACGTCAATCTTGTAGCCGCCCAGTCGATAGTTCGCCACCCATCCAGTGATGCCGGCATCGCGCAACAGTTGGACCAGCATTCGCTCGGCCTGTGAACGCGCGCCGCTCTCTGCCGCCTGCAGCATCCGACGGGCCGCCGGGGAACCCTGCCGGCCCGCGTTTCGCAGCTGGGCCCGCCACAGGTGGGGTAGTTCAGTGTGGCGCTGCAGGGCGGTATCCATCACCTTGGGGCCCCCGCCACGACGGGCAGCGGCCTCGACCGTCGTCAGGGCGAGCCCGGTAACCAGCAGCCCCCTGCGCTCGACCACATCCTCGGGAAAGAGGTCTCGGCGCCTGAGTCGGGTGCCTCGATGAGCCCGCCCATGTGAATCGCGAGGAACGGTAACCTCGACCAAATTCGGTGCGGCGGTGGCCAGCTGGTGCCACCAGGCCGCCGCCAATCCGCTGGCGACGGCGTCAATTCCGTAGCTCCACACCGCTGCTCGGATGCGCGCGGCGGTGGTGAACGGACGATCGTCGGCAAAGTACACGCCGGGCCCGCAGCGCCGCCAGCGTCCAGATTGGAGTCGGCGGCCGATGGCGGAGCTGGAGAGGCCGCACTCCAAGGCCTGCGAGCGGGTGATCACACCGTCGTGACGCCGTAGATAGTTGTCCACATAGGTCGGACGTAGCCCGACCGGCCCGGGTTCCGTGCGATTTCCCCCGCTCAGCGTGCCGGTCCGCGCCGAGATCGCCGGGCCACGCCCGCGGAATGCAGCTCGAGGAGGGCCAATCCTCCGATCACCGCGGGGTCGGCATGGCGCCAGGCCCCGGCGGGGTCGGGACTGATCGCGGTCAGCTTCCCCAAAGGACGATTGGTCAGCGCGCGCAGCGCCAGAAGTTGCTGCCCGGCCATGGTGGCGTACAAACCCAGCACCGCTCGTTTGCGCAAGAAGAACCGCAGTCGCAAGACCAGCCACGGCATCGCCACCGCCAGAATCGGCGGGGCCGCGACCGCGAACGCGAGCACGTAGGCCAGCCAGCCGGCCGTGGTGTTCAGATTGTGGCCCGCCCCGGCGATGTCGACGGCGGCATGGCCCGCCGCGGTGAGCGGCTTGCTCACGGCGTCGCCGACCAGCGGGATACGGTCCGCGCTCTTGCCTGCCGACGTCAAACTGTCGGCCACACCGTTGGCGCCGCGCTCGAACTGCTGCCCGACACCGGCGATGGTAGTGACCGCGCCATGGACGGCGAGCGCGACGAGTACCCACAAGAAGGTCCACGCCGCGACGACGAGGTCGCTGAACAGTTGGGCCAGTAGGCGGCCGGGGGAGGTGGCGTAGGGCAGCAACCGGGAGGTCATCATCCGATCCCAGCACAGTGCCTACCGCTAAGCTGGCCGAATGCCGCGACCTGCGCTCTCCGATTACCAGCACCTGGCCAGCGGCAAAGTCCGCGAACTTTACCGGATCGATGATCAGCATCTGCTGTTCGTCGCGACCGACCGGATCTCGGCGTTCGACTACATCCTCGACAGCGAGATCCCGGACAAGGGCCGCATCCTGACCGCGATGAGTGTGTTCTTCTTCGACCTCGTCGAGGCCCCCAATCACCTGGCCGGGCCGCCCGACGACCCGCGTATCCCCGATGAGGTGCTCGGCCGCGCGCTGGTCGTGCGCCAGCTGAAGATGATGCCGGTGGAGTGTGTGGCTCGCGGCTACCTGACCGGCTCGGGCCTGCTGGACTACCAGCGCAGCGGTGCCGTGTGCGGCATCCCGTTGCCGCCCGGACTGGTGGAAGCCAGCAAGTTCCTCAACCCGCTGTTCACCCCGGCGACCAAAGCCGAGATCGGCGAACACGATGAGAACATCTCGTTCGCGCAGGTGATCGACCTGGTGGGTCCGGTGCGGGCCGGCCAGTTGCGCGACCGCACCCTGGCGACCTATGTGCAAGCGGCCGACCACGCGCTGACCAAGGGAATCATCATCGCCGACACCAAGTTCGAGTTCGGGATCGACGAACACGACAACCTGGTGTTGGCCGACGAGGTGTTCACCCCCGACTCGTCGCGCTACTGGCCGGCCGACCACTACCGCGCCGGGGTCGTGCAGCAGAGCTTCGACAAACAGTTCGTCCGCAACTGGCTGACCGGTCCGGAATCCGGTTGGGACCGGGCTTCAGACCAGCCGCCCCCGGCGCTGCCCGACGACATCATCGCCGCGACGCGCGCCCGTTATATCGAGGCCTACGAACGCATTTCGGGTCTGTCCTTCGACGACTGGGTCGGCCCCGCAGCATGACCGACGTATCGCAGGATCTCCCGGGTCCACCTTCGGCAAAGCGCGTAGCCAGCACTCGCACGCACCACGGGGACGTCTTCGTCGATTCTTATGAGTGGCTGCGTGACAAGTCTGATCCCGCGGTGATCGCCCACCTGGAAGCCGAGAACGCGTACACCGACGCCACCACGGCACATCTGGAACCCTTGCGGCAGGACATTTTCGACGAGATCAAGGCTCGCACCAAGGAAACCGACCTGTCGGTGCCCGCTCGCCGCGGCGACTGGTGGTACTACGCGCGCACCTTCGAGGGAAGGCAGTACGGCGTCCACTGCCGCTGCCCGGTCAGCAGCCCCGATGACTGGGACCCGCCGCAGCTCGAAGAGGCCACCGAGATCCCGGGCGAGCAGGTGTTGCTCGACCAGAATGCCGAGGCCGAAGGGCACGACTTCTTCGCGCTCGGTGCCGCCAGCGTCAGCCCGGACAGTCGCGTCCTGGCCTACTCCGTCGATGTCGTCGGAGATGAGCGATACACCCTGCGGTTCAAGGATTTATCCACTGGCGAGCTGCTTGCCGACGAGATCGCCGGGATCGGCGCCGGGGTGACTTGGGCGACCGACAATCAGACCGTCTACTACACGACCGTCGACGAAGCCTGGCGCCCGGACACCGTGTGGCGCCACCGAATCGGCAACCCCGCGGACTCCGCCGAGCAGGTCTACCACGAGGCCGACGAACGATACTGGCTGTCGGTGGGACGCACCCGCAGCGATGCCTACGTGTTGATCGCGGCCGGTTCGTCGATCACCACCGAGGTGCGCTACGCCGACGCGGCCGACTCGCACGCCGCGTTCACCGTGGTGCTGCCTCGCCGCGAAGGCGTCGAATACTCCGTCGAGCACGCCATCATCGGCGGCCAGGACCAATTCCTGATGCTGCACAACGACGGTGCGGTCAACTTCACCTTGGTGCAGGCCCCGGTGAGCGATCCGGCCGCGCAGCAGACTCTGATCGCCGGACGCGACGACGTGCGGCTCGACGCGGTGGATGCCTTCGCGCATCACCTCGTGGTCGGATACCGCGCCGAGGGCCTGCCCCGCATCCAGCTGTGGCCGATCGGCGCCGATGGTGATCTCCAACCGCCGCAGGAGATCACGTTCGACACCGAGCTGACGTCGTCGGGTCTGGCAACCAATCCGAACTGGGACGCCCCGAAGCTGCGGGTAGGTGCGACGTCGTTCATCACCCCGGTGCGGGTCTACGACATCGACCTAGCGACCGGTGAACGCACCCTGTTGCGCGAACAACCGGTACTGGGCGAATACCGCAGCACCGACTACGTCGAATATCGCGACTGGGCCTATGCCGAGGACGGCACCCGGGTGCCGGTGTCGATTGTGCACCGAGCCGGAATCGAAATGCCCGCTCCCACATTGCTTTACGGCTACGGTGCCTACGAGGCGTGTGAGGATCCGCAGTTCTCGATCGCTCGGTTGTCGTTGCTGGATCGGGGGATGGTGTTCGCCGTAGCCCACGTTCGCGGCGGCGGCGAGATGGGCCGGCTGTGGTACGAGCGCGGCAAGCTGCTGGAGAAGAAGAACAGCTTCACCGACTTCGTCGCCGTGGGCCGTCACCTGATCGATGCAGGGGTGTGCCGGCCCGGGCATCTGGTGGCGATGGGCGGCAGCGCCGGCGGCCTGCTGATGGGGGCGGTGACTAACCTGGCGCCGGATCTGTTCGCCGGGGTGGTGGCACAGGTCCCGTTCGTCGACCCGCTGACCACGATCTTGGACCCGTCGCTGCCGCTGACCGTCATCGAGTGGGACGAATGGGGAAACCCGTTGGACGACAAGGACGTCTACTTCTACATGAAGTCCTACTCGCCGTACGAGAACATCGCCAGCCGGGAATACCCGCCGATCCTGGCGATGACCTCGCTGAATGACACCCGGGTGTACTACGTCGAACCGGCGAAGTGGATCGCGGCGCTGCGGCATACCAAGACCGACATCAATCCGGTGTTGCTGAAAACCGAGATGAACGCCGGCCACGGCGGTATCTCCGGGCGCTACGAACGCTGGAAGGAGATCGCGTTCTCCTACGCCTGGCTGCTGGCGGTTGTCGGCTGCGGGTAACGTCGCGGCCATGAGCCTCGTCGATATCCCGCTGACCACCCTTGACGGCCGTGCCACCTCGCTGGCCGACTACGCCGACCGTGCGGTCCTGGTCGTCAACGTCGCGTCCAAATGCGGACTCACCCCGCAGTACGGCGCGCTGGAGAAGCTCGCGCAAGACTACGGCGACCGCGGGCTGACCGTGCTGGGCGTGCCCTGCAACCAGTTCATGGGCCAGGAGCCCGGAACGGCCGAGGAGATCGCGACCTTCTGCTCCACCACCTACGGGGTGACCTTTCCGCTGCTGGCCAAGACCGATGTCAACGGCGCGGACCGCCATCCGCTGTATGCGGAGCTGACCCAGACCGCCGACGCCGAGGGCGCCGCCGGTGACGTGCAGTGGAACTTCGAGAAGTTCCTGCTCGCCCCCGGTGCCAGCGTGGTCAACCGCTTCCGCCCGACCACGGTGCCGGATGCACCCGAGGTGATCGCCGCCATCGAAGCCGTCCTGCCTGGCTGATGCATACCCGGTCGGAACGCTTCCCCAGCGTGCGGGCGGCGGCGCTGGCCTACCGGTTCCGGGAGAGCCTGTTCGCGCTGCCATTGGTGATCGTGTTCGGCGGAATGGCGCTCGCCGTCATCACCCGGGTGGCGGACCGCAACATCGGCCCGTCGCCGCGCTTCCTGCTGAAGATGGACAGCGGTGTGGCCACCACGCTGCTGTCCACCATCGCCGGCGCGACCATCACCACCGCGGGAGTCATCTTCTCGCTGACCATCGTCAGCCTGCAGCTGGCAAGTTCGCAGCTGTCGCCCCGAGTCATGCGGTGGTTCATCCGAGACCGGCTCAGCCAGGTGGTCATCGGCCTGCTGGTCGCGTCGTTCGTGTACTGCGTGCTGAGCCTGCCCGACCTCGATGGGTCGTCGCCGGTCCCCGCGCCGCCGCTGACGGTGACGGTCGCGGTCGTACTGACAATCGCGACGGTCATCACGATCATCGCCCACGTCGACCACCTGGCCCACCGGCTGGAGGTCGGGCAGGTGGTGCGCGAGATCGCGGCCGAGGGCTCCATGGTGATCGACGCCGTCGCGGCCGCCGCCGCCCACGAGCGACCCGCCCACGAGGCGGACATGGAGGTTCCCCCGGACGCACTGCGGCTGACCTCGCCCGGCAACGGCTGGGTCAGTCAGGTCAACCCCCAGCGGCTGCTGGCCGCGATCCCGGCCGGCACCACAATCCGGTTGGACACCCGCGTCGGTGCCTACATCCACCTCGGCCAGCCGCTGGTCACCATCTGGCCGGTGCCGGCCAATCCGGATCGGGTGCGGGACAAGCTGTCCCGGGCGGTCGTCGTCAGTGACAGCCGCACCATGCAGGAAGACGTCGACTTCGCCTTCCGGCAGCTGGTCGATATCGGGCTGCGTGCACTCAGCTCGGCGATCAACGACCCGACCACGGCGGTGGAGGCCACGCTGCGGGTGGGCAGCCTGCTGCGCCGCGTGCTGACGGTGCCGCCGCGACCGCGGGCGGTGGCCGGACCGGATGGTCGAATACTGTTGCGGCCCTGGGATCTCGACCCCAAGGAATACATCGGGCACGGTTTCGACCAACTTCGCCAGGTTGCGCCCAGTCAGCCCCTGGTAGCAGCGGCGATCCTGCGGGTGCTGCGGATGCTGGTCGCTCACGTCAAGGAATACGGCCGGCCCGAGCACCTGCCCGCCCTGCGGGAGCAGACCGACCTGCTGCTGGAATCGCTGGAGATGACGCCGGGTCTGCACCCCCGTGATCTGGCCCGCCTCAAGGCGATCGCCGCGGACACCACCGATCCGGCCGACCACAGTCGCCGCCGGGCGACTCCGTAGCGCTATCTGACGTCTTCCTCGATGTCACCGACAGGTCACCTGCGCTGGTCACACTGATGTGGTGACCGGACAACTGATCGTCTCCGTCTCCGGAATCGGGGCGCACACCCGGGCCGACGCCGAGGCCTTCTGCGCGCAGCTGGACGCCCGCGGCGTACCGGTGTCGCTGCTGGTGGCGCCCCGGCTGGGGGGCGACTACCGCCTCGACCGCGATCCGGACACCGTCGACTGGCTGACGCAGCGGCGCGCCGACGGCGCGGCGATCGTGCTGCACGGCTTCGACGAGGCCGCCACCAAGAAGCGCCGCGGCGAGTTCGCCACGCTGCCGGCCCATGAGGCCAATCTGCGGCTACTCGGCGCCGACCGCGTACTGGAGCATCTTGGACTACGCACCCGGCTGTTCGCCGCGCCCGGCTGGACCGTTTCGCCGGGCACCATCAAAGCTTTGCCGCACAACGGTTTCCGGCTTCTGGGCGGTTTGCATGGCGTCACCGACCTGGTGCTGGGTCATACCGTGCGGGCCCGGGTGGTCGGCGTCGGGGCCGGATTTCTCGCTGCGCCCTGGTGGTGCCGGATGGTGGTGGCCACCAGTGAGCGCATCGCTCGTCGTGACGGCCTGGTGCGGCTGTCGGTAGGCGCGCGACAGCTGAACAAGCCGGGAGTGGCCGAGGCCATGCTGGACGCGGTGGACACGGCGTTGGGCCACGGTTGCCGGCGGGAGCGCTACCGGTGGCCGCTCGCACCGGTCGACGTGGCCTCGGAGTTGAGCGCCTGAGTCGTTACCCTGGGACGCCATGAGCGGTAAGGCGGACGCTGACGCGATCGTCGTCGGGGCAGGTCTGGCGGGCCTGGTGGCGGCCTGCGAGCTGGTGGACCGCGGCCAGCGCGTTCTCATCGTCGACCAGGAGAACAGCGCCAATCTGGGCGGACAGGCGTTCTGGTCCTTCGGCGGGCTGTTCTTCGTCGACAGCCCCGAGCAGCGCCGGCTCGGGGTACGTGACAGCCACGAACTGGCGCTACAGGATTGGCTGGGCACCGCCGGGTTCGACCGGGCGTGCGACCACTGGCCGCGCCAATGGGCGCACGCCTACGTGGACTTCGCCTCGGGTGAGAAGCGCAGTTGGCTGCGTGCCCGCGGACTGAAAGTGTTTCCGCTGGTGGGCTGGGCCGAACGTGGCGGTTACGGCGCCACCGGGCCCGGCAATTCGGTGCCCCGATTCCACATCACCTGGGGCACCGGACCGGCCCTGGTGGAGATCTTCGCGGGCCGGCTGCGAGGCCGTTCGCGGGTCCGATACGCCTTCCGGCACCAGGTCGACGAGCTGATCGTCGAGGGCGGCCGAGTGACCGGGGTGCGGGGCAGTGTGCTGGAGCCCTCGGCCGCCGAGCGCGGCGTGGCGTCATCGCGGAACACGGTGGGACAGTTCGAGTTCCGTGCCCCTGCGGTACTGGTTACCAGCGGCGGTATCGGCGGCAATCTCGATCTGGTGCGCCAGAACTGGCCGGAGCGGATGGGCCGGGTGCCCGCGCAGCTGCTGGCCGGGGTGCCCGCACACGTCGACGGCCGGATGATCGGGATCACCGAGGCGGCCGGCGGCCGGGTGATCAACCGGGACCGGATGTGGCACTACACCGAGGGCATCACCAACCACGACCCGATCTGGCCGGGCCACGGCATCCGGATCATCCCCGGACCGTCGCCGCTGTGGCTCGACGCCGCCGGCGTACGGCTGCCCGGGCCGCTGTATCCCGGATTCGACACCCTGGGCACGCTCGAGCACATCGCTCGCTCCGGTCAGGACTACACCTGGTTCGTGCTGAACCGGCGGATCATCGAGAAGGAATTCGCGCTGTCGGGCCAGGAGCAGAATCCCGACCTGACCAGCCGCAGTCTGCGTCAGCTGGCCGCGTCGCGCGCCCGGTCCGGGCCGCCCCCGCCGGTACAGGCGTTCATCGATCGCGGGGTGGATTTCGTGCACGCCTCGTCGCTGCGTGACCTGGTAGCCGCCATGAACGACCTGCCCGATGTGGTGCCGTTGGAGTACGCGACGGTCGAGGCCGAGGTCACCGCGCGCGATCGTGAAGTGGCGAACCGATTCAGCAAGGACGGTCAGGTCACCGCGATCCGCGGCGCCCGGGCCTATCTGGGCGACCGGATCGGCCGGGTGGTGGCCCCGCACCGGCTGACCGATCCGTCCGCCGGTCCGCTGATCGCGGTCAAGCTGCACATCCTGACCCGGAAGACGTTGGGTGGCTTGGAAACCGACCTGGACTCCCGGGTGCTGGGCGCGAACGGCAAGCCGATCGACGGGCTGTACGCCGCCGGCGAGGTGGCCGGTTTCGGGGGCGGCGGCGTGCACGGCTACCGGGCACTGGAGGGGACATTCCTGGGCGGGTGCATCTTCTCCGGCCGGGCTGCCGGGCGGGGCGCCGCCAGCGACATCGCCTGACCCCGGTTTCCCGCGAGCGTGCGCAGTTGTACGGCGTAGGCGGCGTGTCGCGGCACAAACGCGCCCTCTCGCGCAAGGGGTGCGACGCGGCTAAAACGTGACGGAGCTTTCCTCGGGAAGCACCTGGAAGTCGGCGCGTCCCATCTCGGCCAGGCGGCCGTGATAGATCCCGCGGGCCTCGGCGGCGATGATGCCCTGGTGGATCGGCACCGCGGCCCGCGGCGCGACCGCGCGCAGGTACTCGACCGCCTCGGAGATCTTCATCCACGGCGCCGCCGCCGGGGTGGCCAGCACGTCCACCGGTTCGCCGGGCACGAACAGCGCGTCACCGGGGTGCATCAACCGGGCCGGATGGCCGTCGTCGCCGATCAGGTAGGAGATGTTGTCGATCATCGGCAACTCCGGGTGGATCACCGCGTGCTGCCCGCCCACTCCGCGCACCCGCAGCGGCCCGACGTCGAAGGCGTCCCCGACGTGCACCGGCTGCCAGGGCGGGCCCAGCTGGGCGGCGGTCTGCGGGTCGGCGTAGAGCGCGGCACCCGGGTTGGCGTCGATCAGGGCCGGCAGCCGCGCCACGTCGGCGTGATCGGGGTGCTGATGAGTGACCAGGATGGCCGCCAGACCGGTGATGCCCTCGAAGCCGTGCGAAAAGTTGCCGGGGTCGAACAGCACCGTGGTTCCGCCGAAATCGGCGAGCAGGCAGGAATGGCCGAAGTGGGTCAGTTGCATACCTAAAGATTGTGCGCTCCGGCGCCACCGGCGGGCATCGGTATTGTTGACCCGACCGATTCCCCGTCGACAGTAGGGAGCACCCGTGGCCCGGGTGGTTGTGCACGTGATGCCCAAAGCCGAGATCCTTGACCCGCAGGGACAGGCGATCGTCGGAGCGCTTTCTCGGCTCGGACACACCGGAGTGTCGGATGTGCGGCAGGGCAAGCGCTTCGAGCTCGAGGTCGACGATTCGATCGACGACGCCGCGCTGGCCGAGATCGCCGAATCGCTGCTGGCCAACACGGTGATCGAGGACTTCACCGTCAGCCGGGAGACCTCGTGAGTGCCCGGATCGGCGTCATCACCTTCCCCGGCACCCTCGACGACGTCGACGCCGCCCGCGCGGTCCGGTTCGTCGGTGCCGAGCCCGTCAGCCTCTGGCACGCCGACGCCGACCTCAAGGGCGTCGACGCCGTGGTGGTGCCCGGCGGCTTCTCCTACGGCGACTACCTGCGCTGCGGGGCCATCGCCCGGTTCGCCCCGGTGATGGGCGAGGTCATCAAGGCCGCCGGCCAAGGCATGCCCGTACTCGGCATCTGCAACGGCTTCCAGGTGCTGTGCGAGGCCGGGCTGCTGCCGGGTGCGCTGACCCGCAACGCGGGCCTGCACTTCGTCTGCCGCGACGTCTGGCTGCGGGTGGCCTCCACCGCGACGGCCTGGACCTCCCGATTCGACGCCGACGCCGACCTGTTGGTGCCGCTGAAGTCCGGCGAGGGCCGCTACGTGGCCTCCGAAGCAGTGCTCGACGAGCTGGAGGGTGAAGGTCGGGTGGTGTTCCGCTACCTCGACAACATCAACGGCTCCCTGCGCGACATCGCCGGGGTGAGCTCGGCCAACGGCCGGGTGGTCGGGCTGATGCCGCACCCCGAGCACGCCATCGAGGCGCTGACCGGGCCCAGCGATGACGGGCTGGGGCTGTTCTACTCCGCGCTGGACGCGGTGCTGTCGGTCTGACGGGCTCAGCCCGCCAGGGGCCATGGCGTCAGCAGGTCAGCGCAACCGCTGCCTCGGCGGTGTAGCACAGGAACGTCAGCGTCTCCTGCAGGTAGAGCTGCACGTTCTCGGCATCGTGCGACAGGTAGCCGATCGACACGTCGGTGCCCAGCCGCAGGTCGAAATCGCCGCCGCGGGTGGTCAGCACAAACGCACCGTCGATCGCCGGTGCCCAGATGATGTCGCCGGTGACCAGCCGGCGCAGGTGCTCCAGGATCGGGTAGCCGTGATCGGAGGTCTCGGCGACCTTGGTGTAGGTCTCTGCCGACAACAGCACCGAGTACGGGCCGTCCACCCCGGCCAGCCGCAGCGCTGAGAGCGCCTGGCTGATCACGTCGGGGATGCCGCGCGGGTCCTCCGGCAGCGTCAGCTCCGGGTTCGAGCTGGCGCTGCGGATGCCCTCCACCGCGGCGCCCGGGTAGCCCCCGAAGATGATCCGGTCCTCGGCGAACGCCAACTTCTTGGCCGCGGCCTTCACCGGGTCCCAGTCGGGATCTTGCGAGCCCCGCTCGACATCGTCGATCTCGTCACGCGACAGGGTGAACGGAACCCGCAGGCGCACCAGCGGTTTGCTGTCGCGCAGATGCGCTTCGACGCCGTCGGCCGGCGCGCCGATGCCGGTCAGCCGGCCGGTGCCCACCGCGGCGGCCGTCGGGCCGGCCGGCTCGCTGACGTCGACCACTCGGCGACCGGCAATGTGCCGCTTGAAGGTCCGGGTGGCCTCCTGCTCGATGTCGGCCCAGGCCGCTTCGGTGACCGGGGCCAGATCGCGATACAGGTTGTTCATTGCGAGGTTCCTTTCAGGCTGCCGATGTTCAGTGAGCCTTGAACGGCGGTGGATTCGACGGGCTCGGTGGGGGTGGGCGTCGCTGCTCCCGGCAGCGGCGGCGGATCGTCGAGGAAGTCGGCGGTGGGGGTGAAGAACATCCCGCCGGTGACCGCGGTGGAGAAGTCCAGGATGCGGTCGGTGTTGCCCGGCGGGTCGCCGAAGAACATGTTGCGCAGCATCTGCTCGGTGACGTCGGGAGTCCGCGCGTACGCGATGTAGTACGTGCCGGACTCGCCGGCGCCCACCGAGCCGAACGGCATGTTGTGCCGCACGATGTCCAGTTCGTTGCCGTCCTCGTCGGTGATGACATTCAGCGCGATGTGCGAGTTGGCCGGTTTCACCGCGTCGTCGAACTCGATGTCGTCGGCCTTGGTCCGGCCGATCACGCGTTCCTGTTCGGTGACCGGCAGCGCCTCCCAGGCGGCCATGTCGTGCAGGTACTTCTGGATGTGCACGTAGGACCCGCCGGCAAAGTCGGGATCGGAGTCACCGACCGCGGTGGCCTCCAGCGCCTCGTCGTCGACCGGGTTCTCGGTGCCGTCGACGAACCCGAGCAGGTCTCGATTGTCGAAGAACCGGAAACCGTGCACCTCGTCGACCACGGTGATCGCGCCGGCCATCGCCTTGACGATCCGCCCCGCCAGCTCGAAGCAGACGTCCATGGTCTCGCCCTTGACGTGAAACAGCAGGTCCCCCGGGGTGGCCGGAGCGGTGTGGCGGGGACCGGTCAACTCCACGAACGGATGCAGCTGCGCCGGCCGGGGCCCGGCGAACAGCCGGTCCCACGCCTCCGAGCCGATCGAGGTCACCAACGACAGCCGTTTGGTCGGGTCGCGAAAGCCGATCGCCCGGGCGAAACCCGCCAGGTCGGGCAACGCCTCGTGCACTGTCTGCTCGCCGCCCTCGTTGATGGTTGCCACCAGAAAAATGGCCGCACAGGTCAGGGGAGCGGTCACGGGCTGGACGGACGGCACGGTATCGACCCTAACGCCCCCGCCGGCGTCCCGATGCGAAAGACTTGAGCCATGGCGGCCACCGCAACCGGATTATGCGAATTCATCGACGCCTCACCGTCGCCGTTTCACGCCTGCGCAACCGTGGCCGAGCGGCTTCGGTCCGCCGGCTACACCGAGGTCGCCGAGACCGATCGGTGGCCGCAGGCGCCGGGGCGGTACTTCGCCGTCCGTGCCGGTTCACTGATCGCATGGAACAGTCCGGAGCACGGCGGCCACATCCCGTTCCGGATCATCGGCGCGCACACCGACAGCCCGAACCTGCGGGTCAAGCAGCATCCCGCCCGCGAGGTCGCCGGCTGGCAGCTGGTGGCCCTGGCGCCGTACGGCGGGGCCTGGCTGAACTCCTGGCTGGACCGCGAGCTGGGCATCAGCGGGCGGCTCTCGGTGCGCGACGATTCTGCGGGCGCGGGAATCAGCCACCACCTGGTCCGTATCGATGAACCGATCCTGCGGGTGCCGCAGCTGGCCATCCACCTGGCCGACGACCGCAAATCGGTCACCCTGGACCCCCAACGCCACATCAACGCCGTCTGGGGAGACGGCCGGTCGCCGGACTTCCTCGGCTACGTGGCGCAGCGCGCCGGCGCCGAGCCCCGCGACGTGCTGGGCTTCGACCTGATGACCCACGACCTCGCGCCGTCGACCGTGACCGGGGTGGGCCAGGAATTCGTCAGCGCGCCGCGGCTGGACAACCAGGCCAGCTGCTACGCCGGGCTGGAAGCCCTGATCGCAGCCAAGCCTGGCCGCCATCTGCCGGTGCTGGCGCTGTTCGACCACGAGGAGGTCGGATCGACGTCGGATCACGGCGCCCAGTCCGATCTGTTGAGAGGCGTGCTGGAGCGGATCACGCTGGCCGCCGGCGGCGACCGGGAGGACTTCCTGCGCCGGCTGACCGCCTCCACGCTGGCTTCGGCGGACATGGCGCACGCCACCCACCCGAACTACCCGGAGCGTCACGAACCGGGCCATCCGATCGCGGTCAACGCCGGCCCGGTGCTCAAGGTGCAGCCCAACCTGCGCTACGCCACCGACGGCCGCACCGCCGCCACCTTCGCGCTGGCCTGCGAGAAGGCCGGGGTGGCGCTGCAGCGCTACGAGCATCGGGCCGATCTGCCCTGCGGATCGACCATCGGCCCGATGAGCGCCGCAAGTACCGGGATCCCCACCGTTGACGTCGGCGCTCCGCAGCTGGCCATGCATTCGGCACGGGAACTGATGGGCGCACGGGACGTGAGCTCCTATGCGGCGGCTCTGACGGCATTCCTGGCGCCGGACTGAGCCGAAATCGGTGCCATAGACTGTGCCCGTGACGCCCCCGACCACGCTGGACACCGTCGAACACGCCGCTGCAACGCCCGAGCACCCGCAACCGTTCGCCGAGTTGGGTCTCAAGGACGACGAGTACCAGCGCATCCGCGACATCCTGGGCCGCCGCCCCACCGACGCCGAGCTGGCCATGTACTCGGTGATGTGGAGTGAGCACTGCTCCTACAAGTCCTCCAAGGTGCATCTGCGCTACTTCGGTGAGACCACGACCGACGAGATGCGCAAGGCCATGCTGGCCGGCATCGGCGAGAACGCCGGCGTCGTCGACATCGGCGACGGCTGGGCCGTCACCTTCAAGGTGGAGTCGCACAATCACCCGTCCTACGTCGAGCCCTACCAGGGTGCGGCCACCGGAGTGGGCGGCATCGTGCGCGACATCATGGCGATGGGCGCCCGCCCGGTCGCGGTGATGGACCAGCTGCGGTTCGGCGCCGCCGACGCTCCCGACACCCGCCGGGTGCTCGACGGAGTGGTGCGCGGCATCGGCGGCTACGGCAACTCCCTCGGGCTGCCCAACATCGGCGGCGAAACCATCTTCGACCCCTGCTACGCGGGTAACCCGCTGGTCAACGCGCTGTGCGTCGGCGTGCTCAAGAAGGAAGACCTGCACCTGGCGTTCGCCTCCGGTGCCGGCAACAAGATCATCCTGTTCGGCGCGCGTACCGGGCTGGACGGCATCGGCGGGGTGTCGGTGCTGGCATCGGACACCTTCGGCGGCGACGAGAGCGGCGCGGGCCGCAAGAAGCTTCCGTCAGTGCAGGTCGGCGACCCCTTCACCGAGAAGGTGCTCATCGAGTGCTGCCTGGAGCTCTACGCCGCCAAGCTGGTGGTCGGCATCCAGGATCTCGGTGGTGCCGGATTGTCTTGTGCGACTTCTGAGCTGGCTTCTGCCGGCGATGGCGGAATGGCGATCCAGCTGGACCAGGTGCCGCTGCGCGCAGCGAACATGAGCCCGGCCGAGGTGCTGTCCAGCGAGTCGCAGGAACGCATGTGCGCCGTGGTGGCCCCGGAGAACGTCGACGCCTTCATGGCGGTCTGCGCCAAGTGGGACGTACTCGCCACCGTGATCGGCGAGGTGACCGACGGCGACCGGTTGCAGATCACCTGGCACGGACAGACCGTGGTCGACGTTCCGCCGCGCACCGTGGCCCACGAAGGCCCGATCTATCAGCGCCCGGTCACGCGCCCCGACACCCAGGACGCGCTCAACGCCGACCGCTCCGACAAGCTGCCGCGGCCGGTCACCGGTGAGGAGCTGCGTGCGACGCTGCTTGCGCTGCTGGGCAGCCCGCACCTGTGCAGCCGGGCGTTCATCACCGAACAGTACGACCGCTACGTGCGCGGCAACACCGTGCTGGCCGAACACGCCGACGGTGGGATGCTGCGCATCGACGAGGCCTCCGGTCGCGGGATCACGATCTCCACCGACGCCTCTGGTCGTTACACCAAGCTCGACCCCTACACCGGGGCGCAGCTGGCGCTGGCCGAGGCGTACCGCAACGTGGCCGTCACCGGCGCCACCCCGATCGCCGTCACCAACTGCCTGAACTTCGGTTCTCCGGAAGACCCCGGGGTGATGTGGCAGTTCGCCGAGGCCGTTCGCGGTCTGGCCGACGGCTGTGCGGCACTGGGGATTCCGGTGACCGGCGGCAATGTCAGCTTCTACAACCAGACCGGCGCCACGCCGATCCACCCCACCCCGGTGGTCGGGGTGCTCGGGGTTATCGACGACGTCGGCCGCCGTATTCCCACCGCGTTCGGAGTCGAACCGGGTGAGACGCTGATTCTGCTCGGCGACACCCGCGACGAATTCGACGGGTCCATCTGGGCGCAGGTGACCGGCGACCACCTGGGCGGACTGCCGCCGAAGGTCGATCTGGAGCGCGAGCAGCTGCTGGCCGAGGTGCTGAGCGCGGCATCGCGCGACGGCCTGATCTCGGCAGCCCACGACTTGAGCGAAGGCGGGCTGATCCAGGCGGTGGTCGAGTCGTCGATCGCCGGTGAAACCGGTTGCCGCATCTTGCTTCCCGAAGATGCCGACCCGTTCGTCTTCCTGTTCTCCGAGTCGGCGGGCAGGGCCCTGGTGGCGGTGCCGCGCACCGAGGAGAGCCGATTGCGCTCCATGTGCGAGGCGCGCGGCCTACCGGCCACTCGCGTCGGCGTGGTGGACCAGGCCTCGCAGGAGATAGAGGTCCAGGGCCAGTTCAGTGTGTCGCTGACCGAACTGCGCAGCACCTCCGAAGCGGTGCTGCCGGGGCTGTTCGGATAGTCCGACCAGGATGCAGGCGCCGGCCAAACACCCACTGCTGGTGTGGGCTTGGAGCCTGCTGCGGCTGGGGTTCGTCGGGGTGGCGTTCGGTGCGCTGTTCTTCTGCCTGTCGCTGACCCCGTCGCTGCTGCCGCGCGACTGGCTGTTCCAGGGGCTGATCGGCGGGATCAACGCGGCCTTCGGCTACGGGCTGGGGGTGCTGATCGGTGCAGCGGTGGAGCGGTTCGTCCTGCGCGGTGCCGACTGGTGGCCGCCGCCGCGCCCGGTCTTGCTCGCGCTCAAGGCAACAGTGGTGGTGGCGGCCCCGGTCGCGTGCATTGTGATGCTGATCCCGGCCGCCGGCTGGCAACGCCAGGTCTCCGAACTGCTGGGCATCGAAGGCCCGGCAACCCTGGGCTACCTGCGCACCCTCGGCGTGGCCATCGGGGTGGCCGCGGCGCTGGTGGCGACGGTGCGGGTGCTGATCGACGCCAGTCGGCTGCTGGCACGGGCGCTGATCCGGCGTTGGCACCTGCACCGCGAAGTCGCCATGTTCATCGGCAGCGCGATCGTCGTCGTGCTGCTGACCACCTTGATCAACGGCGTGCTGATCCGCGGTTTCTTCGCCGGCGCCAGCGCGGTGTTCCAGCCCGAGGACAGCGCCACCGTGCCCGGGACGAACCAACCGCTACAACCGGAGCGATCCGGCAGCCCGGAGTCGTTGGCGCCCTGGGCCACCCTGGGCAGCCAGGGCCGCAGCTTCGTCGCCGGGGGAGTGCACGCCGCCGAGCTCGCCCGGATCAACGGACGGCCCGCCCGTGAACCCATCAGGGTGTATGCCGGGCTGCACAGTGCGGGCGACGACCAGGCGCGCATGCAGCTGCTGCTCGAGGAACTGGACCGCACCCACGCCTTCGACCGCCAGGTGTTGGTCGTGGTGCCCACCACCGGCACCGGGTGGGTCGACCCGGCGGCGGCCGACGCGCTGGAGATGCTCTACAACGGCGACACCGCCATCGTCGGCGTGCAGTACTCCTACCTGCCGAGCTGGATCTCCTTCCTGGCCGACCAACGTAAATCGATGGACTCCGGCCGGTTGCTGGTGCGCACCATCGCCGAGCGGTGGCGAGGCCTGCCCGCGCAGCACCGGCCCAAGTTGGTGCTCTACGGGGAGAGTCTGGGATCGATGGCCGGGCAGGCCGCGTTCGACTGGCTGCCCGATGTCGCCGACATGGGCTATGAGGCCGTGCTGTGGGTGGGGCCACCGCAGGCCAGCCCGCTCTGGCATGCGTTGCTGGTGCGGCGTGACCCCGGCAGCACCGCCGTGTTGCCGCGCTACGACAACGGCCGCACAGTGCGGTTCGCCCAGGGCACGGTGCCGGCCGAGATCGCCCGGATCGCCGCGCCGCCGTGGCAGGGCACCCGGGTGCTGTTCCTGCAGCACGCCTCCGATCCGGTGGTGTGGTGGTCACCGGACCTGCTGTTCGCGCGGCCCGACTGGCTCACCGAAGCGCCCGGCCCGGACCGGACCGCCTCCATGCGCTGGTACCCGGTGGTGACGTTCTGGCAGGTCAGCGCGGATCTGTTCCACGGTGAGCAGATGCCCGCCGGGCACGGGCACAACTACGCGGACACGATCCTGGACGGCTGGGTGGCGGTGCTGCCACCCGACGGCTGGACGCCGGCCGACACCGAGCGGGTGCGCGCGGCGCTGCGTCAGCCGTGAGAAGCGCACTCGTGCGCCCCGTCGAGTCTGGCGTGCCATGGATGCCCGTACAGAAGAAAGAGCATCTGCTCTTCGCATTCCCGATCGGATCGGTCAGTCGTCATCGATGACCCAAAACCCGCGCATGAACGCAACACGGTGAAGTTGCCGGTCGGCGCGCGTCGGGGTCCGTTGGCCCCTTACGATGCGGTAATCAGCCGGGACCCGACGATATTGAGCCCGACAAGCAGGCTAAATCAGCCACGGCTTTCGCCGAATTGACCGACTGGTCCCCGCGATTGAATCGAGACGTCGGATGTGTTCGCCGTGGTCGCGGTGGCTGATTGCGATCGAAGGGCGGCGAAGAGTGGTGCGAAGGCGCAGCCCGCGTGCGGTCAGGTTGACAGTTGCACGTGGACGCAGCGGCGTGCCGGGGACGGTCGTGAGGGTCCAGCGTGAAGCGATGGTCGCAAGAATGAGGGTCATTTCGAGGGGCGCGACTTGGGCAGCGATGCATTGCCGCGCGCCCTTACCGAAGGGAACAAACGTATTCCGTGGTGGGCTGGAGCGCGATTCATCCCAGCGGTCAGGGGCGAAGCAGTCGGGGTTGTCGTAGTGGGCGCTGCGCCCCATGAGGTAGGGACTGTAGGTAAGGATCGTTCCGGCAGGAAGATCATGCCCGCCGAGTCGTGTAGCGGCGGTGACCACGCGCGTCATGATCCACACGCTGGGGTACATCCTCAGGGTTTCCGTGATGATGTTCCGGGTGAGCTTGAGCTCGGATACATGCTCAAAGCCGGCCGGATCTCCGGCCAAGACGGTATCGACTTCGGTCTGGAGTCGAGCCGCAATATCGGGGTGGCTGCTGACCATGAACAGAACCCATCCCATGACGCTGGCGATGGTGGCGGTGGGAGCAGCGATGAAGGTGGCTGCATGACCAAGGATCTGGTCGTCGGTTAGTGCCGGACGCCCGTCGTCGGTGGTTGCCAGCAAAGCCGTGAGAAGGTCATCGTAGCCCTTGCCCTCAGACCGGCGCTCGGCGATCACATGGCGGAGGGTCTGGCGGATACGGGCGACCGCCTGGTTGAAACGACGGTTGGCGGGAGTCGGTACCCAGTGGAAATAGGGCGGATGGCCAACGCGTTGTGCGACCACAGCCAGAAAATCCGTGAAGTCATCGGCTAGGTGATCAACCACGTCGGGAGCCAGCACACCCGAAAACAACACTTGCACCGCGGCGTGTATGGCGATTCTGCGCATTTCTACCGGTACGTCGATCTCACAGCCATCGCCCCATCGTGATGTGATGAGGCCGGTTGTCGCGGTGAATACGTTGGCATACCCCGGCAGGCGAGTCGGGTCGAAGACGGGCTGGATAAGTCGGCGATACTTGCGGTGCCGACTGCGAGGACATGTGGCCAGGCCGTCGGTGACCAAGGGCTTGACCAGTTCGATCAATGGTCCGCCTTTATCGAAGGTGCGGTCATCGCACAGCATCTGGTGTGCCAGTTCCGGATTCCGGACCATTGTCATTTGCTTAGGTCCAACGCGGAACCGAACGAGGTCGGCATCTGAGGGAAATGAGTCCAAGAAGCCCAGCGGGTCACGGCGAAGCCGGAACATATGCCCAACCACCGGCAATGCGCCTGGCGCCGAGGGGATCTGATTCTCAGCACTGCTTGCCATGACCATAGAAAGTTCGGTCATGTCAGCTCCTTCCCTTGAACGATCGGAGTCGGTCGAGGCAGATCAGGCGCGGACCGCTTGCCGTCCGCATTTGACGTCTACCCAACGGGTGTGTGAGACGTCAAAGGCAGGGGGTTACGCGCCAAAAACTCGGCGAATGCAGCTGCGGAATAAGCGTTTTCCCAGTGCTCGACAATGCGCCCGTCACGAAATCGCCACAATCCGCAGAACGGCATGGCGATGGATTCGCCGTTCAGGCTGGCGCGCAGATGTCCGGAGGCCGCGCCAAAGTGGTCATTCGCGGCGACAAAGTCGACGTCCATCACCAGGGTGCCGGCCGTCCTCAAGACCAGGTCAACTTCCTTCTCCAGAACAGCCTGCGCGCCAGCATAGATGGGAACGGCTCCAGGAATGTCACGTTCAGCTGCGTGCAGAACGACATCGTCGGCAACGTAATCCGAAATCCGGGTCAGGTCGGCATAGATATCGCGGAGCACCGTGGCGTTCGGATGCTCAATCATCGTGTTGGTCGCCAAACTTCGACCCCCGACTGGTCGACGGCCGTGGTGATCGCCGTCAGATCGTCTGCGGTAAGTTGCAGGTCCTTAGCTGCGAGATTGTGCTCGAGGTGTGCGATGGACGTGGTGCCCGGAATAAGCAAGGTGTTCGGAGCGACGTGGAGTAACCACGACAAGGCCAGCTGCGACGGCGATACCCCGAATTGGGCGGCGACTGCCTTCAACGGGCTGTCGGGTCCGACGAGGTCGCCATGGCCCAGCGGGAACCACGGAATGAAAGCCATATCGTTGGCCTCGGCGTATCGCAACGCCTCAATTCCGGACCGATCGGCAACGTTGAACAGGTTCTCGACAGCAACGACTTTGGCGTGCTGGCTCAGTTCTTTCAGCGTGGCAGCATCGACTTCGGGCTGACCCGAGACGCCGATGTGCCGGATCTTGCCTTGCTCTTGCAGCCTTACCAACTCACCGAATTGGTCGGAAACAGGTACGGTCGGGTCAATGCTGTGCAGCTGGTACAGATCTATGCACTCGACGCCAAGGTTGTGAAGGCTGACTTCGACCTGCTGGCGAAGGTATTCGGGGCGACCCAGCGGAACGATGTACGGAGCATCATCACGTGCCCAGTCCTTGGGACCCGATCGCAACAAGCCGCCCTTGGTGCAGATGACGAGATCGTCGGGATAAGGGTGCAGGGCTTGGCGGATGATGCGCTCGTTACTCCCGGGTCCGTAAGAGTCGGCGGTGTCGATGAAGTTGACCCCGAGCTCCACGGCGCGGCGCAGAAGTGCAATCGCATTGTCTGGATCCAGCGTATCGCCCCACATTCCGGGGCCGGTCAGATGCATTGCGCCGTAACCAAGTCGGTTGACGGTGAGATCGTTGCCGATCGTGAGGGTTTCGGAGGTAGAGCTGAGGGTGGAGGTCATCATAGTTTCCTTTAGGCGAGGTTGGTTTCGAGACTGCGCGACTCCGATCGCGCAACGACTTGTGGGGTAGCGCCGGTCCAAGTCCCTATTGCGACTTCGGCAGTGATGCCTGGACCGAAGCCGGCGATCATTCCCCGGGCGCCTTCTACCAGGTCGCCCTCCTCAAACTGCCGACGCAGGGCATCCAGTACAACCGCTGAAGCGATGTTGCCGCACTCCGTCAACGTGGCTCTGCTGTGGGCAAAGCTGTCGGCAGGAACTTTCAAATACTTGGACAGGTCGTCGAGAATCCGAGGTCCACCTGCGTGGATAACATAGAAGTCCAGACACGTTGCGTCCCAACCGCGTTGTGCGGCGATATCGGTCAGCACTGGCGCAAGTTGCTCCATAGTTCCGGGCACACGCTTGTCGAGTAAAAAATGAAAGCCCGTGGCTTTTACTGCATAGGAGATCCAGTCCTCGGTGTCGGGAACGAGACGTGTCCCGCTGTGCTCGATCCGCAGCCCCACCCCGTATCCGTCGCCTCGAACCACTGCGGCGGCTACGGCGTCACCGAACAGGCCGTTCGACAGCAGATTTCCCACGGCTAGGTCGGTCGGCTGATAGCAGAGTGAACAGAACTCGCAAGCCACGATCAGCACATTCGAACCTGGATGTGCCACGCAGAAATCCCGTGCTCTGTTGATCGCCGAACCCCCTGCTGCACAGCCGAGCTGCGCGATCGGGATCTGACAGATATCGTTGCGAAATCCGAGGTTATTGATCATCCACGCGGTCAGCGAAGGCATGGTAAAGCCGGTGCACGAAACGAACACGATCGCATCGATCTGATCAACTGCCACTTCCGCGTTCGCAAGTGCCTCGGACACGACACCGGGGATCCGTGCTTTGGCTTCACGGACATATACCGCGTTGCGGATCTCGAATCCGGGGTGCTCCCGGGTCACCTCGACCGGCTGCACGATATGGCGGGTGCGAACCCCGGTGTTGCTGATCAGCTGTACGGCCAAGTCATATTGCGGATGGAGACGGTGCAGTTCCTCAGCCAACTTCAAGGTCTGGTCAAGCGTGATGACGTGTTCTGGCAAATGAACGGCCGGACGGCACAGTACGGGGAGAAATGGGTCGTCCTCCCAGTCGAGGTCCGGCGAAGCCGGCGTGCCCTGCGGAGTGCTGCGGTCGGCCAAGTACTCATTGTCGAGACTCACGGGATACGAATTGTGCATGAATAGCCTTCCCTGCCAAGCAGTTTCGTCGATCGTCTCGACGTCAACCGCCTTCAACGAAATTACGGTAACCCATCGCGACGTGTTCGCCGAGGGATAAATTGCGGAATGGGGTTTTCACGGCGTTGATGCCGCCGTGTCGGCTAGACGGAGCACGTAGACAGCGAACGCAGCTGACCGCGACGGTGAACGCAAAGCAGTGGACGCGACGACGATGCGGCGGCTACCGCTGACGGTAGCCGCCGCATCAAGGCAAAGAGACTGTGCCATCAAGCAAGTGGTTCTTTGCCCGCCTGGGCCGCGGGGCGGAGATCGGATCCGGGGCCTGCGATCGGCGATGGACGAGCTCGCGCTGGTGTGCTCGGACGCCTCAAATCGGGCCGGGGCATCAACGGGTGCGCTGCAACTCGAAGAGCGGAATCACTCGGGCCGTTCGTGCTTGGTAGTCGGCGAATCCGGGTGCGACTGCGATGATCCGAGAGAAGATCTCGTCACGCTCTGCTGCGGGCAATTCGAACGCAACGGCGTCATAGCGCGTCGTGCCGATCTCCACTTTCGCCCGCGGATATGCCCGAAGATTGTGCACCCAAGCGGGGTGGACGTCGGCCCCGGCATAGGAGCCGATGATTATCAGGCGACCGTCGATGCGGAGATAGGCCAGCGGGGTCAGCCGTTGCTGACGGGACTTCGCGCCGGTCGTCGTCAACAACAACAGGTCGGCCCCCTCGAATTGGCCACCCACCTTGCCGCCGTTGCTTCGGAACTCCTCGACAACGGCCCTGTTGAATGCCTGCATCGCTTCGGCATCCGGGATCTGCATTGCGCTCGTCTCCTATCTCGATCACTCTCGATTGCAAGTAGGCGCTCGGTGAAGCTGCGGGAGGCGTGCGTACCAAGAAGGTCGTTGGCGGTACCACATACTGCACCGGACGCCGGCGGTGGGATTGGGTTTGCGGGCTGTCTGTCATTTTTCATGACTTCCGTGAAACCGATTTGACGCTAGCGTCATTCATTCCTGGTTGGTATCAATCGTTCGCAAGTGAAAGCGACGTTCTCGGTGAAGCGTGCTCGGCAGCCGGTATGGCCGGCGTCGGCCGCAACAGTGGGTCTGTAGACCATGGTTCGGAAGGTTGCTGGCCGCTAGCCGGCTTCGACACAGGATGCACTGAAACGTGAGACGTAGGGTCATTTACTACGAGACCGCTGTAGCTCAACATGTTTCGCGTAGGTTGAACGGATCCAAAACTAGGGGCGATGTTGTTTCCGGGGCGGTGACGCTAGCCCCTTGCCTTTGTTTCGACGCCAGTCTGCGGGGCGGGGGTGACAAGCTGCATGGGACGGTCCGACGTTTCCGGCGGTGGCTGGACGCGAAGGCGCCGATAGGCGGCCTGGCGAACTGTTTTCAGCATCGAGGGGCTCGCGGCCAATGCGATCCATCGCTACCTTGACCGACCTTTCGAACGAGATGTCAGGAGTGTGCTGGATGGCGGGTCGTCGCGGTTCGAAGCGTTGCCATGAACGAGGGCGGACCGCTCGGCGTCGTGTGGTGGGATTGGGCGCCGCGGCTGGTCTGGCGCTGAAGTTGATGCTGCTTACCTCAGAGGTTGCCTGTGCAGATGTTCTCGATCTGTTCGCCGATCCGATCGCTGACAACACGGAGTTCGATAGCGAGGCGAACGGGTTTGCCTACGATGCTGTTTGGGCCCACGGTGCCGATGGTGACTCTGGGGTAGCGGCGGCGAGCTTGGCTGAGGCGGGCGATTCCATCGGATGGGCGCTCGCGGGGCCTGCGCTGGGTGGTACCGACGACCCCGTTTTCGCTTGGGTATCGGGTCTTTATATTTCTGGTGCACTGGAAGAGTTGACGCAGGCCTGGATCAACAGTCCGATGGGCATGGCGGTAAACGAGTTCGTCAACTGGCCGTTCGTGGAACTGTTCGGGCGGACCCTGATCGGTAACGGCATCGACGAGTTCACCGGCGTCAACACGTCGCTGTGGGGTAGGTCCGGCATATTCGGGGACCTTGGTGATGGCGGGTTCTTGTTCGGTGATGGCGGCGCCGGTGCCGCCGGGACGACCGGGGTTAACGGCGGCGCGGGAATGGCCGGTGGCGACGCGGGGCTGATCGGCAACGGGGGCGACGGCGGAGCTGGTGCTGATGCCGCGGTTGCCGGTGCTGCCGGCGGTGCCGGTGGCAGCGGCGGCGCAGGGGGCTTGCTGGCCGGTGTCGGTGGTGCTGGGGGCGACGGTGGCAATGGTGTGGCCGGGGCTGATGGCGTCAACTTGGCTGTTGGGTTGTCATGGATTGGCCTTCCGGGCGCTGACGGCGCGGCCGGACACACCGGTGCGGCCGGGCAGGCTGGCGGTGCTGGTGGTGCCGGCGGTACTGGTGGCGCTGGCGGCGTCTTCGGCGCTGGTGGCAATGGCGGCAACGGCGGACTCGGCGCCAGTGGCGGCGATGGCGTCATCGGAGGTAACGGCGGGGACGGCGCGAACGGCGGGATGGCGGACGGCTTCGTCGGCCACGGTGGCCACGGTGGGGCCGGCGGAGCGGGTGGCGCCGGCGGAGCAGGAGGGAACGGCGGCTCCGGGGGTGCTGGGGGTGCCGGTGGAATCTTTGCCGCTGCCGGCTTTCAAGGTTTGGGCGGTGACGGAGGGGACGGCGGGGCGGGTGCCATCGGCGGCAACGGTGGTGCCGGCGGTGACGGTGTCTCCGGTCACGACGGCGGCAACGGCGGTACCGGCGGTGACCCCGGCGCTGGGGGAGCGGCCGGCCTGGGCGGTGCCGGTCGCGTCACCACCTTCAGCGGCCAGGCCGGCGCCAGCGGAGCGCTGGGCGGTAACGGTGGCGATGGCGGCCACGGAGGCAATGCCACTGCTGCCGGCGGTTCCGGCGGTAACGGCGGTGCCGGCGGTGACGGCGGTCTGAACGCGGTCGCCGGTGACGGGGGCAACGGCGGTGCCGGTGCGGACGGTCCCACCGGTGGTGCCGGCGGTGCCGGGGGCGCCGGCGGCAGCACGGCGGGGAGGTGGCCGGACGCCTTCCTCACCGCCAGCGGTAATGGCGGCGTCGGCGGTGACGGCGGGGACGCCACCGTTACCGGCGGCCACGGCGGTGACGGTGGCGCCGGCGGCAACGCTGGATTGAGCGGTTATGGCGGTGCCGGCGGTCACGGCGGCAACGGCCGGTCTGGCGTCGGTATGCCCTTCGTCTCAGCAGGAGGCTTCGACGGGACCGCCGCTGACAAGGACGGTACTTCCGGCTATGCCTCGGTCTACGCCGGTCAGGCCGGCGGTAACGGCGGTAACGGCGGCGCCGGTGGGGCCGGCGGGGCGCTCATGGGTGACGGTGGCGCCGGCGGTAACGGCGGCGTCGGCGGCAACGGCGGCTATGGGGGAGCGGGCGGCCACGGCGGTAACGGCGCCAACGCAACGGCGGCCGGCGACAGCGGCGGTGCCGGCGGTGCTGGGGGCGACGGTGCGTCCGGCGGTGACGGTGGTGGCGGGGGTAACGGCGGTGCCGGCGGGTTGGCGCAAGCGTCCGGATACAGCTCAGGCAGTCACGGCATCGGCGGTGCGGGCGGCAGCGGTGGTGCCGGGGGGATCGGCGGTAACGGCGGAGCCGGTGGACACGGCGCCGACGGGCCCAGCGGCGGTGGCGGCGGGGCCGGCGGTGCCGGCGGTAATGCCGGTGCTGGCGGAGCCGGTGGCCAGGGCGGTTTTAGCGGTAATGGGTCATACGCCGCGAACGGTGCGGCTGGCGACAGCCGCGCGAGCCTAGGGTCCGGCGGCAATGGCGGTGCCGGCGGGGACGGCGGTCACGCCACCGTCGCAGGCGGTAGCGGTGGTGCCGGCGGGGACGGCGGAATCGCTGGGTCAGTGGGCAACGGTGGCGTTGGCGGGGCTGGCGGCAGCGGCAGCACCGGCGCCAACGGCGTCAATCCGGGATCCACGGGCACGGCGGCCCGCGGTGCCAATATCGGTAGTTTCGGCGACGTCCAGCTCAGTTTCACCAAGAGCGGCGGCTACCCGGTGATCTACGACTACTACTTCGGCTGGGTCGGACACAACGGCGGTGCGGGTGCGGACGGTGGTGCCGCCGGACAAATCGGTGGCACCGGCGGTACTGGCGCCAACGTGGCCTTCACGCCCAGCTCGTATGTGGAGGGAGGCACCCGTGACTTCACGGTGAACGTTCACCACAATCAGGGTTTCGGTGGTGGCGGAGGTCACGGTGGTGCCGGCGGTATCGGAGCTGCCGGCGGCGTCGGGGGAACCGGCGGCAACGCGAGCGTTACCGCTGGCGCGGTCGGCTTCGCGACCGGCGGCACTGGAGGTACCGGTGGCACCGGCGGTACCGGAGCCGTGGGTCAAGCTGGTGGCGCCGGCGGCGCCGGCGGCGCTGGGGGTGCCGGCGGATGGCTGGCGGGCTTCGGCGGTGACGGCGGGACCGGCGGTGGTGGCGGCGCGGGTGGTGACGGCGCCACTGGCGCTGCTGGAGGAGCGGGCGGTGCGGGGGGTAACGCCACCGGCCTCGGCGCACTGTCCGGTGGCAACGGCGGTGCCGGCGGTGTTGGTGGTGCTGGTGGTACCGGCGGAGCTGGTGGTGCCGGCGGTGCCGGCGGGACCTCGGGCCAGGCCTTGGCTGCGGGATACGGCGACGGCAACCACGGTGTCGGCGGCGCGGGCGGTGCCGGTGGTGGCGGCGGTGCCGGCGGTGCTGGCGGTGCTGGTGGAGCCGGCGGTACCACAAGCCCGTTCATGGGGCGCGGCGCGACGGGCGCGACCGGCGCGACCGGCAGGGTCGGCTGGGACGGTCTCGCCGGTGCAGACGGCGCGAGCGGCTGAGGCGGCGAACGGGGACCGTCGCGTGACAGCGGCGCAGCAGTTCGGAGTCGTTCGGCACGTGTCGAGCACGACCAAAGCTCAGCGGTAGGGCACAGAATCGCGCTGCCGTTTCCCTGCGGGTATTAGGTACACGATGTCGGCGTCGCTGCCGCGAATTCGACGTATTCGAGTTTTCGTGCGCATGATCGCCCGTTCATTCTCGGGGCCCTCGTCACCGATCTGTGTCGCTTCGGCCGGGCCCAGCCCGCCAGGGTTTCCATGTTGTCGCCAAAGCCGAGAAGATCGCGGTTGCCGAACTGCCGGCCGCCCGCGCCGCGCTGCTGGCCTCGACGTGACAATCCGGCCGGCCGGCTCGAACCACACATCAAGTGATTCCGAGCGGAGATGGAACAGTAGATCACCCGGGGTGGTCCAGCCCCGGCAGCTCGATGAACGGATGTAGTTCGGCCAGCTGCGGGCCTGAAAACGGCCGGTCGAAGGCCTGCGATCGGATCGAAGTGACCAGCGCGAACTGCTTGGACGGGTCTCCCGGAACGCGACCGCACGAACCATTCCAGACAGATCCGGCAGTGCGTCGCGCCCGGTGGCCTCGCCACCTTGGTCGATGGTGGCCACCAGGAACATGGCGGCCGGTGTCTAGGGCGCGAGAACCGGTTGCGGCGACGGTAGGGGTATCACCTGACCTAGCCGCTGGCGGTTGGCTTTGCGGTCCGATGTGCCAGCGCGCCGCCGACACCGGCCGCATCCGAACTGCGCTAGCCGGGGTATCCGGGTAACCCGCCGGCTGGGCCTGCCGGGCCGCCGTTACCGCCGCGCGCGCCGCCGTTGCCTTGGCCGCCGTCGCCACCCCACACACCGTCGGGAGCTGCTCCGGGATAACCCGGGCGAATGGTCGGGTAACCGGGCTCGCCGGGGCCGCCGGAACCGGTGCCGCCGTTGCCGC
Source organism: Mycobacterium sp. SMC-15 (assembly GCF_045310925.1). NCBI lineage: Bacteria > Bacillati > Actinomycetota > Actinomycetes > Mycobacteriales > Mycobacteriaceae > Mycobacterium > Mycobacterium sp. SMC-15. The sequence goes on along the minus strand of NZ_JBJIAJ010000014.1, from coordinate 39,211 downwards.
TCGCGCCGTTGTAGCCGCCTTCGGCGCCCGCACCGCCCCCGAGGCGGCCGAAGCCGCCGTCGCCGCCGTCGCCGCCGTCGCCGCCATTGCCGCCGTCGCCGCCGGCACCGCCGGGCCCGCCGGCGTTGCCGCCGTTGCCGCCGGAACCGGCAGGCCCGCCGTGGCCGCCGTCGCCGCCGGTGCCCTGGTACTGGATGTCGATGCTGCCGCCCTCTCCGCCGGTACCGCCGGCACCGCCGTTGCCACCGGCACCGCCGTTGCCACCGGGGCCGCCGCCGTTGCCGCCGAGGCCGCCATTGCCGCCGAGGCCGCCGGTGCCGCCGTCGCCGCCAGCCATTGAGGCCGGGTTGTCCTGTCCGTCGCCGCCGTTGCCGCCGAGGCCGCCGTGGCCGCCGTTGCCGCCGTTGCCGCCGAGGCCGCCGTTGCCGCCGTTGCCGCCGTCGCCGCCGTAGCCACCGATCTCGCCGAAGCCAGCGTCGTCACCGCCGTTACCCTTGGCGCCGTCACTGCCTCGCCCGCCGTTGCCGCCGTTGCCGCCGTTGCCGTAGAGGCCACCGTCGCCGCCGTTGCCGCCGGAGTAGCCCTTCTGGAAGGGGCCGGGGTCGCCGTCGTGGCCGTTGCCGCCGTTGCCGCCGTGGCCGCCGCTGTTGACCGGGGCACCGGCGGCACCGTGCGCACCGGCGGTGGATCCGTCGCCGCCGGCCGCCCCGGCGCCGGCAGTGCCGGGGTCGCCGCCGCGGCCGCCGTTGCCACCAGCTAGGTGGCCGGGGGCGCCGTTGCCCCCATTACCGCCGTGTCCGGCCACTCCGGCTGCACCGCCGTGGCCGCCGTTACCGCCTGCGCCTTGGTTGCCGGCCTGGCCGTGAGCGGCCGTGCCGCCTGCGCCGCCGTTACCACCGCGTCCGCCGTTGCCGCCGTCGGCGCCGTTACCGGCGTCACCACCGTTTTTGCCGCCGCTGAGGTACGACTGGCCATTGCTGCCGGACCCGCCGGCACCACCGGTACCGCCCTCTCCCCCGACGCCGCCGTCGCCACCGTTGCCCGCGGTGGTGCCACCGGCGCCACCCATACCGCCGTTACCGCCAGCCCCGGCTTGGCGGCCCGCGGTACCGTCGACGCCCGGGTCGGTGGACGTCACTCCGGCCGCACCATTCCCGCCGGCCCCACCGACACCGCCGGTGCCGCCGTTACCGATCGCGCCGGCTACGCCGCCATAACCTCCGTCGCCGCCGTTCTGTGCGGTGCCGTCGGTGAGCAGTTCGCCTGCGCCGCCGACTCCACCGGTGCCGCCGTCACCGCCGATCCCGGCGGCGCCGGCCGCGCCGTCAGCGGCCCGCGTGCCGTCGCCGCCCAGCCCACCGCTTCCGCCGGTGCCGACGGTTCCCCGGGTGCCACCGTGGCCGCCGGCTCCGCCGTTGCCGGCGGCGGCAGCGGTCCCACCGCCGGCGCCGGTCCCGCCGGTCCCGCCATTGCCGGCATCTCCGGCGTTCCCGCCCACACCACCCTGGCCGCCGGACCCGTGCGCCCCCGACTGGCCGTTTACCGCAAGGCCGCCCGCACCGCCGTTGCCACCGACACCGCCCTGGCCGCCGGTGCCGCCGTTCCCGCCGTTCCCGGCGTCTCCGCCAGCGGCACCGCTGCCGGACACCGCGTTGGCTCCAGCCGCGCCGTTGGTGCCGTACCCGCCATTGCCGCCGGCACCACCGGTACCTCCGATCCCGCCGGCACCGCCGTCGCCGGAAGTGGCTCCGCCGGCTCCGCCGGTTCCGCCGTTGCCTCCGGCCGCACCGGTTGCGCCGTTGCCGCCGTCTACGCCCGCAGTCGTGGAGGTGACGCCTGCCGCACCTGCCGCTCCGTTACCGCCGTTGCCGCCGGCACCGCCGGTGCCGACCATTCCCGCGGCGCCGCCTCGGCCGCCGTCGCCGCCGATCTGGGTGATTCCGTCGGCCAGCAGCACTCCTGTGCCGCCCGCGCCGCCAGCTCCGCCGTCGCCACCGGTACCGGCCGTGCCCGCGACACCGTCGGCAGCCCGAGCGCCGTCGGCACCCAGCCCACCGGTGCCGCCCAGCCCGGCGTTGCCTCGGTTGCCGCCCAGCCCGCCAGCACCGCCCGCGCCGGCTTGGGCGTTGTTACCGCCGCCGGCTCCGTTACCGCCGGCCCCGCCGTTACCGGCGTTACCGGCAGCCCCGCCGCTACCGCCTGAACCTCCGGCGCCCGCGGCACCGCTGTTGCCCTGGGCAGCGGTACCGCCCACGCCGCCCGCACCGCCGGCGCCGCCACGGCCGCCGTTGCCCCCGTCGCCGGCGTCACCGCCCGCAACGCCGCCGTTACCGCTACCGGCAGCGGCGTTCGCGCCAGCGGCGCCATCACTACCGGCTCCGCCGCTCCCACCGGCCCCGCCCAGACCACCGACGCCTCCGGTTCCACCGTTGCCGGAGGTGCTGCCACCGGCGCCACCCGCGCCGCCGCGGCCCCCGGTCCCGCCGGCGAATCCGTCGATGCCGTTGCCCGTGGTGCTATCGGTAGTGCCGTTCGCGCCGGCGGCGCCCGCACCGCCGGCACCACCCGCACCGCCGTTACCCACCGCACCGGCGCTGCCACCGTCGCCGCCGTCGCCCCCGCGACCCGCTGCACCGTGCAGGGCCGTTCCGCCGACGCCGCCTGCGCCGCCGGCCCCGCCGTCGCCGGTGACAGCGCCCGCGCCATCACCACCGGCCCCGCCGGAACCCCCGTTGCCGGCCGTGCCGGCCGAGCCTCCCGCACCGCCGACGCCGCCGGCTTGCGCGGTGCCATCGCTGAACACCACACCGTCACCGCCGTAACCGCCCATACCACCGTTGCCACCGGTAGCGCTCGCACCGGCCGCGCCGCTGGCTGCTCGGGTGCCGTCGGCGCCGAAACCACCAGTGCCGCCGTTGCCGACGCTGCCGCGTTCCCCGCCTTGCCCGCCGGCGCCGCCGGCCGCGGCGCTGGCAGCCGTTCCGCCGCCGGCCCCGTGACCGCCCATGCCGCCGTTACCGGCGTTGCCGGCCGCGCCGCCCGCGCCGCCCACGCCGCCCGCCCCGTGCAGCCCCGCGGCGCCGTGCGCAGAGGTGCCGCCGGCCCCACCATTGCCGCCCGTACCGCCGGTGCCGCCTGCACCGCCGTCCCCGGCGTCACCGCCGGCCCCACCGGCCTCACCGGTGCCGTCGCCAGCGTCGTTGCCTTCTGCGCCGCCGGCGCCATGGCCACCGGCCCCGCCCGCGCCACCTCGGCCACCAGATCCGCCGTTGCCGCCGTTGCCGGATGTGCTGCCGCCAGCCCCGCCCGCGCCGCCGTTGCCGCCAAGCGCGCCGTGACTGCCGCGGGTGCCGTCGCCGCCCGGCATGGTGGAGTTGGTTCCGTCCGTTCCCGCTGCGCCTGCCCCGCCGTTACCACCAGCCCCGCCGTTACCGATGGCTCCAGCCGCGCCGCCGGTGCCGCCGGCGCCCCCACTTTGCCCGACCACCGTCCCGACGCCGCCGTTGCCGCCGGCCCCACCATCGCCGCCCACGGTCGCGCTGGCGCCGGTCGCGCCGCTGGCCGAACGCACACCGCCGCCTGCGTTGAGCCCGCCGAGGCCACCCGCCCCGGCTACGCCGCGCTCGCCGCCCGCGCCGCCGTTGCCGCCGGCACCCGCAGCGTCGCTCTGGCCGCCATCGGCACCCGCGCCGCCGGCCCCACCATTGCCGGCTCTACCGGCAGCGCCGCCGTCGCCGCCGACCCCACCGGCGCCGCGCTCGCCCCACACGCCTTCGCCCCAGATGTTGCGCACGGCGCCGCCTTCGCCGCCGTGCCCGCCGGCGCCCCCGGCACCCCCGTTACCGCCGGACCCGGCAGCGCCGCCGTTGCCACCTGCGGCGCCGCTTCCGGCTGCGGCGTCGTCGCCACTTGCGCCGTCGGTGCCATCACCGCCGGTCCCACCGACGCCGCCGGCCCCACCCAGGCCGCCGGCCCCGCCGTTGCCCGAAGAGGTTCCGCTGTTTCCGCCGGTGCCACCGCGGCCCCCGGCGCCGCCGGTACCGCCGTCGGCGCCGTCCGCGCCAGCGTCCGTGGAGGTGTTGCCCGCGACACCCGCCGCTCCGGTTCCACCGGCACCGCCTGCACCGCCATTGCCGTGGAGGAGCGCGTCACCGCCGTAACCGCCCTGGCCGCCGTCGCTTCCGGCGCCGGTGCCGTTGCCGCCGGCCCCGCCGGCCCCGCCGTTACCCCCGAGGGTGCCGTCGGCACCGTTGAAGCCGTAGTAGCTGCCGTTGCCGCCACCGCCGCCGACCCCCTGGGTTCCGCCGAGCCCGCCGTCGCCACCCGTTCCGCCGCCGAGCGCCCCGTTGCCGCCGGAGCCGCCGGCCCCGCCGTCGCCGGCGGCGCCGCCGACGCCTCCCGTCCCACCGGCCCCGCGCGCGCCGACGGCACCGAAGGCGCTGCCGGTGCCGCCGTAGCCGCCTTCCCCGCCGGTACCGCCTTGCGCACCGTTGCCGCCGTTGCCGCCATTGCCACCCGTGCCGCCGACGGCATCGGGGCTGTCCGTACCGGTTGCGCCGATTCCGCCCATCCCGCCGGCACCACCGGCCCCGCCGACACCGCCTGCGCCACCGGCGCCACCATTGCCGAACAAAGAGCCGGCTCGCCCACCGGTTCCACCGGTGCCGCCCGTCCCGCCGAAGCCGCCGCTGGTGCCGTCGCCAGCGGGTTGGCTCACCGTGCCCAAACTGCCGGCCATTCCGGTGGTGCCGGTGCCGCCCACGCCGCCGATGCCGCCCACGCCGCCGTCACCGAACCAGCCCAACGCATCGCCGCCGGCACCGCCGTTGCCGCCCGTCCCGCCTTCCAGGCCGAGTCCACCAGCTCCGCCTGCGCCACCGTTGCCCATTAACCAGCCGCCGGTCCCACCGGTTCCGCCGGCCATACCGAGGGCACCGTCGCCGCCGGCCCCGCCATTGCCGATCCAGCCCAGGGCGTCCCCGCCAGCACCGCCGGTCCCATCGGCGGCGGTGCCGCCAGCACCGCCGTCACCGAACAACAATCCGCCGTCGCCGCCCGCGGCCTCGGCCAGCGTGCCGCCGCTGAGGCCGGCCGTCCCGTTGCCAATGAGATCTTGTCCAAAGAGGTTCTGCCCGAACGGATTCACCAGATTGTCGTTCACCCAGGAACCGAACGGGTCGGTGATCCAGGCCTGTTGGGCGTTGTAGATCGGGTCGTAGATCCAGGTGCCGAACCAGTCCGTCACTGACGCATCGACGGCGGCCAGACCAGGTGCGGCCGGTAATGAACTCAGCGCATAGGCATCCACCACCAGTGATTGATCCAAGCTCGCGAACAGGGCATCCAGCCCGGCGCCACTCACGAGATCGTCACCGCTCAGCCAGGCCCAACTCACCGGATCGATCAGATCGACGACCCAGTCCATCAATGGATCGGCCTGCGCCGGAATGCTGGCCAACGGGGTCATGCCTAACGCCAGGAACGCACCTACCGTGGTTCCTGCTGCCACCAATCGGGTGTGCTGTTGGGCCCTAGTGCCACGCGCCCGCGTGCGTGCCCGCCTACCCGCCATTTGGTGCCTCCTGCATCTGGCAATGAAAAGGATTCGAACGCAACCTGATCCAGGCTGGGATGCCGTCAAGCTATTCCAAGCCCAGCGAGTGTGCAATCGTCATAGCAAACGCTTCATGTGCGGAATTGGCTCCACGTGGCAGTTGCAGGGGGAACCTTCCGACGCAACTGAAAAGTGCCTGACCAGGGTAGATGGCGCGGCACGAGACGGCTCTAGCTGTTGGGGAGACCGCATCCAAATTCCTTTTGGAAACCCCATTTTCACGGAACTCGGCGATCGTCGATGGACGCATTCCGCGAATGGCAATTCGCTCAACCGGCAGAGCTCCAGCGCGGGTGTCCGTTACTCCCGGATTGCGATCCAGACTGTGGAAGGGAGTCCGGTTATCGAACTCAGCAAACCAGGCCGGCATGCGCCCAGCGTTTGGGCGCGGATCCACATGAGCTCCAAGGTGCGCCGGTGCGATCTCTTGGGCGGTGGTAGGCATCGCGATCGGATTTCGCGAGTTCATCGGCGCCGCAACGTAGCCGCACGCGCGTCCGCATCAGAGTTGCCGACTGCCTTGGCGCACGGCCTATGCAGAGCCAGCCAGGACCGCGCGAGTCCGCGGGGCGTTCCGACGTTGATGCCGGAAGGAGATGTCAGCTCAATCGGAAGCGGTCGTGGGATGAAGCCGTTAGTGATCGCTATGCGCCAGGATCCGCGTTGCTTGGGACGAGCGCACGGTTTATGAACGGTATCAGGATGTGTTCGAGTTTCTCACGTGGTGTGGCACCGCCAGATGCAGTCTGATCGGCCATCATGCTTGCCACGAGGTGGAAGATCGCGCGTGCGTCCGCGAAGGGGTCGTCCGAGTGGAAGTCGCCGCGAGTATGGCCCTCGATGATGGCTTCCACCAAAGGGGCTCGCATCCGTTCGGTGCACCGCCGGATTTCATTCGGATAGTCCGGCAGTAGCTCACGCCAATGCAGGGCGAACAGCGATGCCGCCTTCGCCAAGTCTTCGCGATAGGCCAAGTCGAGAGTGGTGTCAACATAGGCGCGGACTTTTTCCCACGGTGTGTCGGCGGCTGTGGTGGCCCGCTGCAAGCAATCGGCCGCCCGGTCGAGTTCAACCTCCAGCAGAGCCATCAAGAGATCGTTCTTCTTCTCGAAATGTCGGTAGAAGCTCCGCGTTGACAGACCCGCGCGTCGGAGAACGCTTTCGATCTTGAAGCCCCACCAACCGCTGCCCTGAAGAACCTGTGTGGCGGCTGCCAGCAGCCGGCTGCGCTCGTCTGCCGTCTTGTCGGAATCGCCGGGCTTACGGCCCGCGTTCATGGCTGGCTGGTGGGCGTTCGCTTTGATATCAGCGGTGGGAGTGGGGTTCCGGAGGGCCACTTCTCGAGAGGGGTTGTGGGTGGACGCCGCCGCCAGATGGCTGATGGGGCGGTCATGTAGGGCATGGGAGTGACCGCGGCCAACTAACGTGCTAACCCGATGCATCCCAACAGGATTCATCGGACCACGACGGGCGATGTATTCAACCGGGCCTCCGACGGGGCCGCCGCTGTGACCACGAATCACTGGTGCACCTCAAGTTTCCGCTGTCTTGGGCACGGGCGTGAGTGCCGCGTGCATCGGCTGCTGAAGTTATCGATCATTCGTGACGTTGTCCATCAAGATCTGGCAATTCGCTGACAATCCCATTTTCGAAGCGGCGTTCCCTCCGCGGCACCAACGCCACTCCTATATCAGTGGTCCCACTCAGATCGGCGGTGTATCGATGCTCGTTGTTGAGACGGTCAGTCAAAACAACTGAGACGCAGAGTCATCGCGTGACGGGTGGGGACTGCATACGGTGCGTTGTGTGGCCATCACCGCTGGGCGGTGCAGGCTGCACCACCACCCAGCTCTTGGGTCTACCCCCGGGGCCCATCGAATCCCAAGGACGGCAAGAGAATGTCGATGACTATCGATTGTGACGCCACTGATTGCGAAGGTCTGCCCGACAAGGCCTATGTGGAAAAGTGTCGGGTCTACTTCGATGATCTGGACGCATTCGGAATGCTCCATGCCGGACGCTACTATGCGCTCGTCGAGCGTGGAATAACCGCTTGTGTGTCGAGGATGGGCTTTCAGCTGGGAGACGAAGACGTGTTTGTCGTCGCCCGCGAGATGAAACTGACCTTCGGAGCGCCCGTTCGCCGCATCGGTGAGGTCGAGCTGGTCTTCTGGATGTCTCACATCGGCAGGAGCAGCGCCACTTTCGAGTTCATCGTGAGGAGCGATGAAGGCGAGCACGCGCGAGGGTATCGGTCGATAACCAAGGTAGACCCGGCAACCGGACGGTCGGCGCAGTGGACCGACGCGATTCGTGCTGTGTTCTCCGGAGAACTTCCGAGTCCGGCTGACGCTGCGGTTGCCGCGACGGCGGCGGCAGGGTGACATCGAGCAACGTCCTCACAGTACAGAGACTCTAAGTCCACCAACGGTTCTAGTGGACGGCTTGGAAGCGATCTCAGAAGTGAGAGGGGCCGGCATGTCCGACTTGCGATACGCGAGCGCGTCGACTCGCGAAGAATTCCCGGCAACTTCGTCGGGACTTCCGCCGGGACCAAAACTGCTGGCGCCAAAATTCCGCTCGTTGTTCTGGTATCGACGTACTCAGGTTATCGACGAATGTGTGCGTCGTTACGGCGATATGTTCACCCTGACCGTCCCCGTCTACGGGAGATCCGTGGTGGTCGCCAGCCCTGAACACGCGCGACAGGTGTTTACCGCAGCGAATGACGAGATGGGCTGCAGTGCACCGAACTTGGGTGGCCTTCTGGGGTCGAGTTCGGTGTTCGCACTCGACGGATCTGAACACCGTCGGCGCCGACGCCTGCTCACGCCAATGTTCCATGGCAAGAGCTGCGCCAATTTCGAGCAGATATTTGTCGAGGAGACGCTGCGTGAATGCGAAGGGTGGCCCACGGGGCAACCGTTCGCCGTTCTGCCATCGGCGACGCGCATAAGCCTGGAGGTGATGCTACGGGTTGTTTTCGGCGCAAACGGTGACCACCTCAACGAGCTGCGGCAGTTGGTGCCACCCCTTGTACAACTGGGATCGCGCCTGGCTGTTCTGCCCGTCCCGCGCTTCATCCGACGCCGAGTAAGGGGGCATCGCACACCATGGGGCAGGTTCCGCGAAAGACGGCAGGCGTATCACGATGCCATCGGCCGGCTCGTGGAGAACGTAAAGGCCGATCCGGAATTCGACACTCGCACCGACATCCTGAGTCTGCTGCTCAGGGCCGTCTACGATGACGGCTCTGCGATGACTCCGAAGGAGATCGCTGACGAGTTGCTGACACTGCTCGCGGCGGGCCACGAGACCACGGCGGCAACACTGGCTTGGGCTTTCGAGCGGATCACGCGCCATCGCGACGTGCTAGACAAAGTCACAGCGGAGGCGATGACCGACGGCAATGAGTACCGCAGAGCGGTGATCGCGGAGACGCTACGATCCCGTCCGGTCATCGCTTTGGTTGGACGTAAGGTCCACGCCGACAGCTTCGAGCTCGGCGACTGGAGTATCCCTTGTGGTGCGACGGTGATGATCGCGCTTTCCCATCTTCATAATCGAGCGGAGGATTTTCCTGATCCGCAACGGTTCGACCCGCAGCGCTTCATCGGAAAGCCCGTTCCTTCACATGCGTGGTTGCCCTTCGGCGGGGGCACTCGACGCTGTCTGGGTTCCGTCTTCGCCAGCCTAGAGATCGATGTGATCCTCCGAACGGTGTTACGGCATTTCAGCGTTGAGCCCGCCACTGCCGCGGACGAGCGCGTCGACTCCGGTGGCGTCGCTCTTACGCCAAAAGACGGCGCGAAGATCGTCGTGCACCGGCGGGAGGATCCCGCTGCGGGCGTGCAGCGCTGAGGCGATGCAGTCAACGGGGCAGTTGCCCAGGAACTTTGGCGATGGCAGGAGGGGAATGTCCGGATTCTTAACGAGGATGTGGATACCGTCGGTTCTGGTCGTGGTGATCGTGGTGGGCGGGATCGTGGTGATCCGCATTCGCGATACATTTCAGATCGACAGCGTGGCGCGCCGCAGTGATCTCAACACGGAAAGTCTGCAGACCTTCAATCCCAAGCGCATCGTCTACGAGCTGACGGGGACGGAAGGTGGGAGTGCGAGTATCAACTATCTCGATGAGAACGGGCAACCGAATCTCATCGACCAGGCAACGTTGCCGTGGTCGTTCACTGTTGTGACGACGTTGCCATCGATGTCGGCGAACGTTGTAGCCCAGGCAAGCACCGACACCGGCTCGTTGCGATGCCGGGTCATCGTCGACGGCGAGGTGCGCGACGACCGGGGTAGCAGTCAATACCGCCCCTTCATCTACTGCCTCGTGAAATCCGTATGAAGGCAGGCGACATCTCCAACCTGCGTCCGGCTCTTGCGCGCCTGGTGCGCACGGCGGCGGTGCCGGTGATCATGTTCTGGATCATCAGTGCCGGCATTCTGTCGCTCACCTCGCCACCCCTGGAGGATGTCGCGAGTCAGCGAGCGGTCGCGGTGATGCCGGAAGGCAGCTCTGCGTCCCAGGCGATGAGGCGAATAGGCGAGGCATTTGATGAGTTCAGCTCTGACTCATCGGCAATGGTCGTCCTAGAAGGGCACGACAAGCTCAACGAGGCCGCGCACGATTTCTGCAATCAGATCGTCGACGCCCTTAGAGCGGACACCGACCACGTCGAACATGTTCAGGACTTCTGGAGTGACCCGATCACGGCTGGAAGTTCGGAAAGCGCGGACGGTAAGGCCGCCTACGTTCAGGTATTTCTCGTCGGCGATCAGGGTAGTACCCGAAGCAACGAATCTGTCGCGGCGGTCCGGCAGGTCGTGGATCGCATACCGGCACCCGAAGGGGTGACCGCTCGCCTCACCGGAAACACCGTGCTCGTCGGTGACACCAATGTGGTGGCGCACGAGAGCTTCGCCAAAATGGCCTTGGCCTCGGTCGTCGTGATCTTGGTGATGCTGTTGGCGATCTACCGCTCGCCCGTGACCGCCATCATCTGCCTGCTGGTGGTCATCGTCGAGTTATTCGCCGCACAAACGATCACTGCGAATCTTGGCAACCTTGGCGTCATCAGCATTACTCCGTTTGCCACCAGTACCATCACGGCGCTGAGCATTGCTGCGGCAACAGACTACTTGATCTTCCTGCAGGGGCGCTATCATGAAGCCCGGTCGCTGGGCGAAGACCGCGAGATGGCATTTTACACGGCTTTTCGTGGTGTTTACCACGTCATCTTGGCGTCGGGCATGACTATCGCGGGAGCGTGTTTGTGCTTGACCGCGGCCCAGCTGCCGACTTTTCACAATTTGGGATTGCCCTGCGCAGTGGCGATGGTTGTCATAGTCATCTCAGCGCTGACCTTCGCGCCGGCGGTACTTGTCCTCGCATCTCGGTTTGGCCTGTTGGACCCGAAACGAGAACTGTCGACGCGTCGCTGGCGCAGGATTGGTGCCGCGGTGGTTCGGTGGCCGAAGCCAATCTTTCTGGTAACGGCGGCGATTGCGGCCATAGGCTTCGGCGGTCTTCTCACCTATGTTCCGAAATACAATGATCAAAAATTCACCCCATCGGATATGCCCGCGAATGTGGCGTATATGGCCGCCGAGCGCCATTTCACGCAGGCGCGTATGAATCCGGAATTGCTGATGGTGGAAACCGATCGAGATCTGCGTGATCCCGCGGGCATGCTCCTCGTCGACAGGATAGCGAAGAGCGTCTTCCATGAGCGCGGCATCGCTCGTGTACAGACCATCACCCGACCGTTGGGTTCGCCGCTCGAGCACGGATCGATCCCGTTTCAGATCGCCATGAAGAATTCGGGGACTCTTCAGACGGCCAAGTTTATGAATGACAGCACGGCAGAGGCGTTACAGATGGCGGACGAGATGGGGAGAACGATCGCCATCATGGAACACACATATGCGGTCATGGAGGATTTGACGGCTGCGACCCACAGCATGACGTCCGGAACCCATGACATAATCGATACCGCCAATGAGGCGCGCGATCGTATCGCGGATTTCGATGATTTTTTCAGGCCTATTCGGAACTATTTTCATTGGGAACCGCATTGCTTCGACATTCCGGCCTGCTGGTCCCTGCGATCGGTTCTCGATGTCGTCGACAGTGTGGATCAGATCTCGGAAACGCTGACAGGGCTAAGCCGTGACTTCGACCACGCGGACGGGCTCATGCCTGAACTGCTGGCTGATTTTCCGCAGCTGATCGCCTCGTTGAAGACGGTGCGCGCGTTGACATTGTCGACGCAGAGTCGGGCCGCGGGCCTCCAGGCGCTGGTTCAAGAATCGGCAGAGGGAGCGTCTTTGATGGGGCAACATTTTGATGAGGCCAAAAATGACGATCTGTTCTACCTGCCCCTGGAGGTGTTCGAGAACGCCGATTTTCAGCGTGTGCTGAAGCTGTTTGTCTCGCCCGACGGCAAGGCTGTGCGATTCGTCATCACCCACGAATACGATCCCGTCTCGGTTGACGGGATCAAACACGTCGCAGGTATCAAAGACGCGGTAGCCGACGCGATAAAAGGTACGCCGTTGGAGGGGGCGCGGGTGTGGCTGACGGGTCCCGGCTCGGCTTACTCCGACATACAGCGCGGCGTCGTGGTCGACTTGCTGGTCGTAGGCATTGCGTCGTTGATCATCATCTTCTCGATCATGCTGCTCGTCACCCGCAGCATCGTTGCTGCGCTGGTCATTGTCGGCACGGTTGCGGCATCGTTGGGGATGGCTTGCGGACTATCGGTCATTGTCTGGCAACACCTGATTGGCTCCGGAATCCAGTGGGTGGCGCTACCGCTGTCGGTCGTCATCCTGTTGGCCGTCGGTTCGGACTACAACCTGATGCTGGTGTCGAGGCTGCAAGAGGGCATCGATGCCGGTCTCAATACGTCGATCATCCGTGGCATGGGCGCATCTGGCCGGGTCGTCACTGCCGCGGGGCTGGTGTTCGCCTTCACCATGATGACGATGATCATCAGCGATCTACGGCTGGTCGGACAGATCGGCACCACGATTGGGTTGGGGTTGCTGGTCGACACGCTGATTGTGCGGGCCTTCATGACCCCTTCTATTGCGGCGGCGTTGGGCCGCTGGTTCTGGTGGCCATTGAATACGTTCCGCGGCAAGGGTTCAGCCGTCGAGCCGCGAAATGGACCTTCGGGTCCGCGCCAGCCGGTGGAAGCGTCAGAGGTTCAGCTGGTCAGCACATCTCGATCGCACGACTGATGAAGGGCATGACCGCGCGTTCGATCTCCTCTCGGGGAATCGCACGGCGCGTTACGGCCTGATCGGCGGCCATGCTGGTCACCAGTTGAAAGATGACTTCCCCATCCGCCGCGGGGTCGTCGGAACCTAGCTGCCCTCCGGTGCGGCCTTCGCTTATCGCTTCCACCAGGGGCGCCTTGGACAGTTCGGCACACCGTTGAACGATGTCTGGATACTCCGACCGAAGATGGCGCAGGTTTGCGGCGTACGTCGACGCCCGCTTGGACATGTTTTGCCGGTAGGGAATACCGATAACGGTGGCTGCCCAGGCGCGGATTTTTTCCGGCGGTGTGTCCGCGGCCGTGGTCACCCGCCGAAGCCCGGCGGCGATGTCGGTTAGCCCGAGCTCAAACAGCGCCACTAGAAGGTCATTCTTCTTCTCAAAATGTCGGTAGAAGCTTCGTGTGGACAGGCCAGCTTGGCGAAGTACAGTTTCGACTTTGAAGTCACCGCAGCGCTGGAGCACGACCATTCCCGCGGCCAACAACCGGTTGCGTTCAGCAAGTAAGCGCTGAGCTTCCGTTGTCTGGCGGTCGGACTTGGCGGATAGCAGCGGCCCGGGATTGTGGACGCCACCCGGTCGAACCCGGGACGCGCCTGGGTCGGGCGGTCGGACCATGCCCGCAGGGAGCGGCGAGTGGAAGGTCGACGCCATGGCTTCTCTCCAATCTGGCGACCCCGATGATCAGGGGTTGCCTGCACAAGGCTTCATTAGTATGCGCCGACAGTGGGCACAGGTAAGCGGTTCGGAGAACTGTTTGCGGCTGCGGACAATCGCAGGTGGGAGGCTGCCCTGGCCTCGGGTCATGACAACCATCACGACCCCTCGTAATTGCGGGGGGAGTGTCCTGTCCAGCGTCGAAAGGCGCGGCTGAATGCGCTGGGCTCGGAGTATCCCAGGCGACGCGACAACTGCGCGATGCTTTCATCGCCTTGCGCAAGACTGGCTAGGGCGGCCTCACGCATTACCTGGGCACGAATCTGCGAGATCGAGGTGTTCTCTTCCCGGAGGCGGCGCCACAGAGTGGGCCGACTCATCGCGATACCAGCGGCGATCTGGTCGCTTGTGCAGCTGGAATTGCCGAGGTGGTCTTCGATAATGTGGCGCACCTGGTCGCTGACCGACGTGTTGAAGTCGCACTCGGCGAGTAGGTTCGTCGGTGTCCCTCCCAGAAATCCCTCGATGTCGTCGTGGCTGCGGACGAAGGATCGTGTGAGGGTGTCGGAGTCGAATACCAGTGCCGCATGTGCTGCGTCGAAGACCGGCGCTGCTCCAAACGTCATCTGATAGCCGCAATGTCCGATGGGGCCTGAGTGGGGCAGCTCCACCCGATGCAGAATCAGTGGTCTTCCGGTTGCCCAATTGACGACGCGGTGAGCTGCCGTCAGCAAACCCAGCGACACCAAGATGAGGGATGACGTGTCGAGGGAAGGAAGGGTGAAGGACAACCTCGCGGTACCCGCCGTCTCTTCGATGGCAATTGCGGGCAGGCTCGGCAGCGCTGCGTGGAACTCTTGATAGCGGCGCACCGCCGTGGCGAGATTCGGTGCGCTGCACACGGTGAAGGTAAGCGGTCGTAGTGCGCTCCGGGGAACTCCGACGCTGTGAAGGCCCGTCAGATCGTCGTCTGCAGTACGCCACAGCTGCTGGAGGCCAAGACTGGCGTTCGTGCGGGTGATCTCGAGGCATTGATCGTGGGATGTGGGCCTCGAGATCTGTGTTGCCCGGGCTAATGCCTGCACCTCGCACTGATGTTTGACTGCGAGACGAACGATCTGTTTGGCCTCGCCCGCCGGCCGAGGGTGCTCCCTGAGGGGAGGCGACTCGATCGCAACAGGGTTGTGGTCTCGCGAATCGATCACGACGCTGTGCGCGGTCGAATCGAGCCGGGATGGGCCGCGCAGTTTGTCGTTCTGTTGCAGGGGGGACATAAGTAGATGCCTCCGGTTAGTCCAGTCCACAGCGGAACCAGCGCTCAACGACTCCGTGGTGTTTGCTGTCATGACGTTTGGTCACGTGAATCGTTGCTCCGTAAATTGTGGGCGTCGTCGGAATGGACGCCCGCTACCTGTGTGCGCAGAACGTAGCGGCTGTCCGGCAGGCCTCTCCACGAGAACGGGATTTTCGACTGAAAATGCCGTTTGCAATGCTGGTTCGCTCCGGCGTTGGAGATGGATGCGTCGCCGTTGCTACCGCGGCCGATTGGTGTCTTTAGCTGCGACGCGGCGGCGCTCCGGTTGCGCGGTGAGCTGTAGAGGGGTGGTGAGCGCCAACAAAAAGTGTTTGCTAGATCGGTTGACCGCCTTGTGCCTGTGGATTAGCTTGGCGGAATCTCGGCGGCTAGCTGAAAGTGTCCGCCATTACCGAAGAACTGCGCTGGAGGCATCAGGTGGTCGGCACACGCGGCAATGGGCAGGCTCGGCCTGGTAAGAGCGCCGCGGTGCGCCGTGGCGCCCGGCTCGTCAGTCTGGGCACGACGGTCGGAGCATTCCTGGCGTTGGGGATGACGCCGTTGGCTGCCGCGCCACCCGCCCAGGCCGATCCGTTGATGGACTGGATTTTCGATCTCCTCGATCCCGTCGGCTGGGGCCTGGATGGCGCCGTGGGCCCATCGGATGCCGCCGGATGGGATGCGATTTTCACCAGCTTGACGAACCCGGGGTCGATGGAGTCCAACGCGCTGGGCGCTGACGATCCCTTTGCGGCTTGGTTCGACGACTGGGTCTATGGCCCCCTGCATGCAGCGCAACAGGCTTGGATCGCTGACTCGTTTGGCTCCTGGGTTAACGACAATCTGGTTAATCCTTTCGGGCAGTGGGCTTTTGGTCAGGACCTGATCGCTAACGGTCCCGCCGGCATCAGTGGCGGCACGCTGGCGGAGGCCGCGGGTGGAAATGGGGGATTGTGGTTTGGTGATGGCGGTGCGGGCGGCACTGCCGCCGACGGCACCGGTGGTGCCGGCGGCGACGCGGTCGGTTGGTTCGGCACCGGCGGTGCCGGCGGAACCGGAGCGGACGGGGCAGCCGGTGGGGACGGTGGAGCCGGCGGCTGGTTCTTCGGCAATGGTGGCGCCGGCGGGGCAGGCGGCGCGTCGAGCAACGTCGACGTGGCCGGTGGGGCCGGAGGAACCGGCGGCGCTGCGGGATTGTGGTTCGGCACCGGCGGTGTCGGCGGCGCCGGGGGCACCGGGGCAACTGGCGCAATCGGCGTCACCCCTATTCCCGCTGGCCAGGCTGCCGATGGTGTCGCCGGCACTGGGGGTCATGGCAGCGACGGAGCGGCTCCCGGTCAGCGCGGCGGCGACGGCGGTGACGGCGCTCTCGGTGGCGTCGGCGGTGTCGGCGGCAATGGCGGCGTGGGTGCGGCCGGTGGTACCGGCGGCAACGGTGGGGCCAACGACCAGGCTTACAGCACTGGAGCGAACGTCAATGGTGGCACAGGTGGTACCGGCGGCACCGGTAGTTTCGGCGGCACCGGTGGTGCTGGCGGTATCGGCGGGACCGGCGGCCGCGGTGGCCTGCTGATCGGTAACGGCGGCGCGGGCGGCAGTGGTGGTTCCGGCGGTTCCGGCGGCGTAGGAGCCGTCGGCGCAACCGGCGGTTCAGGTGGTGCCGGCGGTAATGGAATGCCGTACCGCCCCGGCTACGAGAGTTTCCCCGGATCGGGCGGTGCCGGCGGTGCCGGCGGCGTCGGCGGTACTGGCGGTGTTGGTGGTATCGGCGGTTCCGGCGGCGCGGGTGGCGGCGGCGGACTGCTCGGCAGATCGGGCGTGGCAGGTTCCGGTGGTTCCGGTGGCGCGGGTGGCGAAGGCGGCGCGGGTGGGGCCGGCGGCACAGGCGGACCGGGTGGCGTCAGTGGCGGGTACACCGCGTCGGTCGGCCATACCGGTGCGGCGGGCAGCCAAGGCGCTGCGGGTGCGGTTGGCGCAGTCGGGCAGACCGGTGAGGACGGGGGCCCTGCGGCCGCTGTCAACTACGCGGTCGTGGCGATGGAGTCGGCGGCCGCCAACTATCAGCAGTTGGTGAGCGGTTTCGAACGCTCCGGGATGGCGTTGGCGTGGGCGGATAGTCCGTTGGGCGCGATGATGAATCCGCTGATCGGCCAGACGGTGCAGGACTACTTCTATGGCCCGCTTTATCAGGCCGGCCAGGCCTGGATCGCTAGTCCGCTTGGCGCGCAAGTGAATCAGTGGATCAATGAACCGTTCATTGAGTGGACGGGTCGTGCGCTGATAGGCAACGGCCTGGACGGCTTGGAGGGGCTCAACACCAGTATCGACGGCACGGCGGGCGGCTGGCTGTTCGGTGACGGCGGTAGCGGTGTCGACGGTGGGGCCGGTGGCGCTGCCGGGATGATCGGCAACGGCGGTGCCGGCGGCGCCGGAATTGACGCCATGGTCGCTGGTGGTGACGGTGGCGCCGGTGGCATCGGCGGCGCCGGTGGCTGGTTCCTCGGCAACGGTGGCGCCGGTGGGCACGGCGGTGCGGGCATGGCCGGCGACAACGGCGCAGCCGGTGTCAACCCGGCGACCGACACCGCGTCCACTGCGCCCGCCGGCCATGGGATTGATGGCGTGGCGGGGCAGGCGGGGGCTGGGGGTCAGGCAGGTCAGGCCGGCGGCAATGGTGGGGCCGGTGGTGCCGGCGGAACCACCGGCATGTTCGGGCGCGGTGGCATCGGAGGCTCCGGCGGTGTCGGTGGTGCCGGTGGGCATGGCGGCGATGGCGATATCGGCGGTGCCGGGGGCGCCGGGTCCGATGCCTTGACTGCCGGCGGCGGCGGTTCAGGCGGCGCGGGTGGTGCCGGTGGCGCGGGCGGCTCGGGCGGCTCCGGTGGAGCCGGTGGCGCCAGCGGTGCGGGTGGTACCGCTGGATATTTCGGTGCCGCGGGCCAGCTGGGTGCGCACGGCACCGGCGGCGTCGGCGGTAGCGGCGGTGCGGGTGCGACCCCGGGCGACGGTGGTGACGGCGGCGCGGGCGCCGACGGAGCGAACGGTGGTGCCGGTGGTGCCGGTGGTGCCGGCGGTGATGTCGGCGCAGGCGGAGCAGCCGGTCTCGGTGGCGACAGTGGCGGCGGCTTGCGTGCTGCCGACGGCATAGCCGGTGCCGGTGGAGATTCGGCGCTTGGCTTGTTCGGCAATGGTGGTGCCGGCGGGGCCGGTGGTAACGCCACCGCCAGCGGTGGATCCGGCGGTGCCGGTGGTATCGGTGGTGCCGGCGGGACGATCGGTGACGGTGGTGCCGGCGGTGCTGGCGGCAACGGTTTTGCCGGCAGTAGCGGCGCACACGGTGTTGGCGGTGCCCCGGGCGACTATCGGTCGGGCTGGCCGATTGCGACTAAGGGTGAGGTCGGCGGGAACGGCCAGGACGGCGGAGCCGGCGGTGCCGGTGGTGCTGGTGGTGCTGGTGGATTGCTGCGCGGCAACGGTGGTGCAGGCGGCAACGGTGGTGCCGGCGCCGATGGCGGGGTCGGCGGCAACGGCGGCAACGGCGGCGATGGTTCGGACGGCGCCAACGGCTACGGCCTTCGAAAATACGGGGGAGCCGGGGCCGACGCCGGGGACGGCGGCGCCGGTGGGGTCGGTGGCAACGGCGGCGCCGGTGGGGTCGGTGGCACCGCCCGGGCGTCCGGATACAGCGACGGCCAGCACGGCATCGGCGGTGTCGGCGGCAACGGCGCTCGCGGCGGCGGGGGAGGCGACGGCGGTAACGGCGGCGACGGCGCGACCGGTGACTGGGGTGCCGGGATCGGTGGTGCCGGTGGTGCCGGTGGCAACGGCGGCGACCCCGGAGCGGGAGGTGCAGCAGGCCTGGGCGGCGATAGTGGCGGCGGCACTCGCGCCGCAGACGGCCTGTCCGGCGCCGACTCCGGGTCTGGCGGCGGCGGCAACGGCGGTAACGGCGGTAACGGCGGTAACGGCATACCGGGTCGCGACGGCGGCAACGGTGGCGCTGGCGGGAACGCAGGGGTTATCGGGCGCGGCGGCGACGGCGGTGCCGGCGGCGCTGGCGGATCCGGCGGTGCCGGACTCAACAGTTCCGGCCAGTGGACCACGTGGGTCGGCGGTGCGGGCGGCAACGGCGGGGCTGGCGGCCATGCCAGTGCGGTCGGTGACGGTGGTGCCGGGGGTTCCGGAGGTACCGGCGGTCAAGGTGGCGTCGGCGTTAACGCGCCGGTGCAGGCGGGAGATCCCGTCCGAGCGGCCACCGGTGCTGCCGGTAAAGATGGTTACAACGAGCAGGGCATCAGTCGGTACACGGCGGTGAATCACCTGGCGACCGACGGCAGAGACGGCGCCGATGCCACCCGGGTGGGGCAGATCGGTGGCACCGGAGGTGCCGGCGGTGGTGCCTACGAGACTCCGGTCCCGGTGGACTACGACCACGTTTACAACTTGCCGATTGGCTGGGCGGTGTGGAACGCGTACGGGGCCAACGGCGGCGACGGGGGCGACGGTGGGGCCGGTGCCGCCGGCGGAGTAGGCGGGGCCGGCGGTTGGGCGAGTTCCATCGGCAACCCGCAGGGTGACGTCAACGGGGATCCCGCCGCCGGTGCTACTCCCGCGGGTAACGCGTGGGGCGGCGACGGCGGAAACGGCGGCAACGGCGGCGACGGCGCGGACGGCACGGCCGGTGGTGCCGGTGGCCTCGGCGGTGCCGGCGGTATGGGCGGAACCGTGTCCGGCAATGGCGGCGCCGGTGGGGCCGGCGGGGATGGTGGTGCCGGCGGTGCCGCAGCCGGCGGTGCGGCCGGTGGTGCCGGCGGCACCGGCGGCGAGGCTTACGGCACGGCGACGACCGGCCAATTCACTTGGAATACAGAGGCTCACGGTGGCGATGGCGGCAATGGCGGCGATGGCGGCACCGGCGGCGATGGCGCTTCCGGTGGTGCCGGTGGTGCCGGTGGAGTCGGCGGCGCGGCTCAGGCGCAGGGGTACACCGCGGGCAGCGATGGTAGTGGTGGTGTGGGCGGCGCAGGCGGTGCGGCCGGCGCAGGTGGCGCCGCCGGTGCTGGCGGCGCTGGTGGAGTGGGCCACAACTCCGCGACAACCACCACAGGCAGTACAGGGGCAGCGGGCACGGTAGGGGGCGCCGGCAATGCCGGCGCCGCCGGGGCAGACGGCTGATAGATCGAGCTGCACTCGGCGCCAGCCCTTGAGATCCGGACCCGACCGTGGGACGGATCTCATCGCGAGCCGGGGATGAGAATATTCGATGCCGTTTCTCCGCGCTGCATCCAAAGCAGTTGGGAGACAGTCTTGCGACGACACACGCCGCAGTTGTGTGCCGATTAGATCCGGGGCGTCCGCTACATACGGCTAGCACTGACAACGAGGAGCGACCTTGCGGCAGCCTCGGCGTCATCCATGCTGCTGTATACCCCGATCATTAGATGACTTGCATTGTGCCACCGACTATTTGAACACGTCATTTTCACCGCAACTACGTAGTCCTGTGATAGACAAGGGATTCCACAGCTCAGTCTGCTCTCAGTCGTTGTGAGGGCAATTTGTGCCGTCGCTTGAGGAGGTTGGCGTGTTGCTTCAAGGTTCCCGTTTGCTGAACGTGGTTCTGACGGTGACCGTCGGCGCTGCGCTTGTCGGGGCGACGTCGCCGTCGGCGTCCACGGCGCGAGCTGCGTCGGCCGACGTGGCTCTGCTGGCCGGCGGCAACACGCTGATCATGGGCGGTAGCAGCATGCCGATCCCCCCGCCCAGCTACATGGCTGCCGTATCGCAGTACTTCCCGGCCGAATTCGCCGACTTCAATCACATTCCGCTGTTCACCCCCGAAGGGGCTTCGCCGGTCTACACCGGCGTCAAGAGTTTGCAGCTGGATCCGTCGGTGGCTCAGGGCGTTCAGATCCTCCACCAGGCGATCACCAAGGATCCGGCCGATGGCGGCTACGCGGGTAATGATCTTCTGGTGCTCGGGTATTCGCAGAGCGCCGCCATTGCCTCACTAGAAATGCGGCAGCTGGCAGCCATGGGAGAGAACGCCCCGGATGCCGACAGCTTGTCCTTTGTCCTGCTCGGCAATCTGATGACCCCCAACGGCGGGTTGATGGAGCGATTCGGTGACGTCGACTTCCCACCGTTGACCCTGCCAAGCTTGGGCCTCACGTTCTACGGCGCCACCCCGGTGGACACCATCTACTCGACCAACAACTACTCCATTCAGTACGACGGGTTCGCCGACTTCCCGCGCTACCCGCTCAACTTCCTCTCCACACTCAATGCGTTCATGGGAATTGCCTTGGTGCACGGTAGCTACCCGAGAACGGATCTGGCCGACTCCGGTGCATTTCTGCTGCCGGGCTCCGCGGATCTGACCGGGGAAGGTGCGACCAACTATTGGATGATCCCCACCGAGACATTGCCGCTGCTACAGCCCTTTGCGGGCATTCCCGGTATCGGAGAACCTCTGGTGGACCTGCTGGATCCGGTGCTACGGGTTCTGGTCAACTGGGGCTACGGGGACCTCGCCCACGGCACGGTGGACACCACCACGTTCGCAAATGTGGCGACGCCGTTCGGATTGTGGCCCACCGATATCAGCGCGACCGAACTCGTGGACGCCCTGGGAGGTGCACTGGCGGAAGGATGGCAGGCCTTTACAGATCACCTGTCCAGCCCGGCGGATCTGTTTGCGTTCGGAGCCGCGGACGAAGGGACGGACACGATGGCCGAGTTCACGTTGCCCAGCCTGACCGATGTTGTCAACACGGTCACCAGCGCGACGGCGACTGCCTACTCGACGCTGTTGCCGACCGCGGATATCTTCAACTTCTTATCGACCACCTTGCCGCTCTACCAGTTCAACCTCTTCTCGCACTTCCTCGAGGAGGGTGACTTGCTGAGCGCAATCGGGATGCCTGCGGCGGCTGCCGTTGGTCTGTCGACCATGGCGCTTGGGTTCGAGTTCATGGTCTTGCAAGGGGCGGTCAAGGACATCGCCGCGGACTTCTCCGGACTCTTTGACTGATTCTGATCGGCCGCCCATCGAGAAACTTCGGGGGCTTTTAGTGAGGAGTGCCATGAACGGGCGATTGATGGACAGTGGCACGCCAGCAATCCTTGCCGGGAAACCGGGCTTGCCGGAATCAGGCGCACTTTCGCCACCCAGGTCAGCCCGAACGCACGTACACGGCAGGGGTGTTCGACTTGATCCCTTGCCTGCAACGAAGGATCCGTCATGTGGGTAGCAGTTCTCGAGTCCGCACAGTTGAGAAGTGACCCTGTTCGAGCGTGGTACTGGGGCACCCCAATCGTCGTATTCCGTACCTCGTCCGGGGGCCTTGGCGCCTTGGAGGATCTGTGTGGCCATAGGGGGATACCGCTATCGCAGGGTTCCGTACAGGGAAACAGTATTCGCTGCGGATTCCACCATTTCTGCTTCGACATCAACGGCGACTGCGTCCATGTCCCAGACGTCTTCGGAGCCGACGAGACGTTCCGCAGACGCTGCAGCGTCCGGCGGTTCTTCGTTCGCGAAGAAGTCGGGCTGATCTGGGTTTCGGTTGAAGATGAGCCGGATGCGGAGTTCCCGGTCCAGGTCGATCTACTTCCCAAGAACGGGATTGCCGCGGCAGGGTCCTTTGATGTCGACGGTGACCTGCGGGTATGGCTCGATCATTTTCTCGATGTGCCGCATTGCATCTGGACCCATGCCGAGAGCACGTACTCCGGGTCGCCGGAACGCCCCGCAAAGCTGGCGTCGCTGTCGATCGGCATTGAGCCGGACCGTCGCTATCCCGTGCGATCGGCCATCGATATGACCTTCCACGTCGAAGACGACGGTGGATATGCCAGCTACTCCCTTCCGATGCGGACACTGGTGACACTGAACCGGACCATGGCCCGATTGCGGCGTAGGTCGCGCGCCGGACGCGTGGCTGACGTGGCAGTGCAGGCTGGCCTAGTCACAGCACTGTGCCAGGAAACCGTATCCCGCGTCGGGTCCATGGAGGTCCGTGCTTGGACCAGCATCAATCCGTTGTCGGCGGGGAAGAATCGATTCTTCTACGCAGCCGTGGCCGACGGTAGCCGTCGTGGCCCAGGAGGAAAAGCGCTGGCGCGCAGGCTTCTTAACGATTTCGTGCGTCAACATCTGGGTGTGGAGGATGCACACTGGCTGGCCGCGGCCCAGTATCTTTCGGGGGACCGTTTCCGGGCAACCGAACTCGACTCGACGGTGTTAGCGATGCGCGACATCTTCGATGCGTACCGGAGCGAGAAGCGCCATCTCTACCCGGGCGATTCCCTCATTCACAGCATCGAGTACGGGGGTCATTCGGCCTGAGACAGGGCACCCGTCCCGGCACGCGCCACGCCCGTCGACGAAGTACCACAACCGTCAATCAACTCGGAGGTAGAGCCCAATGGCAGCGCCACTTTTGCAGGCACAAATCGATATCAGCGCGCCCGTCGCCGCGGTGTGGGATCTGATCTCCGACCTTCGTCGAATGCGTCAGTGGAGCCCGCAGTGCCGCTGGATGAAGCAGTTGGGACCGCTGGAACCGGGTACCCGGACTTTCAACATCAATCGCCGCAACTTCCTGTTCTGGCCGACGACGTGCACGATCAAAGAAGTTATCCCGCAAAGGAAGCTTGCCTTCCGCGTCGATGTCAACCGCGCCATCTGGAGCTATGAGCTACAGCCGATCCCGTCGGGCACCCGGGTGATCGAGACTCGGCACGCTGAGCGTGGCGTCAAGCCGATCTCGACGTTGACCGCCAATACTTTTGTGGGCGGGGAGGACATATTCGAGCGGGAGCTTGTCGAGGGAATGAAGATCTCGCTGGCCAGGATCAAGTACGCCGCTGAACGCCACGACCATGGGTGACGTGGTCCTTCTTCGTGGTATTGAAACTCATCGAGGCATCATCACATCTCCGCACCTTGTTGAAAACCGGATTCCGCACAAGATCGGAGCGCAGCCCTCCCTTTGTGGTTTCGGTGATGATAGACATTGAGTCTAGATAGCAAAGGGGCGCCATGTGTTTCGCGACACAAGCCAGTTTCTTCCATGCGGGAGACTCGATCGACACCACTCGGCTCGACGGGCAGCCACTTGCCAAGGCCGACAGGCTCTGGGTGTTCATGTATGCGCTGTGGAATGCACTAAATTCTCAAGACCGGTCCGAGCCGCAGTCTTCGAAGTAACCGTACGTGTGACCGGTATCGCTAACGGGGAGCGCGGATTCGATCTCGTGGGCGACGACGGAATAACCCATGTCCAACACTACGAGCGTCTCTCCGCATTGATCGTTCCGCGCACCGGCCCGCTGATCAGACGGCTTGAGCGACACTATCGGGAACTCGACGAAGCGCTCGAAGACCGCGTTGAAGGCGGGGCGGCGTCCAGATGACGGGCAGGCGTACGCAGGTTGCGGTGACGAGCCTCCGGCCGGGGCGCGTGGCCGATGTTGCCAAGGATCCGCTCCGTTCCAATGCCGATCATCGACGTATCCGGCGAAGCGAATGTCTCTGTCCAAAGTCACTTGGAACCGTGGAACGCCAGACGCTGGCAGATCAGCTCTACGACGTTTATAGCGAAACCGTACGTGGGTTGACGCGCGATGAGCTGGCAGATGAGGTCCTCGGCAGAAACGACGCTCGCGTTGCCCTGTTCTATGGCACGAAGAGAGAACTTGCGGGCTTCTCATACGTCGGCATCGAGCGGATTGAGCACGCGGGTCGACAGTATGCGGTGTTCTGCGCGAGTGTGTACTGCCGCTTGGGTTACCGCGGCGGCGTGCAGGCGTCGCGCTTCGGACTGCGTGAGGCACTGCGCTTCAAGTTCCGCGAGCCGAATACGCCGCTGGCCTACTTGACCCGTTGTGCGTCTCCCGCCGTGTACCGCCTGATCGCTTCGACGATGCCACGCGTATATCCCAGCCTTCTGCATCAGACGCCGGATGACGTCGAGGCTCTGATCCGCAAGCTCAGCGTGCGCAGAAACTACCGCTCGGTCGGCGAAGACCCGTGGATCGTGCGTTCGGTCGCCACGCCCCAGAATCCGTCGCGGTTGAGTCACATCCAAAGAGACGCGCAGGTGCGCTTCTTCATTGAGCTCAACCCACGCTTCGCCGATGGCTTGGCACTGCTGACCTGGACGCCGCTCGACGCGGCGAACATTGCCGGCGGTCTTTGTCAGCTGGCGCGAAATCAGTTCAGAGGACAACGGGGTTCGCGGCGAAGTCGTTGATCCGGTTCCTGCGGTCGGGCGCGGCCGTCACGGTATCGATCTGTCACATCGAGGAGGGTACGAGTGAGTAAACGCATCGCGATTGTGACTGGGGCCAGTACTGGGATCGGGCGTGCTACGGCCGTTCGGTTTGCCGCGCGGGGATACCGACTTGTGCTCAACGCGCGCGACAGTGAGGCGTTGGCCGTGGTGGCGGACGACCTCACCGCGAATGGATGTGAGTTGACGACAATCGTCGGCGATGCAGCTGAGCCTGAGACAGTGGATCGACTCGTCTCCGTCTGCCAAGAACGATTCGGTAGCCGGCCCAGCATCGGAATGGTCAACGCTGGTGGTGGCCTACCGGGCACCCTGCTGACCTCCGATCCAGCGCGTTGGGAGGACCTATTCCGCGTCAACGTGCTGGGCGCTTTGCGTCAGATGCGGGCATTCGCGACGGCAATGCTTCCCATTGCCGAGGCCTCACCACTAAACAAGGCGCTCGACATCGTCGTCACGGGCTCGACCGTCGGAACCAATGTGTCCCCTTTCAACACCGTGTATGGCGCTTCAAAGTTCGCTGTCCACGGCGCCGCGGAGGGATTGCGGCGCGAAGTCGGACCGATCGGGATACGTGTCTCCCTGATCGAGCCGGGGATCGTCGCAACCAATTTTCAGGCGGCGGCGGGATATGACGCCCACTGGTTCAGCACCTACTCGGAAGAGATAGGACCGGTCCTCGATCCCGACGATGTCGCACGGGCGATCGAGTTCGTCACCGACCAGCCACCCCATGTCCACCTGGGCTCGGTGGTGTTGAGGCCGACTCGGCAGCCATACCCGTAGTGGCATGGCGTTGGGGACTTCCGTGGTTGTGACGTCGGAGAGCGTGGGGAAGCCGATGAAGACACTCGCCGATCTACTGCGGCGTGCAGCGGTGATGTATCCACATCGTGCGGCGGTATCGGATTCTGCACGGTGCCTTGGCTATTCCGACCTGGAACGCGTAGCCGGCAGAGTGGCTGCGCTGCTCGCGAGCACCGGGTTCGAACCCGGTGATCCGGTGGCGGTTGCGGGCGTGCGCGATGCGCGACTGCTGGCGGTGTTCCTTGCAGTTATGCGTGTGGGTGGTGCGGCTTGCGTTCTCGGGCCGGATTGGAGCGATACGCTCGTGCGCCGGCGGCTTCAAGCGATCGCGCCGCGGTGTGTCCTGACGACAGAGGCCGACTTCGCGGGTTCGGATGAATCTATTCCTCGGAAAGTAGTTGATGTAGACGCGCTCCTTGCCACCGCTGAATCCGCCGAGCCGCTGAGCAGTGCGGTCGATCCGTCGCGACCGGCCTACCTCACATTCACCACTGGAACATCAGGTGCGCCCAAAGCCGTTGTCGTCAGCCATGCCAATGCCGTTCACTACGCGTTGAGCCTGAGTAAGAGACTGGCAGTCACAGAAAGTCAGAGAGTGTGCTTTGCGCAGGTGACTACGCTTGCCGCCGATCTCGGCTACACGCCCTGGCTGTTGGCGCTGCCTGCCGCTGGTCACGTCTTCGTCGTGGGGGATGCTGCCTCGCGAGACCCGGAGGTGTTCTGGAAATGTCTGTCGGACAACCGGGTAACAGGCCTGAAGACCACACCGTCGCATTTGAGTGCCCTCTTGGATAGTCGCCCTGCGGACACACGCCCCCTGGATAGGCTTATCTTGGGTGGTGAGCCCCTTACCCGATCCTTTGCCGCTGAGCTGCTGACGCAAGGTGTCGCCAGTTGTTTGGTAAACCACTACGGGCCAACCGAAACGACTGTGGGTACAGCGTGTTTCGTGGCGAACGGCGTATGGGATCTCCCGTCGGATGAAGTAACCGTCCCGATCGGCACCGCAATCGGGGAAGCAGTCCTACGACTGGAAGGCGCTGAGTCCGGAGTGTTGGTGGTAGCCGGACCGGGAGTTGCGAGATACCACGGAGCCGACAGTGGCGGCTTCGTGACGGCGGGTCGGCAGCGAGTGTTTCGCACCGCCGACATTTGCAGGAGCCGCGATGATGGCAGCCTGGTGTTCTTGGGAAGAGCGGATCGTCAGGTGAAGATCAGTGGCTACCGAGTAGACCCCGATGAGGTCGAGCGTGTGCTCAATGGCCATCCCGCAGTCCGGCAAGCAGTGGTGGTAGTGGGGGACCGGGGCGTGGATCGCCGCTTGCTGGCGGCGATGTCGCTGCGAGCGGCGGATCGCCGGAGCAGCGATGTCGTGCCGACTATTGAAGCGTACCTGCGTGATCGGCTACCGAGCTACGCAATACCTTCCCCGATAGTCCCGTTCGCGGCCCTGCCGGTAGGGACCAGCGGCAAGCTGGATCGACATGGGGTAAGGGTACTCCTCGATGAAGCCGTGAAATGCCGCGCGGAACAAGCGAAGGCTGCGTTCAAACCAGGTCTGGGTGGGTCGACCCAGTTTCTGGCTCAAGGTATCGCGCAGCTGTGGGCTGAAGCCCTCGGTTTGCCTGCAGTGCATGTCGATGCCGACTTGGCACATCTGGGTGTGGACTCCATTCTGGCGATGCGCACGTTGGCGCTTCTCAGGCGGCACGGCAGTAGCCTCACCCTCGACGACGTCTATCAACATGCGACGCCGGCTCTGCTGGCACTCGCATCACAGCGCGCCAGGCCGCTTCCCGATCTGCCTGCCATCGACCACCGTTGGGCACCCTCATTGGCGCCCGCGCAGCGCTGGTTCTTCGGGCAGGGATTACCCGGCGAAGGGCATTGGAACCAGGCCGTAGCCCTGCGCTGTGGGGCGCGGGTCTGTCCAGAAGCTCTAGTGTCGGCGATGCGTGCTGTTCTGGAGCGCCATTCGGCTCTGCGCTGGCCGGTGAGTGCCGCTGGACCCGCTGCTGGACCGCTACCGGTGCATGAATTGGAACCGGTGTCGTTTTCGCGCCTGCCATTGGACGTCGCTGGCGCCCAGTCCGCAGTATCCGGCATAGGTGGTGCGGTCAACCGAGGACTCAACCCGGCCGCCGGGCGCATCGTCCACGCGCATCTGTTCCGCGGCAGCGGACCGATCGAGGACCGGCTGGTGGTGGCGGCGCACCACGTCGCCATGGACACGGTGTCGTGGAGAATCGTGTTGGCCGATCTGACCGTGGCCTACCGCGCAGCCGTTCTCGGCCACCGCGTCGAATTGCCACCAACCGCCGACTACTACCGTTGGGCAGCGCTCCAAGGCGCCGGTCGTCTTCGGTCAAACGCTCAACCTGTGACCGTGTCGGGCAAGCCCGTCGCCCTGACATGGTCATTGAATCACCGTGCCACCGCGCGGTTACGCCACCGCTACCCGTGCGGCCAGATGCTCGAAGCCGCACTGTTGTCAGCGTTCTCCGACGCCATCGCCGACGCGCGCGGTGAATCCAGCGTGGATATAGAGGTGGAGTCACATGGCCGAGGGTCAGGCGCTGACGACGCTGCCTTCGTGGAAACGGTGGGTTGGTTCACCGCCGTCAAGTGGCTGACGGTTGCCGCAGGCGCGCGAGCACCTGAAGTACAACGGATGGTGCGAGACGCCGCCTTGTTGCCAATGGACACCTCGGGAGGTCGACCGAAGATCGGATTCAATTTCCTCGGCACTTTTCGGCTGCCAGCGGAGCCGCTACTTGGCTGGACGCCGGCGAACGAGATTCCGGGGCCGGCGCGCTGTGCTGCCGGTGACCCGATATACGCACTACGCCTGACCGCCCGCGTTGTGGACGATCGACTCGTCACCGATCTTGTCTATCGGGCATCGGAGTTCCCGGATGAACTGGTGGACAAGGCGTATCGGCAGTTCGCTACGGCCATTGCGGCATTGACAGGCACGCCCGCGGCACCCGTCGAATGCTCGTCCATATCCACATCCGGGATGCCGCTGCTTACGGGTGCGGCCGGGGCCGACGTAGCCCGCGTGAAGGTGGGGACCGAGCCCGCTGCCGTGTTGCTCACGGGCGCCACCGGTTATCTGGGCGGTCATATTCTGACGAGCTTGATCGCAGCGGGTGCCAGGGTTACGTGTCTGGTGCGCACACCCGATCCGAAACTGCCGGTAGCTGTGGAACGTGGTTCGGTGGAACTCGTCGTAGGCGATGTAACAAAGGATTCGCTGGGCCTGGGTATAACGGATATCGCAACAGCACGAAGGGGTTTGACCACCGTGATCCACGCGGCCGCCGATGTCCGACTGGCGGCCCCCCTGAAGGAACTGGAGGCCACGAATGTCGAGGGGCTTCGCAAGCTGTTGAAATGGATCGATGACGGCTCTGTTGTGCCGTTGCACCAAGTGTCGACCCTGGCAGTCGCGGGGACGGTCGATGGACCCCGTCGATGTTTCAGCGAGGCTGACCTGTCCATCGGCCAACGTTTTCTCTCACCGTACGAGCGGTCGAAATTCTCGGCGGAGTTGCTAGTGCGTTCGTGGTCGCAGCGGGGAATCCCATCGTTCATCTACCGTATGGGCCACGTTGCAGCCCACAGCCGTACCGGCGCTTTCCAGCGAAACGCTGCCGACAACAGGATCTACCAGACCCTAAGTGGATACATCGCCGCGCGATGCGCGCCCCACCTGCCGTCATCCACCATCGCGTTCTCTCACGTCGACACGGTGGCAGCTGGACTAGTTGCGGTGGCACTTTGCCGGCACGCGGCTCCTGGCGTCTACCACCTGGAATCGCCCTACGACATCCATCAGACCGAGGTCATAGGCTGGCTGCGTGCTTGTGGGTACTCGGTTGAACTCGTCGACGAGGCTGAATTTCAGCGGGCGGTTCGACGGCTGGCCATCGACGACCCTGCTCGCGCGCATCTGCTGACTTCATGGGAGGGCCACGCCGACCGCAATATCCGCTTCGACCGCTCCCGAACGCTGGCCGAGCTGGCACGGCGAGGTGTGCGATTCACCAGGCCCAGCGCGCACTGGGGCGAAGCGGCGATCCGGTGGGCCGGGGAAGCGGGAGCGTTGCCGCAGCCCGCTGCGACACACGGCTGGCACTCAAGAGCGTGGTCGCACGCTCGGTGAGCCGGACGGCTATAGCAACCCGAGCAGTCGCAGGTCGGTGATGTACTTGACGATAATCGCCGCGCTCACGTGGGGGATATCTTTCTCTGCCCCGATTCTGGTGCCCCGAACCGCTGCGCGGAAGCGGTCGGTCGGTGCTGTCGACCCGGTGATCGGCGGCTGCGGCTTCTGATAGTTATGCAGCAGGGGCAGCAGCGACGCCTGGCGCTGGCGCTCCGGCAGCGCTCGCAGGGTGGTCTCGAAGCGCTGCAACCAGTCGCCGTAGTCGGCGATCCGCTGGATCGGGTAACCGGCCTCGATGAGCCAGTCGACGAACTCGTCCACCCCTAGACCGTCGTCGTGGGGGTTCACCACGTGGTAGGTGGCGAAACCCTGGACAAGCGAGCCGGTCTTGGCGCCCAGCGTGGTGATGGCCTCGGCGATGAACTTCACCGGCAGCCCGTCGTAATGCGCGCGCCGGCGGTTGCGGTCGGAGTCGAGTTCGTAGAACGAGCTGGGGGCGATACCGGTGGCCACCAGGGACAGCATCGTGCGAGTGAACATGTCGGGCAGGTTGAGCTGGCCGGCGTAGCTGGTGTCGGCCAGGATCATGCCGCAGCGGAACACCGCCACCGGAAGGCCGCACAGGTCGTTCGCTTCGCGCAGCAACACCTCTCCGGCCCACTTGCTGGTGCCGTAGCCATTGGCGTAGCTGTCGTTGATGGCGCGTACCGGGCTCATCAGCCGCGCATCGGCGTCCTCGGTGAACGTGCCGGGTGCGACTTGATCGCCTACCCCGATCGTCGAGACATAACTGAATGGCTTGATCTTGGAGGTCAGCGCGAGCCGGATCAGCTCGGCGGTGCCCAGCGCGTTGGGAGCGAACAGCTCGCTGTACGGCAGCATATGGTTGACCAGGGCGGCCGAGTCGACGATCACGTCGACAGTGTCCGACAAACGCCGCCAAACCTCTTGCTCCAAACCGAGATTCGCTGCGGACTTGTCCCCAGCCAAGACCTCCAGATGTTTGGCGGCCAGTTCGGTATAGCGGGCCAACAGCTTGTCATCGGCGCCGTCGAAGATAGCATCGAGCCGGGCCCGCGCGTGGGCGTCGTTCTTGGCCCGCACCAGACAGATCAGCTGGGCGTCCGTGCCGTCGATAGCGGCCAGCCGCTCCAACCATTCCAATACCAGGTAGCGGCCCAGGAAACCGGTGGCGCCGGTCAGCAGCACCGTGCGTAACTCACCGCTGGAAACCGGCAGCGTCGACGCGACGGCCAATGTCTCCGCGTCGAGGAACTTGTCCAGCTTCAGGTCGGCCGCGGCCACCTCGACCGCGTCGCGGCCGTGCACGCCGGCGAATGTGGGCCGGATTGATCCCGCCCGCTGGGTCTCGATGTAGTCGGCCAGCGCAGCCAAATCGGTGGCTGGGCTTACGATCACACCGACCGGAACCTCTACACCGAAAATGTCTTGCAGCAGACTGCCATAGCTCAGGGCCGACAGCGAGTCCCCACCCAGATCGGTGAAATGCGCCTCGGGTGCGGGAGCACCGGCCGCTGCACCCAGCAGTGCGGACGCCGCCCGTCTGAGGGTCGCCAGCACCGGCGCGTCGGCGCCGCTGCGGCGCAGCTCGTTGAGCTCGTCGTCCTGCCGCTCGGCCAGTTCACCGTAGAGCTGTTCCAGTCGCTGTTCGTAGTGTGCCCTGAGCCTGGTCCAGGCCAGCTTGTAGGCACCAGTGAGCAGTCCGTTCTCCAAGCTGAACGGGTTGGTCTCGATCAGGAAGTCGCGTGGCACCTCATAAGACTGCAGTCCGGCCTGCTGGGCCGCCCGCTGTAGTGACTCGGCCAGCGCCGCCTTGAGTGCATCGGCACCGTACCCGGCAAACGCATCCTCGGTGGGTACAACGACCGCCAGCAGGAAGGCGTGCGAGCTGTTGCCGTAGACGTAGATTTGTTGCACCAGCGGGCTGTTGGAGAACACCGCCTCCAGCTTGGCGACGGTGACGAACTGGCCTTGGGCCAGTTTGAGCACGTTGTTGCGCCGGTCGACATAGACCAGCCGGCCCGGGCTCACCTCGGACACTACGTCACCGGTGCGGTAGTAGCCGTCGGCATCGAACACCGAGGCTGTGACCTCCGGGCGTTTGTAGTATCCGGTGAATAGGTCTTCGGACCTGATCAGCAGTTCGCCGCGCGGGTAGGGCTGATCGGTGCGAAAGTAGCCCAGGTGCGGTAGGTCGACCAGTTTGTAACTGATCACCGGCGGACGCCGGATCTCACCGTTGAGGCACATGATTCCGGTTTCGGTAGCGCCGTAGCCTTCAACCAGCGGTACGTCGAGCGACTTCTCCACCCAGGCTTTCACCTCCGGCGAGGTAGGTGCAGAACCGGTCATCGCGAAGATATACCGCCCTCCCAGCACGTGCTTGCGCACGTGCGACAGCACCTCTGCCTCGATCACCAGCCGGTCCCGCAGATCCGCAGCGCATCGGC
Source organism: Mycobacterium sp. SMC-15 (assembly GCF_045310925.1). NCBI lineage: Bacteria > Bacillati > Actinomycetota > Actinomycetes > Mycobacteriales > Mycobacteriaceae > Mycobacterium > Mycobacterium sp. SMC-15. The sequence goes on along the minus strand of NZ_JBJIAJ010000014.1, from coordinate 6,605 downwards.
GGTCCACTTCTCCCCGGAATACCTGAAAAAGCATGTCCCAGACTCGAGGAACGAATAACAGCTCGGTTGGTCGTACCAACGCGACGTCTTCGAGCAGCGTGGAGGAATCGCTGCGGCCGGCGAAATACGCGGTGCCACCGCTGGCGAGTGTCCAGTACAGCATTCCCCGTCCCATGAGACTGCTCATCGGCATGAAGCTGAGTGCGATCGACGGTCCGACCGTGGGCTTGCCCCATGCGGCCCGGGCTGACGCGCGCCACGCGTTCGCGATCAGTCGCTCCGTGTACATCGCTCCCTTGGGTGCGCCGGTGCTACCGGAGGTATAGATCAGGAGCAGCAACGGATCATCTTGAGCGGGGTGGAAGGCTGTTCCGGTGGGCGCTGTCGCCCCTCGGTCGAGTACATCCGAAAGTGTGTCGATGGCGATATCGCCCGTTGCCTTGGAAAGCCGCTGTACGGCGGCGCTGAATGTTTCGCGCTGGTCGTCCGCTTCGTGGTGATAGTCGAACACCAGTAGGCGCGTGGGCGTGGCTCCGGCCACGACCAGCTCAACGGCGTCGGGCAGGTATTCCAGGCTTACCGCGATGACGCTCGGTTCGGCCTCCAGCGCGATGGGCAACATCTGGCTGGCCGGTGTGCTGGCCGGCAGGGGGACCGACACTGCGCCGATCTGGATCAATGCGAGATCGACGGCCATATAGTCGGGGCTGGGAAAACCCAGCGTGCAGACCCGCTCGCCTGGGCGCACAGTTGTCGCCAATGCGCCGGCCACTGCTGTGACTCGTTCCGACAGTTCCTTATAGGTGATGGTCTCGAACTCTGGCAGCAAGCGTCTTGTGATACGCCCGGTATCAGGGTCTTTCACGAAATCAGCGACGCGGTATCCCAGGGCGGGCCGCTCCGCGTAACCCTCAAAGACGGTCTGAATGATCTGCGGAAGGCGAAGCCCGGCGGCCTCGACCGCTGCGGTGACTGATGCGCGGGGGCGGGTTGCTGCGAACTGGTCGTCGTAGGTGGCGAGGTCACCGATCCGGCGCTGAAGTCGGGCAGTACGGCTCACATAGGTCATAGGTTTCTCCGAGAAATGAGGTATCCGCCGGATAGCTCAGCGGCGTCTTCCTCGCGCACACGTGGCCCGAAAGAGACCGCCCACGATATTCGCCGTGTTCAACGGTATGAAGACGACGAGCGACTCACCGTCGGCGAAGCGAGGGTTAAGCCGGAGATAGAAGCGCGTCTCGGGATCGTCTGCGATCCGGCGCAACCGCGATACGGTGTGTGGCGTAGCGATAGAGCGTACGACCCACGAATCTTGAGCAACCGGGTGGTATTGCCACCGAGCGATGAGCGCGCCGACCAGAGCCTCGACGCCGGCTGGGGTTTGCCGCGTGCTGTGAGGGTAGAGCGTCGGCATAACCAAGGCCATTCGCCGGTAGGAGGCCGGCGAAACGCTGCGCGTGAGGTACGACATCGGTGTCCGCGGCTCACGGAGTTTAAAGCGCAGCGCCACACGGAATCCGAATAGCGCGGTCTGTACGCCACCATGATAGCCAGGACGAAAGAAGGTGCCCATGCTGAATATTGCGTGGTTTCGGGACTCGTGCTCGACTCGGTCAAGGCCCGCATATGTGAACCCGGCGAGCTCGCCGTCTGCGCCATAGAAGAGTCCAACGCGCACTCCGCGGGCAAATACATGCTCCTCGAACTCGTTGCGGGCGAAGCCCGACATGGTCTCGCACAAGACAGGGTAGAGCCGGTCGGCCAGCGCGGAACGCTCCGAGGGGCACAGGGATGCCGGCTGAAGATACTCCTTCCGGCGGATGCGTCGAGATCTTGCCGGCATAACCGTATTGATCGTCGGGCCGTGCGTGGTCGATGCCGTCGTTCTCATGCCGCCCATGACGTGTCCTCCTGCGATAGAACGATTCGGCCAGATGCTGTGTGGGCCACGCTCTCCCACAGAGCTGCCTTTGATATGGGACGCCGATTCATCACATCGCGCTCGCCGGTGCTACTCGATCTCTGGGTTCAGTTGGAATTCGTCGAACGTTCCCAGTACCGCCGCGGCGAGCTCGTCTTTCGAAATACCTTGGTCACCAAGGCATGCTGTTATGGCGACGGAAACTTTGCCATTGACTCTTCCCGACAGAAGGAACAGCTTGCCCCCCATGAGGTCCATGGTCGATGTCGGGGTTCCGTCCCAGACCAACCGGATGGACAGGTAGTCGGCATCGGTACCATCTGGCCGATTCACCGCCGGGTCTAATTCGCCAACATTGGAGCAGCCGATCACGGTAGCTCCCGAACCCGGCCAGAGACCTACTAGGCGCCTGCTCAGCCAGTTAGGAATCATCGATGCCAACGGGAGCAACGCTAACGACCCGTTGGGATTCGTGGCCAGCTCGACCAGTGCCTGCTTGATCCTGAAGCGGACTTCCGCAAGGTCCTGTGCGGCACATGTCGGATCGACTGTCGCGACGGCGTATGTCAGAGCGTTCCCGCGAGTATCGTCTTCGGTACGTTCATTGACCGGACAGAACAGCGTGGCAGTACCGTCGCCCGCAACGCGTCCGAGTCGCTCGCCGAGCCTTGCTGCGACACCTGCAAGGAGCGAATTACTGGTTCCGCCAAGAGTTTCGGCACGGGAATCCCACTGCGCCAGATCTATGTACACGGTCAACCCGACTATCGGGGCGGGTTGCTCGTCGTCGGAAGTCCTCGGCGGCGGAACAGTGGTCGCGGCCGGTGAAGGCAGGGTCTGACGCCTGTGTCGGTGTCGGAACAGCTGCAAAGTGTCGGCGAGCGCCCGCGCCATCTCCGGCATCGACGCTATGGTGCTTCGGCCATCCTCAATCAGAGCTGCTGCTCGCGACCGCGAGCCTGGGAGCGGGTAGCCCAAGTCTCGTCTTCTGCCCTCAGACGCATCTGCTACGGCAAGGGACATGCCGACCGCGTCGGCCACGGTATGCGAAGCGACTAAACTGATTGCGGTGCAATTTCCTTTGAGCGGAAGGACGCCCAGGTGCCAGCTGGGCCCCCGCTCCGGATCGATCGGGAGGCGTGCCAGTTCGTCCGTCCAAGCACCCACATCCGCGCGCGACCGTTGTGACGAGGCGATGTCGATCCCTAGCGGTGCACGCGCCAGCACCCACCGATCACGAGCAAATGGGATCGGAGATCGTTCGATTCTGCGCCCCAACAAGCCGTATCCGAGATTCTGATGAAAGCGACGTAGTGCGGCAATATCTATGGGACGATTGTAGATCCAGGTGAACTGGATGATTTCCCGGTAGCCGCATGAGCGCAGACCGAGAAACGATATCTTGTCCAGGTGCGCGATCCTGTTGTCCTCTTCGGGGCTCTTTGCGCGGCGAAGCCGTAGCGCGGACCGATTAAGGAGAGTCATCAATTGCCTTGTTTTCCAATGAATGTCATATTGCGCCCCGTTGGTTGGCGTGAGTGCGGAGCATGGCGGTCCGCGCAGCAGCGTCGGTCGTTGAGTGCGCCCCAAGTGCGTAGAGTGGCGATGCGGCGGCGGCCCATGGTCTCGACATCACATCGCCACGCCGGCCGGCCCGGGCTGTTGGCATGCGTGCCCTTTCGACTACAAGCCACTGGTTGCTCCCTGTTATCACTTGCGGCGCAAGACGCTAGAGGTCAAATGCTTGCGGAGGCTGAACGTATCGGCTCCCACCGGTGTTATCTACAGAACCGCAAATGTTTGATGAAAATAACGTTTGCGGCTGGATTCCTGCTTGCGATGATGGCCTGGCTCGTGTGGCTTCGGTGCGGACGCAACAGTTCAGTCGTCCCAAGGTGAATCCGACCATATTGGTGGACGACCAAGTCTGGGCGCGGAGGGGGCCAACGACACGCCGGCTATGGCTGCTTCACCGGGCTAGCTCGTGGGCAGGTTCTGGACTCGCACCTGCCCACGGGCGACGGGCCGGCTCTGATCGTCGGAGATAGTTACCAACCAAAGCTGTTGTCTGGTGCCACGGTGAATTGGTAAGCATTCCAAGTGCATCGTGCCCGAGGACATGGGCCGGAGGAAGTCAGTGCTGTTGTTGACGCCGACCGCGTTGCCGCCGCCGTTCTGAGCCAACCATAGATAGGCCGAGGTGCTCGCCATGCTCTCGACCAGTGTGCAGTACACGCCACCGTTCACGATGCCCATGGGCTGAAACAGCTTGGGCTGCACCGGCACGTAGGCGCGGCCGCCGTCCGGTCCGAGTTCTTCGACGACGACGCCCAGATATTCCATGAACTCGTTTCCGACGAAAATTGGTGGCAAGACCGAGCTGTTGATCGATTTTTCCATGGCTTCACGGTAACGAGATCGAAAGGCTAAGTTCCTTTGATCCCATGAAAAGGCCGTTTGCAGAATGTATTTGGACCGCACCCAGTCTGTCGTTGCTGGTGTGGTCAGGGCGCCCACCATCGTCGAGGGTGTCGCCGTCAGCTCTCCTCCAGATCACCATCTTGACGATGCGCAACCAACTCAACCGACACAGGGCAGAGGTTGCTGCTCGGGGCGACCGATGGGTGGGCGCGAGTATAAGCCGCGTGTTGCGGATGGTGCTGCAGGTACTGTCATGTGACTGGTCTGTCAAGACTATCGGTGTTTCTCCGACGGCGTCCATCAGATCTGCCGATCGCTTGAAAACACGATTTTCATTGCCATTTCGAGATTTATCGCCGTTTGGGAGGGACTGTCCCAGTGGATCGTGGGTTGACGTCGGACCTATCTGTGGCGAGGTATCGGCGCTCCGCCGTGCGGTCCTACGTGTTTGGCATGGGCCGGATCAAAGCTGAAATGTCGTTTTCGCGGAGTTTGCTGGTTGGGGTGATCAGACCGCCGCGCGGGGATTAGCTTGGCGGAATCTCAGCCCTGGGCGGGTTGTCCCTCAGGGCCGCGGGCTAGGAGGCATCTGATGACTGGAAAAAGTGGGCGTATCGGGCGTCGTGCTGGCGGGGCCCGGCGCAGTACCCGGTTGGCGGCCGCGGGCACGACGGTCGGTGCGTTCTTGGCGTTCGGGGTATCGCCGTTGGCCGCTCCGGCGCAGGCGGATCCGTTGTCGGACTGGATCCTAGATCTGATCGATCCGGCGAACTGGGATTGGCTCGGCTTGTCGGCTGGCGTCGACGGTGGCGGTTGGGACGCTTTGCTGGCGAGTTTGGCCGATCCTGCGGTGCCGGGCGAGGTCGGCTCGGTTCTCGATACGTCGGCGCTGGATGTGCTGGTTGCGGGTTTCAGTGGATCTACGGCGGGAGCGCCTGCGCCGGCCGGTAGTACTGCGGCGTTGACGGACTGGTTCGACACCGGGATCTACTCCTCGATGCATGCTGTCCAGCAGGCGTGGATCGTCGACCCGTTCGGTTCGTGGGTGAACGACAATCTGGTAAATCCGTTTGGGCAGATGCTGTTTGGGCAGGACTTGATTGGCAACGGTGCTGACGGCCTTAGTGGCGGAACGCTGGCCGAGGCCGCCGGCGGCAATGGCGGGCTGTGGTTCGGGGACGGCGGTGCTGGCGGCACGGCTGCTGACGGCACCGGCGGTGACGGAGGAGATGCGCTGGGCTGGTTCGGCAACGGCGGCGCGGGCGGTGCCGGTACCAACGGTGCGGCCGGCGGCGATGGAGGTTCTGGCGGCTGGTTCCTGGGCGACGGTGGGCACGGCGGTGCTGGCGGCGCGGGTGTGGCCGGCGCGGACGGCATCGACGGCGTATGGGGCGGTGTGGCCGAGGGCGCCAACGGCGCCGTCGGTGGTGTCGGCGGGGCCGGTGGTCATGGCGGGGCCGGCGGCTGGTTCGGCAGCGGAGGCAATGGCGGCGTCGGCGGCGCTGGTGGCGCTGGCGGGGCCGGTGGTGCCGGTGCCAACGGCCTGGATGCTGCGATTGTTGGCACGAACGGTGGGGACGGCTCGGAGGGTGGGGACGGCGGGGCCGGTGGAAACGGCGGGGCCGGTGGAAACGCGGGACAAGGCGGATGGTTTGGCGGTGCGGGCATCCAGGGTGTTGCGGGTGTTCATGGTGTGGGGGGTGTGGGTGGTGCTGGTGGTGATGGGGGTGTGGGTGCTGCCGGTGGCGCGGGGGTTGATGGCACGGCGGGCAGTGTCGATGGTGGGGTGGGTCAGGACGGTGGTGCTGGTGGTAATGCCGGTGTTGGTGGTGTCGGTGGTGATAGTGGCGGTGGGGTGCGTGCGGTTGATGGCAGTGATGGGGTGGCCGGCGTTGGCGGTAATGGGGGTGTTGGTGGGCGTGGGTTTGACGGCCCTGATGGTTCGGCGGGCAGTGTCGATGGGGTCCGTGGTGGTCATGGCGGTGCCGGGGGTAACGGTGGCCTGGGTGGTCTGAATGCTGATGGTCTGACTCGTGGTGGTCAGGGCAATGGTGGTGCTGGGGGTGCTGGCGGCCGGGGTGGTGCGGGCTTCGATGGTGTCGACGGCACGGTGGGCAGTGTTGATGGGACGCACGGAGGCAATGGTGGTGCCGGTGGCAACGGCGGCGCCGGCGGCGCGGGTGCTATTGCGGGTGTTCATGGTGTGGGGGGTGTGGGTGGTGCTGGTGGTGATGGGGGTGTGGGTGCTGCCGGTGGCGCGGGG
>NZ_JBJIAJ010000013.1:0-190739 GCF_045310925.1 Mycobacterium sp. SMC-15 | reverse complement strand
CCAACATGTCCCCGACCAAATCCACACCCGCCGCCGCAGGAGCAACAGCCACCGCAGCCGGCGCCGGCGCAACGGCCACCCCAGCCGGTGCGACAACAACCGGAGCCGGCGCGGGCGGTGCCGGCATCGTGACGACCGGCGCAGCCGCAGCCACCGGCGCAGGCGCCGCGGGTGCAGGTGCAGGTGCCGGCGCTGGCGGGACGCTGATCGGGGCTGCCGGAGCCGCAGGCGGCGCGGGCATGGCCGGCGCGGGCGGCGGGGCGAACGCCGGCGGGGCCGGAGGAGCCGCGACGCCATAGGCGGCCACCGGCTGAGCCGGCACCACCGTGGTCGCGGTGGGGAAGGCCAGCTGGTTGACCGGCATCGGCGTCATCCCGGTGCTGGAGACCAGGGTCTGCAGCAGGCCCTGCAGGTGGGCGATGGTCTGCTGCATGCTGCCCAGCGCGCCGACCATGTGCGTCACCATCTCGGCTCCGGGACCCGACATCAGCGGCGAGGTCACCATCGGAACCGCGGCGGCCTGGACCGGGACCGGGACGTGCGTCGGGACATGTGCCGGCCACCCGTTCGCCGCGGGAACGGGCGGATGAGCTGCTGTCATAGTGGGCTCCGATACGGTCGCGTGGCCGTTGTGGTCACTGCGGGGGGTGGATTTCACGGATTTTTCGGATTTCGCAAATTCTTCGGATTTCGCAAATTCTTCCGAGGGCCGCTGCACCGGCTCGTCGTTGATGTCGGGTCGGCCGAAGTTGGTGCCGTTGAGCTTCATCGTCAACTTGGGCGCCGGACGGGTTCGCGGATCGTCACCCTGGCGGTAGTCGGCCCACAGGGCTTCGAAGTTCATCGGGACGCCGGCGGCCACGAGTTGGGCCAGCCCCATCCACAGCGATCGAATTCCGTTTCTGCCCTTGGCATCCAGGGAGACCGCGACGTGGTCCTGGCCGGTCAGGCATTTGCCGACGAGGTTGGTGAGCACACTGCCGGGGCCCACCTCGACGAACGTTCGGGCGCCGGCGGACCACATCGCCTGCACCTGCTCGACGAACCGCACCGGCTGAGCGATCTGGTTGGCCAGCGTGGCCTGCATCTGGTCGGCGCCACCGACGTACGGCTGAGCCGTCGCGTTGGCGTAGACGGGCACCTGCGGCACACCGAACGGAATGCCCGCCAGGTACGAGGCGAACGGGGCCGCCGCGGAGCTGACGATCTCGGAGTGGAAGGCGGTGGCGACGTCGAGGAGCCGCGCATTCATTCCCGTTGCGCTGAAACGCTGCGCGGCATCGGCAATGGCCGCACTGTCGCCCGAAAGCACAACCTGGTTGGGGGCGTTGTGGTTCGCGATGACCACCGACAGGCCCCACTCGCCGAGAAGTCTGCGGACCTCTTCGGCGGGGGCGGTCACCGCGCACATCGCTCCGTCGCTGCTGGCGGCGGCCTGGGCCATCAGCGCACCGCGCGCGCGGGCGATGAGCAGTGCGACGTCGTCACTGATCACCCCCGCGGCACACAGGGCACTGACCTCGCCGAAGCTGTGACCGCCGACGGCGACCGGCGCGATGCCCAATGAGCGGACCACCGACAGCAGGCTGAGGCTGTGCGCGCCGATGCCCGGCTGCGCCCATTCGGTCTTGGTCAGCTCGGCGGCCTGCGCGGTCCGGTCTTCCTCGGTGAACGCCGTCTTGGGCCAGACGACGTCGTGCAGGTCGCGGTCCGCGTTGAGCAGGTCCGCGCGCGCGAGCTCCCAAGGCGCCAAAGCCGGTTCGTACAGCTGCGGGATGTCGGCACCCATGCCGACGTATTGACTGCCCTGCCCGGGAAACAGCAGCGCGACCGGCCCGGCCTGCTGGCAGGAGTAGTAGTAGCCCTTGGGTGAGCTGAATGACGTTTCCCCGCTGGGCGTTTGGAGCTTCGCGGCGGCTTCCCCGAGCATCGTGCGCAGGCTCTCGACGCTGCTGGCGACGATGGCGAGGCGGTGCGGACGGGTGGCGTCATACGCCGACTGCGTGCTGTGTGCCAGGTAGCCGAGCATGTCCGGCGAGTCGATCAACGAGGCGGCCAGTTCCCCGGCCTGCGCAGACAGCGCTGCCGCGGAGTCCGCGCCGAGGACCACCAGCTCGGAGTCCCAGGACCGGTAGCGCGGCGCGTGCTTCCCGGCGCCGGCGTACTCCTCGAGCGTGATGTGGAAGTTCGTACCGCCGAAGCCGAACGCGCTGACCGCCGCCCGCCGCGGCACGTTCTGGTCGGCGATCCACGGCTTGGTCTGTGTCGACAGGTAGAACGGCGACGATTCGATCTCGAGTCCGGGGTTGGGCCGGTCGATCTTGATAGTCGGCGGGAGGACCTTGTGGTGCAGCGCCATCACGGTCTTGAACAGGCCGCAGGCTCCCGCAGCCCCCTTGGTGTGTCCGACCTGGGACTTGACCGAGCCGACGGCACACCATTGACGGTCCGCCCGGCCCGACTCGTCGAAGACCCGGCGCAGGGCGGTGAATTCGGCGACGTCGCCGGCCTTGGTGCCGGTGCCATGGGCTTCGACGAGCCCGACCGTCTCCGGTCCGTAGCCGGCGGCCTCATAGGCGCGGCGCAGGGCCTTGGCCTGACCATCCGGGCTGGGGGCGTAGATGCTCTTGGCCCGGCCATCCGAGGAGGTGCCGATGCCGCGGATCACGGCGTAGATCCGGTCGCCGTCTCGCTCGGCGTCGTCGAGGCGCTTGAGCGCCAGCATCGACAGGCCTTCGCCCAGCATGGTCCCGTCCGACTGGTCGGAGAACGGGCGGCAGTCGCCGGTGCGCGACAGCGCGGTGACCTTGGCGAAGCACATGAACATGAAGATGTCGTTGAAGGCATCGACGCCCCCCGCGATCACCATGTCGGCCTCGCGCAGGTACAGCTCGTGCAGCGCGATCTCAATGGCGGCCAGCGAACTGGCGCACGCGGCGTCGACGACGCAGTTCGTTCCGCCAAGATCGAAACGGTTGGCGATACGTCCGGCGATGACGTTGCCAAGCAGGCCCGGGAAGGTGTTCTCCTGCCAGGGGGTGTAGCCCGACGCCACGCTCTCGCTGAAGGCGGTCAGCTCGGTGTCGGAGAGTCCTGCTGCGCGCAGGCCGCGTTCCCAGGTCGGCCGGTGCAGCCGACCGCTCATGTAGCCGGACATCTCGGTGCCACCGGACGAACCCAGCACCACGCTGACCCGTTCGCGGTCGATGCCGGAGATGTCGCCGCCGGCGTAGTCCTCCAGTACTTGCTGCGCGACCCGCAGCGCCAACAACTGGGCGGTGTCGGTCGCGGGCACCACGTTCGGCGGAATGCCGAAATCCATCGGCGAGAAGTCGATGGTGGGCAAGAATCCGCCGCGACGGGCGTATACCTTGTCGGGCGTGCGAGGATCTGCGTCGTAGTAGTCGTCGATCCGCCAGTGCGACTCCGGTACGTCGGAGAACAGGTCCGCACCCTCGACGATGTTGCGCCAGAATCGCTCGGCTTCTTCAGACCCGGGAAACAGCGCGCTGACACCGACCACTGCGACAGGTGGATGTTTGGCTACCACAGGTCTCCTTAAGAGCGGCCTTGACACAAAGCATCGAAAGCCTAAGTTTCGCCATCAGAGACGGTGAGTTGCAGCTGGGGGTCCGCTGATCATCCCGATGGCCAGACGCTGCCGGGACCATATCAGAGTGTTGCAGCCATCACACACCGAAGATGCCCGGCTCACACCCCCGCATGCGTTACAGTCATCCGCCACAATGTCACGTTGATGAGCTGCTGAACAGCTAGAACGCGCCGAGCGGGCGCATTTGACGACCGCGTCAGACAGCCAGCGGCCGCGGGCGGTAGGCGAACGCCTTGGCCGGAACCGGCACCCCGCAAGAGCGGGCCGCACTGGCGCGGGTCACGTGGGCGGCACCTTCGAGCAAGTTAAGCGCCACCTGGACGGCCTGGCGGTTCTCGCACGACTCCAGGTGGCTGCCTGCCACCCAGCTGTTGAATGCGCCCATGGCCGGACCGCACCAGATCTGGTAGTCCAAGACTCGCTCGGGGATGCCGCTGATGGCCCAGCGGCTCGACTGCCCCAGATACCAGCGGAACACCAGTGCCATCTGGTATTTCGGATCCCTGGAGGCGAGCTCGAGCACCGCCGGGTCACGCTGCTGCCAGTACCGCTGGGTGTCCGCCCATACCTCGGCGACGGTGGTGCCCAGGATCTTCTCCAGCTCGGGGCCGTGCTTGGCGACCACGCTGGCCAGGTCGGGGTTGCCTGCGTACCACTCGTAGAGCTTCTTGCCGCGCGGGGCGAACATCGTTCCCCGCTTGAGTACCTGCAGGTTGACGCCCATTTCGAACATGTCCGAGGCGGGAGCCATCATCACGTCCGCGATGCCGGCCTTAGCGAGCATGGCGCGCCCGGGCGCCGAAAGCCCCGACTCCACGCAGGCCTGGTTGACGGTCCCGGTCAGCACGTAGGCCGCGCCCATCGCGAAGGCGCCGGCGACCGCCTGCGGCGCACCGAGACCACCCGCCGCACCCACCCGCACCCGGCAGTTCAACTGGTGCTGCTGGGCCAGCGAGTCACGCAGCATGACGATTTCGGAGAACAGCGCCGGCAGCGGGCGGTTATCGGTGTGCCCGCCGCTGTCGGATTCGACGGTGATGTCCTCGGCCACCGGCACATACCGAGACAGCTCGGCTTCGCGCTCGGTCAGCTTTCCGGCCGCCACCAAGGCGGACACCAACGCCGCCGGCGCCGGTTCCATGAACATCCGTGCCACCTCGGGCCGCGACACCTTGGCCATCACGTGGTTGCGGCGCACGATGTTGCCGGCCGCATCGGTGTCCAGCCCCGCCAGTGCGTAGTGCACCACCGCCGGCGTCAGCTTCATGAACGCCGAAGCCTCGACCACCGGAACACCGCGCGCGATGAACAGCTCGGCGACGCGGGTCTCGAGGGAGACCTCGTTGGGTGAGTGGATCAGGTTGGCTCCCCAGGCGAGCCCGGGCCGGCCGGCCAACGCGGTCTGGATCTCGTCCAGCCCCCGCTCCACCGCCTCGTAGGAGAGTCCGCCCGCGCCGAAGAAGCCCATCATGCCGGCCTCGGCCATCGCGATGACCAACGCCGGCGTCGCGATGCCGTTGGCCATCGCTCCGGTGACATAGGGGAATCGAACGCCGTGCGCCTCGCAGAATTCGCGGTCCCCCAGCCACTCGGGGTAGATCGCAGGCAGTGTTCCTACCAGGGACAAATCCGATTCGCCGGCGCCGACGAACTCACCGCCCAGGGCCAGGCCCAGCATCCCGGTGGCCGTTTCGCGCACCACGTGAACGGGGTGGCGTACATAGCCGATGATGTCGGCGATGTCGTCCGGGGCGAACGCGGCCGCTGCGGTGGTGGGCCGCCACCCCAGGCCCGGGCCGGCGCCCGCGCCGGTCTGCTGGTCCAGTACTGCGCCAGGTCGCTCGTTCACAGTCGGTTCCTCTCGATCACCGGTGCTGTGAGCGCTCGCGCCGAGGGGCCCTGCGCATGAACCGGAGAAAACGATGAGAGTTTCTCATGGACCGCGGCGGCGGGGAGTCTCCCCACCGTGAAACGGGTATAGGGCTGCCATTCGGCGCCGGCGGCGGCGCCGGTGGACGGAGGAATCACTGCCGTGGGTCAACTACCGATGGCGCCCCTGCCGCGCCGCCGTTCCGGACTACGTCAGGTCACCGAGGGCCTCGGCCAGCTCGACGCGGAGGTGTTCGAGGCGATCGCACACTCGCCCAGCCGACTGCTCGACACCACCATGCCGGTACTGACCCGTGCCGCCGACCATTCCAAACTGTGGCTGGCGCTCGCAGCCGCCATGGCCGCGACGGGCGGCCCGGCGACACAGCGCGCCGCCGCACGGGGAGTGGCCAGCCTGGCCCTGACCAGTCTGGTGACCAACCAGGTGATCAAACGGATCCGGCCTCGCGCGCGCCCCAACATCGCGCTGGTGCCCCTGCTACGCCGCGCCCGCCGGCTGCCGCTGTCGAACTCGCTGCCGTCCGGCCACTCCGCGAGCGCGGCGGCGTTCGCCGCCGGGGTCGGCCTGGAGAATCCCCTGCTGGGGCTGCCCGTCGCGGGGCTGGCCGGCCTGGTGGGTCTGTCCCGGGTCGCGACCGGCGTGCACTATCCCGGGGACGTACTCGCCGGGCTGGGCATCGGTGCGTCGATCGCGGTGGTCGGGGCAAAGCTGGTGCCGCCCATAGCCTCTCCACCGGCGCCGCACAGTGCAGCCCTGCAGGTCCCCTCCCCCGCACGTCCCGACGGTGCCGGCGTGGCGTTGGTGGTCAATCCCGAGTCTGGCGACGGGCGCGCGGGCGACGTCGCCGCGCAGGTGCGTCAGGCACTGCCTGCAGTCACCGTCGTCGAAGTCGGCCCTGACGACGACCTGGCCGAATCGTTGCGCCGCGCCGCAGATACCGCCGAGGTGCTCGCGATCGCCGGCGGCGACGGGTCGGTCGCGACGGCGGCGCACGTGGCGCTGGAACGCAAACTGCCGCTAGCGGTGTTCCCGGGCGGCACGCTGAACCACTTCGCCAAGGACATCGGCTGCGACACCACCGCGAAGACCATCCGGGCCATCGCCGAGGGCAGCCTGTCGCGGGTAGACGTAGTGCGATTCAACGACGAGACCACCGTGATCAATACGGCAAGCATCGGTGCCTACCCGACGTTCGTCCGGCGTCGAGAACGCTTGCAGGGCAAGCTCGGCAAGCCGGTGGCCAGCGCCTACGCCATGCTGATGACGCTGCGTCGCGAACAGCCGGTGCGCATCTGCTACGACAACAAGACCCTGCAGACGTCGCTGTTCTTCCTCGGCAATTCGGTGTATCAGCCCGACGGCTTCGCGCCGGCCGTGCGGAACCGGATGGATGACGGGCTGTTGGACGTGCGGATCCTGGAAACCGGCCGGCCGTGGTCCACGCTGCGAATCTTGGCGGCGCTGCTGACCGGGCGGCTGCAGCGCAGCCGGCTCTACCACGAACTGCGGGTCCCGCAATTCCAGTTCACCGCAGTCGACGGGCCGGTGCCGATCGCCCACGACGGAGAAGTCGACACCTCTTGCACGGAAGCGGAATTCACTGCGTGCTACCGCGCATTACAGGTGTTTCGGCCCATGCCCTCGGGTTAGCGGTGACGACCTGATCCGTCATCTCGGCGGGCGCAGAACTTTCATGGCGGCCCGCAGCACCGGCGCCGGGATGCGGTCCTGCATCGCCAGCGCGCCGGCGGCGGCCTGGGTACGCAGCGGCGTGCCGCGACCGAACATCCGGTTCAACGGCCCGCCGGATGGCTCGATCTCCACGTGCAGCGGCGGGGTACCGACCGCCGCGCCCAGCGCCTGCGCGATCACCATCCGTTGGATCTCGCTGGTGCCTTCGAAGATGGTGTACAGCTTGGCGTCTCGGTACCACTTCTCCACCGGATGGTCGGTGATATAGCCCCAGCCGCCCAGCGTCTGCACGGCTCGTTCGGTGACCCACACCGCGACTTCGCTGGCGGCCAGCTTGGCCATCGATCCCTCGCCGCGATTGAATCCGATTCCGTTGGCCGCCATCCAGGATGCCCGCCAGGTCAGCAGCCGTGCGGCGTCGATCGCGGTGGCCACCTCCGCGAGCGGGAAAGCAATGCCCTGGTTGTCGATGATCGGGCCGCCGAAGGCCTCCCGGCGGGTGGCGTAGTCGGTCGCGTATTCCAGTGCGGCGCGGGCAATGCCGATGGCCTGTGCGGCGACCATCGGCCGGGTCTGCTCGAAGGTCCCCAGTGTCGCGGAGCCGGTTGACGGCGCGCCGGCCAGTATTTCGCGGGCCTTGGCGAGTTTGTGCTCGAGCTTTTCCTGCCCGCCGAGCAGATTCTCGGACGGGATGCGCACGCGCTCGAAGCGCAGTTCGGCGGTGTGGGAAGCCCGGCAGCCCAGCTTGTCGAGTTTGCGGACCAACTCCAACCCGGGGGTGCCACCGGGGACGATGAACAGGGCCTGTCCACGGTGGCCCAGGTCCGGGTCGACGACGGCGTTGACCACATGCACGTTCGCGATGCCGCCGTTGCCGATCCACATCTTGTGGCCGTCGATGATCCAGTCGTCGCCGTCGCGGCGGGCGGTGGTGCGCAGGTTGCGGACGTCGCTACCGCCTTCGGGCTCGGAGATCGCCAGCGCCGCGAGCTTGAGATCACCTGGTGTGCCAAAGCATTCCGGTGCCCATTGCAGCATCTGTTCGGCGGTGGCGGCCTGCCCGATCGCCGACAGTGCCAGCGCCGGCATCACGATCGCCAGTCCGATTCCGGCACAGCCCCAGAACAGTTCTTCCATGAACATCGGCAGCGATAAGCCTGTCGAGTCGCCGATCAGGTCGCGGTAGAACAGTGGGCTGTAGAAGCCCTGCGCGGCGGCCTCCTCGAGCACCGGCCACGGGAAGTCCTGGCGCTGGTCGTAGTCGAGCGCGACCGGCCGAATGACCGATTCGGCGAACTGATGGGCGCGGCGGGCCAGGTCGTGCTGTGCCGTGGTCGGCGTGAGGTCGAAGGCCATGGCTGGGTCCTTGCGGTCCTTGCGGCCGGCTGTAGCCGCCCGAACAGCTGGAATTGCCGCTCGAGCTCCTGGTCAAACGCGATTCAGGAGGCGACCAAGGTGTCGATCTGGTTCAGCGCCGAGGTGGAGCCCTCGATCACGCCCATGTCCAACACCTTCTGCAGGTCTGCGGCGGACGCGAACGTACTCACGTACCTCGCGCGGGTTCCGCCGGCGTGCTCGGCGAAGGTATAGATGTTTCTGGAGGTCGGCATCCCGGGATCCGGATTGAAGTCCAGATCGGCGAAGCCGTCGTCGAAGGTGAAGCTCCACGGCTCGTCGACGGCGACGATCTGCCAGTATCCGGCGTACTTCTCGCCGTCCGGGCCGGTCATGAAGTAGTTCGTGCGGCCGCCGGGCGTGAGGTCGTGGTCGACCATGGTTGCGGGGAATGTCGGTGGCCCCCAGACCTTCTCCAGCTGACGCGGGTCGGCGTAGACCTGCCAGATTCGCCGCACCGGCGCGGCGAAGTCGGCGGTGATGGTCAAGGTCAGGGCGTCGATGTCGTGTTGTACGTCGATCACGGGCATGGTGCGACCTCCTAGGTGTCGTCGGACGAGATGAGTTCGTCGATACGTGCGATGCGACCGCGCCACACCTGCTCCAACTCGGTGAGCATGGATGCCACCGACCGCACCGCTGCGACGTCGCCGCTGGCCAACTGCTCACGGCCGCTGCGGCGCTTGGTGAGCAGGCCGGACTTCTCCAGCACCGAGACGTGCTTCTGCACCGCCGCGAAGCTCATCTCGTACTTCAAGGCGAGCTCTGAAACGGAGTGCTCGCCGGCCAGGACCCGGCGCATGATGTCACGCCGGGTGCGGTCGGCAAGTGCGTGGAACAGGGCGTCGACCCTGTCGTCGTCGAGCGTGATCACCCGGCAATCGTACAACCGTTTGGTTGTAGGTTGTCAAGGGCGCCTGTCGGGCCCGGCTGAGATCAGACCAGCGGGAACCAGTAGTCGAGGGTGTCCTCGACGCCGCCCCAGTCGATGCCCATCCAGTCGGTGAAGAACTCCTCGAACTTCCCGAAGGCGTTGTAGACGAACTGCACGAGCGAATTGAACAGTGCGTCCCACACCCCGCTTTCGGCCAGCCCGTTGCCCATGGCGTTGACCCAGGCGGTGAACTGGTCAATGTCACCGGAGAGGTCGATATTGGTGATCAGGCCGTCGGCGGTCGCGACGTGGTCGGCGACCTGCTCCGGGGTCAGCCCCAGATACATGACGTGCTCCCAGAACAAGCCGAGCATGGAGGGCGCGGTGTGGTCGGCCACGGGGTCACCGGGGAACGTGTAGATGGTGGTGGTGAACGCGTCGTTCGGCGTCTGGTTGCCGAACAACAGTGAGGAATCGTTGGACAGCGACAACTCGCCCAGGGTGTGCGGCCATGTGCCGTTGGCACCCGACGGATCGCCGATGAACACGAAGTGCAGCGCCTCGGGGTCGACGCCGTCGTGGGCCAGCTGCGCCATCGCGATCGAACTGGCCGTGGCGCCCTGCGAATAGCCAAAAATCCAGAGTGGGTTGTCGGCGTCGTAGGTGCCCGGGTTTGCGTTGAGCTCGGCGTGCACCGCCCGCACGATCTCGGACGCACCGGCGAAACTGCTGTAGCCCTGCAGGAAGAGCTGCGGGGTGGTCAGCACTCGCAGCGGGCCGTCGCAGTCGCCGGCCCCGATCACGCACACCGCCGCGTCGTCGCCCGCGTCGAAGCCCAGCGGCTGCAGGAACAGATCGGCCGCGGTCTGGGCAAATGTTGCCGACGGGGTGGGCATCATGGTGCCGCCGATGAAGATCGCGGTGTCCGACAGCAGGGCTACCTGTAGCGCGTGCGCCGTGTGGACGACGGGGGTTCCGACGACGCCGGCTGCGATCACGCTTGCGGCAGCAAGCGGCGCGAAAACCTTGGTTGCGTTCATGCCCGAGGCTCCTAAGGCTTATGTATGAGATAGGGAAGAAATCCTGAAGAGCCAATAGTGGCAGTCGCGCCGTAGACGCGTCAATCGGCATACCACTCCAGGAGAATGCCGTTTGCCTACACGTTCGGCCAGGCGGCACTTCCATTGACTTGCGCCGAACGCCCCTGCCATGATCGCCCTCAGGTTTAACTTTCGATTTACTCGTGTGATTTTTAGCTATGGCTGTCGGGATCTGTCGTGCACGAATGATTCGGAAAGGCGGCATGCCCGTGGTGAAGGACAGCCCCGCGATGCTGACCAAGCTCGTCGCGCCGATCGCGATCACCGGCATGGTGGCAGGCGGTGTGCTCGCCGCACCGATGGTGCACGCGGCGCATGCAGGCGTCGACCTGCACGCCGACGTCGACCTGCTGGCCGACACCGCGATCTTCGTCGGCCCGACGATCCTGTCGACGCCGTCTGCCACATTCGCCCGGACCGCTGCCGATCTGTTCCTGCGGCCGTTGGGCTTCGATGGTGGCGACGACCCGACGGCGTGCCTGATCGGTTCGGGCACGTGTGACGCGCCGCTGCAACTACTGAGCACCCCGGGCCTCATCCAAGTCGGCCACAGCAGCTTCGCCGGTGCGGCCGAGATCGTTCGGACTGTCCAGGCCGAGCTCGCCGCCAACCCGGGCGCCTACGACGCCGAGCACCCGTTGTGGATTTTCGGCTACTCCCAGGGCGCCACGGCCGGCTCGATCGCGATGGCCCAGCTGGCCCACGACGGCGTCGACCCCGAACTGCTGCACTTCGTGTTCATCGGAGACCCGACCGCCCCGGATGGCAAATATCCGCACATGGAGGACGACGGCTCGGCGCACAGCAACTTCTCCGACAGCTGGATGCTGTACGGCAAGGAGACCCCGAGCGACGCCTTCCCGACCACGATCTACACGATCCCCGGTGACCCCAACGCCGACTACACCTCCACGTCGCCGTATGGCGATTTCTACGAGCACATGATGTATCTGGGGCTCACCCCCGATCAGGTGGCCAACCACACAGCCACCACCGACGACCTGCTCACCACCATCAACATCTCTACCGACTTCGACCAGTTCGGTGCCTGGCTCAATGCGTGGGGCCACGGGCTGGCCGACAGCAGCTGGTGGGACGGCCTGTTCTACTCGGCCGTGGCGTTTGTCTACAGCGCCTTCGGCAAGCTCGAAGACTTCTTCGGCGACTGGATGGGCCTGGACTGGGGCGGGGTCGAGGAAACCCTGGACTACTGGTTCCCGACGGTTTGAAACATCTCGCTTCGCAAATGATTGGGAAAGGTGGCAAGCCAGTGACGAAAGGGCGCCCCATGACGCTGACCAAGGCCTTGGCGCCGATCGCGGTCGCCAGCACGGTGGCGGGCAGTGTGCTGTCCGCTCCCGTGGCGCACGCCACGCATGTCGATGTGAGCCTGCTGGCCGATACCGCGATCTTCGTCGGCCCGACGATCTTGTCGACACCGTCTGCGACATTCGCCCAGACCGCGGCCGATCTCTTCCTGCGGCCGCTGGGCTTCGACCTCGACGACGACGCGGGCGCGTGCGTGGTCGGCTCCGCGGGATGTGACGCGCCGCTGCTATTGCTGTCCACCCCCGCCCTGGTTCAGCAGGGCCACAGCAGCTTCGTCGGGGCGGCCGAGATCGTGCGCGAGGTGCACGCCCAGCTCGCCGCCAACCCGGACGGCTACGACGCCGAGCACCCACTGTGGGTGTTCGGCTGGTCGCAGGGCGCGACCGCCGGTTCGATCGCGATGGCCCAGCTGGCCCACGAGGGCGTCGACCCGTCGCTGCTGCACTTCGTGTTCATCGGCAACCCGGTGGGCTCCGGCGCCGCGATACCGGATCTCGGCGGAGGCTCCTCGTCCGGCGACTTCTTCGACACCGGCCTGTTGTCCGGCGTCCACACCCCGACCGACGCGTTCACGACGACGGTGTACACGATCCCCGGCGACCCGGTCGCCGACCCCAACTCCACCTCCGCGTTGGGGATCCTCTACGAGCACATGATGTACCTGGGGCTCACCCCCGACCAGGTGGCCAACCACGCCGCGACCATCGACGGCATGCTGACCGACATCAATATCTCCGGCGACTTCGACCAGTTCGGTGCCTGGCTCAACGCGTGGCCCCACGGACTGATCGACAGCGGCTGGTGGGAGGGCCTGTTCTACTCGCTGGTGGCGTCCTTCTACAGCGTCTTCGGCAACATCGAGGACTTCTTCGGTGACTGGCTGGGCATCGACTGGGGCGGCGTCGAGGACACCCTCGACTTCTGGTTCCCGCCGGAGGTCTAACGCTCAAAACGTCCCCAGATGCTGGTTCTATTCTGTTGCGATGGAACAGGAACGCATCCGCGTTGAGGTCATCGACGGCATCGCCCACGTGACACTGGATCGAGCCGACAAGATGAACAGCCTTGACCTGCCGATGCTGCAGGCACTGGCGTCAGTCCCCGATCAGCTGGCCCGTGACCGCTCGATACGCGTGGTGATCCTGCGCGGCGACGGCCGGGCGTTCTGCACCGGGCTGGACTTCGCCGGAGCCAAGCTGTCCGGGCTGGCCGGCGTGCGCAACTTCGGCAAATTGCCCTGGCAGAAGACCAACCTGTTTCAGCAGGCTTGCTGGGGCTGGCGCGAGCTGCCGGTTCCGGTGATCGCTGCGCTGCACGGCCATTGCTACGGCGGAGGACTGCAGTTGGCGTTGGCTGCCGACTTCCGGATCACGACGCCGGACTGCAAGCTTTCGATCATGGAGGCCAAGTGGGGCCTGATCCCCGACATGACCGGCGCCGTCACGCTGCGCGAGCTGCTTCCCCTGGACGTAGCCAAACGCCTGACCATGACGGCAGAAGTGTTCTCGGGTGCCGACGCCCTCGAGTACGGACTGGTGACCTCGGTTGCCGACGATCCCGTTGGCGCCGCCCAGGATTTGGCAGCACAACTCGCCGAGCGGTCACCCGATGCGTTGGCGGCGACCAAGAAGCTGTTCCACTCGACGTGGACGTCCTCCGCACGCCGGACGTTCTGGACTGAATCGGTGTTGCAACTTCGGCTACTTCGAGGTCGCAATCACCACTTGGCACGAAAGGCGGGCCGCGACGGCAAACCCGTCTGGGAGCCGCGGTCGTTGGGCTGAGCACCAACGTGTTTCACCCGGCGTCGCCAAGACCATGGAAGAGTCACCCCGGCTTGCCAGACGGTGGCTGTGCACCGTCGTCGGGTTCACCTCCTGATCCAGCTGACTTGCAGAACTCCTCAATCGAGACGGACTGGATGGCGCGTGCCTTTCGTTCCGCCAACTCTCGATGTTTCTTCCAGACGCGATCCAGCACCGCCACCTTGAAGTTTCGCAGCAACTCCGCCTCGGAGCTGTAGGCGAAGACCGGTTGAAGGACCCAATCGTATTGATTCGCCAGATCGGTGAACATGGAGAACGGCGTTTCGCCCTGCTGGATGATCGCAACGAACGGTACCTGGTAATCCGGGACCGTCGCTTGCAGCTCTAGTGGCGATGACTTCGGGTTCGTGATGTCGGCGATGACGAAGAAGCTCAACCCGGCCAGCGTCTTGATGGTCTCGGTCACGCCGCGGGATGCGGGTCGGTCGAAGTCGAAGATGATGGGCAGGAGATTGTTCCTGCGCACCTCGCCGGCGAGCGCATCGAGAATCGCTTTCCGCTCGGATGTGAAGCGCCCCAAGATGAGAACGGTCTTGCATGTGAGGGAGTCGATCGCATTGCGGACTTTCGCGCGATCAAGCAGCAGGTAGAGGAATTGCGCCAACTCCAGGTCGTCCACGGTGATGCTGACGTCCGATTCGGGCATGATGATGAGCCCGGTCTGGTCTTTCGGCGCACCGCGCACATCCCATGCCGACACGCCATAGACGCGGCACGCCGTCAGCCGGGTCCCGTCAATATTCACCTTGACCAGTTGTGCCCCTTCGAGGTTCGCACCCGACAAGTCCGCGCCGGACAGGTCCGCCCCCCTCAGGTAGCTACCGGCAAGGTTTGCGCCCACCAGCTGCGCGCCCCGCAGGTCCGCGCCTTCGAGATGCGCCTTGTCCACGAAGGCACCGGACAGGTTCGCCCCGGCGAAGTTCACCTCCCACGACAGGGCGCCGCCGAAGTACGCGCCGCGGAGATCCGCGCCGGCGAAGTCCACCCCCAACAGGTTGGCCTCCCAGAATTTGGCCGCGTGCAGGTCGGCTCCGGCGAACGACGTGTGGCTGCCGAACTCCGCCTTGCTGAGGTCAACCTCGGACAGGTTTGCCTCGGACAGATCCGTTCGCTTCAAACGTGCCCCGGCCAGCTTCGCCCCCCGCAGGTCGGCCCCAGATAGGTTGGCCTCACGCAGATTCGTGCCACGGAGGTCAGCGCCCGTAAGGTTCGCCTCGGAGAAGGAGGCCCCCTCGAGGTCCTTCCCGGCAAGATCACAGCCACTCAGCTGCGCGCGTGATCCCCGCGCGCCGACCAAGATTGCTGCTCGTAGGTTCGCCCCCTCCAGAACGCAACCGAACAGATCTGTATGCGATAGGTCTGCGTCCTCAAGGTCCGCGCCCCGCAGGTTGGCCGCGAGAAGGTGGGCCGACCGCATCGTGGCTTTCGCCAGTTGGGCCCCGCCGAGGTCGGCGCGGGCGAGCATGGCGCGTGCCAGGTTTGCCCCGCGCAGATCCACGCCGGCAAGATCGGCGCCGATCAGGTTGGGGTTCACGTCAGGATGGGCGTCTCGCCAGGCGTTCCACGAGGCGACCCCGGCCCGCAGCAAGTCGACGTGCTTCTGACCTTCCATTGCGCCTCCTCATGCCTCTTCCTCATAGCTGCGGTTGTCTAGTGACTTCCGCCTCGCACCCCTGTCTTGTTTTGCGGTCGTGATTCGAATCGCTCAGACGAGATGGGCGGTGGCCTCCCCGCCCCCCAACCCGCGATGACTACCGTCGAACTGTGACGGTGTCAGCATCACGCATCACCCGGGCCCGCGCCGTGGGAACCGTCGCGCTGGTACTTGCGGCGGTTCCGTCGTGTGGCCATCCACCGCCCATGCCGGCGCCGCCCCTGGCTGCCCCGTCCACCACAGTGCCCCTCCTCCCTCACCCGGACGCGCCCTACGCACCCCGCGAGGAGCTGATCGCGCCGGTCTCCACATTGATCAACGACGCGATCGCGGCGCCCCGGCTGCCGGGTGCGGTGGTCCGGATCGGTCACGCCGGCACGATCGTCTTCAGCCAGGCCTTCGGCGCGCGCAAACTCGCGGACGAACCGGGGCTCGACGGCTCGCCCTCACCGGCCGAGCCGATGACCGAGGACACGATCTTCGACATCGCGTCGTTGACGAAGTGCCTCGCGACGACCGTCGCGGTCCTGCAACTGTATGAACAGGGCCGGGTGGCAATCGACGAACCCGTCCAGACCTACCTGCCGGAGTTCAACGAGACCAACGACCCCCGACGCGCCCAGGTGACGTTACGCATGCTGCTCACCCACACCTCGGGCATCGGCGGCGATCTGAGCCACCAGGGTCCGTGGGGCCTGACCGAGGCCGACAAGGCCGGTGGTGTTCATCGGGCGCTGACCGCACCGCTGGAGTTCGGCCCCGGCGAGCTATTCCACTACTCGGACATCGGCTTCATCATCCTGGGCGTGCTGGTCGAGACCATGACCGGCCAGCCGTTGGATACCTACGTGCAGGACAACGTCTTTGCGCCGCTGGGCATGACCGACACCCGCTACCTGCCCGCCACCAAAGCCTGCGGCCCCCACCAGGTCCGCGGTACTGCCATCGCATTGGACCCGGGCCAATCCCCGGACGGCGAGTGTCCGGCAGGCAGCTGGAGCACCGACCTGTTGGCCCGGATCGCGCCGACGGCACATGACGAAGACACCCCCGGGATCAACCCCGACTTCGACCAACTGCTGCGCGGCACGGTGCAGGATCCGACGGCACGCCGCATCGGAGGGGTGGCCGGCAGCGCCGGGGTGTTCTCGACCGCCGGCGATATCGGCAGGTACGCCCAGGCCCTACTCGATCGGCTTGCCGGGCGCCCGAGCCCGTCTCCGTTGCGGCAATCGACCCTGGAATTGATGACGACACCCCAGCAACCCGGGCACGACGCCTCCCAGATCGTGGCCGCGAATGCCGCCGCGCAACAGGCGAATGCAGCCTCGCCCGATAGGGCCGATCCCCTGCTCGCGGTGAACTACCCGGCGATCAGCGGACAGGATCTCCGCGGTTTCGGCTGGGATATCGATACGCCGCACTCCCGCCCGCGCGGGATGATCTTTCCGATCGGCAGCTTCGGGCACACCGGGTTCACCGGAGTGACCCTGTGGATCGACCCGGGGTCGGACACCTACGTGATCGTGCTCGCCAACGTGATCCATCAGCGCGGCGGTCCGCCCATCGCCGGTCTCAGCGGCGATGTGGCCACCGTGACCGGCCGGGCGCTGCATCTGTACGGCAGCTGATGGACCGACTTCTACCCCGTGGTGACGCCCCGGCCCGGGTGGCGCCGATAATGGCCGGGTGGCCGACCGCAACACGCCCGCTATCCCCGTCATCGCGCTGACCGGGTACCTCGGGGCGGGCAAGACCACCCTGCTCAACCATGTGCTGCGCGCGCCGGGCGCGCGAATCGGGGTCATTATCAACGACTTCGGCGAACTGAACGTCGACGCCGGCCTGGTCACCGGCCAAGTCGACGAACCGGTGTCGATCGCCGGTGGGTGCATCTGCCATCTGCCGGATGAGGGCGGACTGGACGAAGCCCTGGAGAAGCTCGCCGACCCGAAGCTGGCGCTCGACGCGATCATCATCGAGGCGAGCGGGGTGGCCGAACCCGCGGATGTATCGCGCGTGATTCGGTTCAGCGGGGTGGAGCGAATACGTCACGGCGGTGTCGTCGACGTCATCGACGCAGCGGAACACTTCGACACCGTCGATACCGAGTCAGCTCCGCCGCAGCGCTACGGCGTGGCCTCCCTGGTCGTGGTCAACAAGCTCGATCGGATCGACGAAGACGCCCGTGAAGAGGCCCTTGCTCGGGTGGAAGCCCGTGTGCGCGAACTCAATCCCCACGCTCACGTGGTGGGTGCGATGGCCGGACGCGTGGATCCCCGGTTGCTTTACGACATCAGCGACGGCGGCGAGTCCGGGCAGATGTCGTTTCGGGAGCTGCTCCTCGACGACGCCGGCGAGCACCACGATCACGTGCATGCGGACTCGGTGACCGTCGTCGGCGACGGCGCCGTTGACCCGGGACCGCTCATCGACCTGCTCGAACAGCCGCCGCATGGGGTCTACCGGATGAAGGGCACGGTCGCGATCGGCAAGCGTCACTACCTGGTCAACGTCGTCGGCACGTCGGTGCACGTGGTGACCGCGGCTGCGAGTTCAGGGGCCAGCCACCTCGTCGCGATAGGCACGCACCTCGATACCGCGGACGTTCGCGCCCGGATCGAAGAGGCACTGCGGCCCGCCGGGGAGAAGGTGTCCGCCGCGGGCATGCGACGGTTGCAGCGATTGCGGCAGTACAGCATTTAGGTCGCGGCCGTACAACCAGGGTTTTTCACTCCGCTGCGGGGCCGATGAAGTCGATGCCCGCACGAATCGCGGGGCGATGCCTCAAGATGCGGAAATGCGCCAACCGGCCGAGGCCCGCCGTCGTCATCAAGCGCGCGCCCGGCCATGACGCAACGACCTTCTCGCTCGTCGCATAGGGCGTGTCGGGGTCATCGGGGTCGTGGATGAGCAGCAGCGGCGGGTAGTCGGTGCGCTCGGCGATCCGGACCATGTTGGTGTCCTCGAGCGGCATGCCGATGCGGCGTTCCAGACGCCGATGCAGGCCGGCGCGTATCCGGCGGCCGAAGTTGTGGCGCGCGGCGAACAGATCCAGGTAGATCGGGAACTCGCCCATCGGCGCGAGGAACACCAACCGTCCGACCGTGGCGCCCCACGACGCCGCGAATGCGGTCGCGTTGGCCCCGAGGGAGTGGGCGACGACCGCGCGGGCCGGCCCGTGGGTCCGGATCATGGCGGCCACGGCTTCGGCGCACTCGATGGCGGTGGTGCGACCGGGTGCGAGTACGCCCGGCTCTGACTCGTTGTGGCTGGGCAGGTCGAACGCGATGACCCGGTGCCCGGATTCGACGAGGGGTTTGATGAACATGCCCAGGTGTGGGCGACGCCCGCCCCAGCCGTGCACCAGGTAGACGGGCGGCCCCTCGCCCCAGGACTCGCCGACGATCCGGTGCCCGTCCCAGTGCGCTTCTAGCGGCTCACCGGGTGGGACGCCGGGCGGCATGCGCAGGCTGGACTCGAGGACCGGTGGGGTGCACCACAGCTCCAGCGCCCAGCGCGACCCGATGGCAGGCGCGATTCGCTCCAGTAGCCAGAACAGCCGACGCACCCGCGGGGTGACCGGCGGTTGGACACCGGAGCCCTCCACATCGAGAACGATCGGGCTGGGGGAATCGCCGCCTTCAGAGCTGGATCGATCTTCGCGAGGACGCCCTCGTGCAGGTGGGGGGGTCGTTGACTCTGGCACGTATCGAGGTTAGCGAGGGAGTGCGGTCTGCAGCCATCTGTCAGTTCGGACCGGTTCACGGCTTGGCCTCGACTCCTTATGCCGGAGCTGCGGTGATTCACACCGACATGCCGGGGCCGCGGCCAGCCACCGTGTGGCGATTGGCACGCACCTCGACACCGAGGATGTTCGCGCCCGGCTCGAGGAAGGTTTCGCGCCCAGCCCTGGAGATAGTTGGCGGCCGCGGGCATGCGCCAGTTGCGGCGGTTGCGCCGCTGCAGAATTAGGCGATCCTGACCGGCCGAGTGATGTGCACCGAACCTATCGCCGGCTGCCCAAAGGCTGTGCTGCCGTCCCAGGCCATTGAGGTGGCCATACCGTCGCCCCACGAAGCGACGCAACCGCGTGCCACGTCGAGAGAAAATTAGTCCGGGTCCGGCTTAGCCAATAGCGCCGACAGGCTCTCCAGATCGATCATTTACGCCCGCGCGCCGTCCGCCTTTGTTCTGGCTTGAGGGTCGCGTAATTGAAGCCGGCGCTGCGCGTGAGGCTGCGTGAGATTCTGCGGGGTCTAGCGTAGGCGGAATGGGTTTGTTCAGTCATGAAGAGTTCCGGGATCCGGCCAGCGGCGTTGGTGGCGGCGATCGGCGTGGGGTTGTCGAGCGAGCTCGGGGTGCTGAGGTGGACCAGTACGAGGCTGATGAACCTGTGGTGGTGGGTCCGGGGTTGCCGCCTGAGGATGGTTCTTGCGGTCAGTTCGCTGTTCAGTTTCATGTGTCTACGTCAATGCTGTTCGGGTTGAAACGTATTGCGGATATACGTGGGGTGAGCGTGCCGGAGGTATGCCGGCAGGTGATCGGTGTGTTTGTCGCCCAGCAGGAGGGTGAGCTGGGTGCGTTGCTTGCTGCCGAGTCCGAGGCGGCTGATTACCGGCCGAGCTTGGGGCAGGCGTAACCGTCGCCAACACCTGTCACCGCCGCCGTCCCGCTAGTGCGCCATATTCGTAAACCGCGACAAGTGCAGCTGGTGCGCCACCGTCACCGTCTTCGTCGGCCCGTTACGGTGCTTGGCCAGAATCAAGTCCGCCTCGCCGCCGCGGGGGTCGTCACGCTCGAAGGCATCGGGCCGGTGCAGAAGTATAACCATGTCCGCATCTTGCTCCAAACTTCCACTTTCGCGGAGATCTGCCAGCATCGGCTTCTTGTCGGTGCGCTGCTCGGGACCACGGTTGAGCTGGCTCAGCGCGATCACCGGCACCTCGAGCTCCTTGGCCAGTAGCTTGAGGTTCCGGGAGAATTCCGACACCTCCTGCTGGCGTGACTCGACCTTCTTGCCGGAGGTCATCAGCTGCATGTAGTCGACCGCCACGAGGCGCAGGTCCGCCTTCTGCTTGAGCCGGCGGGCTTTGGCGCGGATCTCCATCATGGTCAGGTTCGGCGAATCGTCGATGTAGAGCGGCGCCTCGCTGATCTCGCTCATCCGCCGCGCCAGCCGGGTCCAGTCGTCGTCGGTCATCCGCCCCGAGCGCATGTCGCCGAGTTTGATCTTGGCTTCAGCGGACAGCAATCGCATGACGATCTCGGACTTGCTCATTTCCAGCGAAAAGATGACGCTGGCCATCCGGTTCTTGATCGAGCACGACCGCATGAAGTCCAACGCCAGCGTGGATTTCCCCATACCGGGCCGCGCCGCAATGATGATCATCTGCCCCGGGTGCAGCCCGTTGGTCACCTCGTCGAGGTCGGTGAAGCCGGTCGGCACACCGCGCGCGATACCGCCGTGCGAAGCGATCGCGTCGATCTCGTCCATGGTGGGCTGCAGCAGGTCTTCCAGCGGGACGAAGTCCTCGGAGCTGCGCCGCTCGGCGACCTCGTAGATCTCGGCCTGGGCCCGGTCCACGATCTCGGCGACGTCGGCGCCCTCTGCGCCCGCGTAGCCGTACTGCACCACCCGGGTACCGGCCTCCACCAGCCGGCGCAGGATGGCTTTCTCGGCGACGATCGTGGCGTAGTAGCCGGCGTTGGCCGCGGTGGGCACCGTGGAGATCAGCGTGTGCAGGTACGGGGCGCCACCGACCCGGCGCAGCAGGCCGCGGCGGTCGAGCTCGGCGGCCACCGTCACCGCGTCGGCCGGCTCACCGCGCCCGTAGAGGTCCAGGATCGCGTCGTAGATGTTCTGGTGCACCGGGCGGTAGAAATCAGCGGGCCGCAACCGCTCCAGCACGTCGGCGATGGCGTCCTTGCTCAGCAGCATGCCCCCGAGCACCGACTGCTCTGCAGCCATGTCTTGGGGCGGTTGGCGGCCGACGTCCTCGCGTGGCGGCTCCTCGAGCTCAGAGTGACCACGGTCGTCGACTACTGCCATGCGCCCCTCCTCGTCCACTGGCACAATCGAACGACTGTTCGACGTTGGTTGGCCCGAACATATCCGGTGGCACCGACACCCCCGTTGTGCCGTGCCGCGTTGACGGTAGGCGTTGCTGGCGGCCGTACAAAACGAGCTTGTTCACAAAGGTGTGGATTAAGTGTGCACACCGGTCCCCCATTTGTTTGGGACGGTGGGGAAGACTTGTGGATTGTTCTTCCACCCACCGACATCCCCCCAGGTCAGAGTGGTAACGCGGGGTGTTTTCATTGTGGAAGACAATCTCATCGGCGTGTCGTCCTAGGTTGCCGCCTTGGGCGTGTTGCTTTGCAGGCAGGTAGACGCGATTCCACAACAAGGTGAACGACCCACACGTCCGGGCGTCCCCTAGAAGTTAGCCAGCACTAACCGACCTAGCCCCCATCCGAACACAGCAAAGCCCCGGCGGCGCCGATCAGGGCGCTACCGGGGCTGCTGAGATACGTGCTTAGTTTGCCGCGGCGACGTCGAGCGTGACGTCGACGTTCACGTCGGGGTGCAGGTGCACCGACACCGCGTGGCTGCCGACACCCTTGATGTGGGCCTTGGGCAGCCGGACGATCCGCCGGTCGAGGTTGGGCCCGCCGGCCTTCTTGATCGCGGCGACGACGTCAGCGGCGGTCACCGAGCCGAACAGCTTGCCCGAGTCGCCGGAGGTCTTCACCGGCAGCGTGACGGTGCCCAGCGCCTGCAGAGCTTCCTTGAGCTCCTTGGCGTGGTCCAGGTCGCGCACCTGCTTGGTCTCGCGGGCCCGGCGGATGTCGTCGGCCTGCTTCTGCGCGCCGCGCGTGGCGACGATGGCCAGCCCCCGCGGGAGCAAGAAGTTGCGGCCGTATCCGTCCTTGACCTCGACGGTGTCTCCGGCCGCTCCGAGGTGGTCCACCTCAGCGGTCAAAATGAGCTTCATCGTTTCGTACTTTCTCCAAGATTGAGTGGTCGGCTAGCGCGCCGACGAGGTGAAGGGCAGCAACGCGACCTCGCGGGCGTTCTTCACCGCGAGCGCGACGTCGCGCTGGTGCTGAACGCAGTTGCCGGTCACACGACGGGCGCGGATCTTGCCCCGCTCACTGATGTAGGTGCGCAGCAGCGAGGTGTCCTTGTAGTCGATCACCTGCTTCTTGTTGGAGCAGAATGCGCACTTGCGAGCCTTGATCGGCTTCTCAGGAGCCGGACGCCGCTTGTTGGATTTGGCCATCTACCTATCTCTTTCGTGCTGTGGTTCGTTGGTCTAGAAGGGCGGCTCGTCGTCGGCGCCACCAAAGGAGCCGGACGCCGGAGCACTGCCCCACGGGTCTTCCGCGGGCGGTCCGGAGGGACTCGCCGGGGCCGACATGCCGCCGCCCCCACCGAAACCGCCTCCGCCGCCGCCGCGGCTGACCTTGTTGATCTTGGCGGTGGCATACCGCAACGAGGGGCCGACCTCGTCGACCTCCACCTCGTAAACGGTGCGCTTCTCGCCCTCGCGGGTCTCGAAGGACCGCTGCCGCAGCCGCCCGGTGACGATCACCCGCGATCCGCGGGTGAGGCTCTCGGCCACATTCTCGGCGGCCTCGCGCCAGATGTTGCACCGAAGGAACAGCGCGTCGCCGTCCTTCCACTCGTTGCTCTGCCGGTCGAAGACCCGCGGAGTGGACGCCACCGTGAAGTTGGCGACCGCCGCCCCCGAGGGGGTGAACCGCAGATCGGGATCCGCGGTCAGGTTTCCAACGATGGTGATCGTGGTGTCACCTACAGCCACGGGGCCCTCCTAGGATCGGTGTCAGCACTTGATGCTGCATTCGCAGCATGAGCCTACGCAACGGCTGCGACAGTCGGCTACGACTTGTCGGTGCGCATCACCTTGGTGCGGAGCACCGACTCGTTCAGGCTGAGCTGACGGTCAAGCTCGGACACCGTGGCGGGAGCGGCCTTGACGTCGATGACCGCGTAGATGCCTTCGGCATGCTTGGCGATCTCGTAAGCCAGGCGGCGCTTGCCCCAGATGTCGACCTTGTCGACCGAACCGCCGTCTTTGCGGATGACGTTCAGGAACGTCTCCAGGGACGGGGCGACGGTGCGCTCGTCGAGAGTGGGGTCAAGGATGACCATGATTTCGTATGGACGCATGGGAACCTCATCACCTCCTATGGTCGTAGTGCGGCCGTGGAGGTATCCACGGCAGGAGGGTCGCCTGCGTCGGCAACCGGGCTAGGTTACCGGAGGCGGACCGCCGGAGTGAAATCGGCGGGTTGCTCATCGAGTCCGATTAGGCTCACCGCCATGGTGAGTCACGGCAGGTGGTTCGTGATATCGGCAATCGTCCTTGCCGCCCTGGGCGCGCTGCCGAGGCCGGCGCCGGCGGCCGCCGACGGCGACTGGGTGCAGCCGGGCCAGGTCGCGATGTTGATCCCGTCCGACGACGAGGTCAGCGCCTTCGCCGGGATGCCGATGTCCAACACGGGCCCGGTGGGCATGGTGCCGTCGCAGCCGGAACGTCTGCGACAGCGCGATGACTGCCGGGCGTTCTACGAGGTGGGCACCACTGAGGTGGTCGGAAACAATTACGCGTCTCACCGGGCACAGCGGTGGGAGAACCGCGCACACGAAGCAGCCGCGATCGTGGCCGTGACGACCTTCCCTTCGGTGGCCGAAGCGGGCGAGGCGTTCACCAACACCTACAACCGGCCGGCGGTCGACCGCTGCCTCAATGCACGGATGGCTGGGACCGACGTCGACGCGGGCGTCACCATGGACCTGGTGCACGTCGAACTGAGCCCGGACACGACAGTGGCCTCCTGGCTGCTCTCGGCTCGCTACAACGGCGCGAATATGGGGTTCACCTCTGCGGTCCTCGTCGCGGTCGGGGCCAACTTCATGGTCGAGGTGCTCTGCAGCCAGTGGGGCAACGCCGCCGTGACCATGGACCGGCTCAGCCAGCACGTCCTGGACCGGGTGCACTGACCCCGCTCAGGTGGCCGGAATCCAGACCATCAGCCGCTCGGCGAGCTTCGCCGCCGCCTCAGCCCCGCCGGCGCCGCGCCGGCATATCGAGGTGTACAGCAGAACGTTGCTCTTGACGTCGGCCTCGTAGGCGCAGCTCCAGTCCAGCGGCTTGCCGTCGGCCAGTTGCACCCGGCTCCACTGCGCCCGGGTGCCGTCGACGGTGGTGACGTGGAATTGCCAGGTGACCTTGGCGTCGGTATCGCGCGGGTTGTGCACGGCGACCCCGTCGCACGTGCGCAGCTCGGCGGGGAAAGCCGCGGCGAACGCGGCTCGCGCCTTGTCGGCGTCGGGGTAGGAACCCGCGCCCTGGCCGACGACGATGTCGGCGTTCTCTTCCCGGTCCTTCTGCTGGGCGCCCTTGTAGGCCGTCCACTCGAAGCCGAAGGCGGGCATGGCCGGGCCGAGCAGCACGGCGCACTCGGGGTGCTCGTCGAGCGTCACCGGTGGCGCCGGCTGGTCGAAGCGCTTCTCAAAACCCAACGGTGACCCGACGATGGGGCCGGACACGTCCGGGGGCACCAACAGGGTGCGCAACCGATCCGGCAGCACCAGCGGCGGCGGAACCGGGGACATCGAGGACCGGCCGGCGGGTTCACCGGTGGGAGCCAGCGCCTCTGAGGTCTGGGCCTTGGTGGAGTCACCGGGCGACGGCAGCTTGACGGCCTGGCCGGCTCCGCCATCCTGGTCGCCGCCGTGCGAACACCCCAGCATCGCCATCGCCGTCAGGCCCGCGACGCCCACTCCGGCCAATACCCGCTTCAGCACCTCGCTCCTCGACGATCCGTCGTTCATATGTCAGCCCCCGATCCGGTTCGCGGTCATATCCGCTATCTGCTGTGTGGTTGTCGACGGGTTGCCGGTCTGGCACGCCCCGTCACGGTGGATCACATTGCGCTGCAAGCGAATTTGTGTTGCGCAGCGCCATCCGGTGTTCGTCCGGTCACGCTGTTCGGACACGATGACGGACAACTTCGAGTCGGTCACCGTGAGGGAGTCGACGTGCCAGTCCGCATGCTCATCGCTCTCGGCGGGCACCGTCGCCGTCCGGCAGCGCGCCTGCAGATCGGCGTTGATCGTCCGGTGGAACACCCGCGACGCGCTGCGCCCGTTCGGGTAGGCGGCCACACCCTGCCAGGTGAAGAAGTTCATGTCGTCACTGTCCTGCTGTGAGACCTGTCGATACGCGGTGTAGTCCGTGGTCCAGAAATCTTTGCCGGAGAGCGTAAGAGCCTTGCAGTCGTTGCGATCCCGCAACGTGACCTCGGCGCCGGGTACCTGCCAACTGCCGTTTCCGTGCATCGGCAGCCCGACGATGGCGCTGACATCGTCGTCGGACAGGAGCAGGGCACCGACCCGCCCGGGTGGCAGCCCGTCCGTGGGCGCCACACCGGGCGTCCTGGGGGCCGAAGACACGTTGGCCATCATGGCGTCGACGGGGATCTCACCCGTGGTCGCACTGCAGCCGAAGGTTGCCAGCAGGGCCAGCGAGCAGCAGGCCGCGGCTTGAACTGAACGGTTCATCGGACGTCCCGCATCTCTCGGTGGCAGCTCGGGTCCCGATCGTAGCGGCTGGCCGGGTTGCTGTCCGGCAGTAACGGGCGTGGCGGCCGGCTGCTGCCGGGGGCGGGGGTGACCGCGGTGGGGGTGGCGGCCGCGGTGGCGAAATAGAGGTACAAGGTCCTCCCGCCCACTGTTGCGCGGCACATCTCGCATTGTGACGGTAGCCTCACCGCCATGCCTGATGTTTCCCTATTAACTTTGTTGCGCGAACGCGCCTTCCTCTCCCCCGATGAGCCCGCCTACACCTACACCGATTACGAGCAGAACTGGGACGGTGTCGCCGAGACGCTGTCCTGGTCACAGATCTATCGGCGGGCTCTCAATGTCGCGCGCGAACTCAAGCAACACGGTTCCGCCGGGGACCGCGCCGTCATCCTCGCCCCGCAGGGTCTCGGCTACGTCGCGGCCTTCCTCGGATCCATCCAGGCGGGATTCATCGCGGTGCCGCTGCCGGTGCCGCATCCCGGCGCACACGATGAGCGAGTCAGCGCCGTGCTCACCGACACCGCACCCTCCGTCGTCCTGACCACGACCGGGGCCGCAGACCTGGTCGCCGAGTATGTGCGCGAATCCGGGGCCGACGCCACGGCGACCGTCGTCGCTGTCGACGCGCTGGATCTGGATGCCAGCGTCGCCATGGGTGAGCAACCCGTCGACTCCGGGGGTGTGGCGTATCTGCAGTACACCTCGGGCTCGACTCGGCTTCCTGCTGGCGTGATGGTGACGGACCGCAACCTTCAGGTGAACTTCCGGCAGTTCATGGCGGGCTACTTCCCGGAGTTCAACGGAGTGGCACCGCCGGACACCACGATCGTGTCGTGGCTGCCCTTCTACCACGATCTGGGCTTGATCCTGGGCATCATCGCGCCGGTCCTCGGCGGCTACCGATGCGAGCTGACCAGCCCCGTGGCGTTCCTGCAGCGCCCCGCACGCTGGATCCAAGCCATGGCCAGCCACCCCCGGGCATTTTCGGCGGCGCCGAACTTCGCCTTCGAACTGGCGGTGCGAAAGACCACCGAAGAGGACCTGGCCGGCCGCGACCTGGGCGACGTGCTGGGCATCGTCAGCGGCAGCGAACGCGTCCACCCCGCGACTTTGGAGCGCTTCCTCAACCGATTCGCCCCCCACAACTTCCGTGCTCGGGCGCTGCACCCCGCATACGGGCTGGCCGAGGCGACGCTGTATGTGGCGACGCTCGACGTGGAATGCCCGCCCCAGACCGTCTACTTCGAGTCGGAGAAGTTGACGCGCGGCAGCGCTCAACGGTGCGAGGCACCGGACGGCACGCCCTTGCTCACCTACGGTGTGCCGAAGTCGCCGGCGGTGCGCATCGTGGACCCCGAAACGTGCGCCGAGTGCTCGGCGGGAACCGTCGGCGAGATCTGGACAGCCGGCGCCAATGTGGCCGCCGGCTACTGGAACAAACCGGAACAGACGCAGGAAGTGTTTGGGGCGTCACTGGTCAGGGCGTCCGAGGGCACCCCGAACGGCCCGTGGCTAAGGACCGGCGACCTCGGATTCATCTCCGAGGATGAGCTGTTCATCGTCGGCCGCATGAAGGATCTGCTGATCATCCGCGGACGCAACCACTACCCCGAGGACATCGAAGCCACCCTTCAAGAGATCAGCGGGGGTCGCGTGGCGGCCATCGCGGTTCCCGTCAACGAGGACGAGACCCTGGTCACCATCATCGAAGTTCGGGATCGCGGCGAATCCGCCGAGGACACCGCGGAGCGGCTGGCCGTCCTGAAAAACGATGTGCAGGCTGCGATCTCCCAGGCCCACGGAGTGACCGTCGCCGACGTGGTGCTGGTGGGTCCGGGCTCGATTCCCATCACCACCAGCGGCAAGGTTCGCCGGGCCGCCTGCGTCGAGCAGTACCAGAGTCAGCAGTTCATCCGGATGGACCGCTGAGCCCACGGTCTCGCGCTGCCGGCGGTGGGCTCTTGCCCCCTGCCGGCAGCGTAGGTCTGTGAGAAGGTGGTGACACCCCCCTTGCGCGGACTGACGGCTACCCCGGCCAGGGTTGCCGGCAGGTCCAACGGACGCCGTGCACAGCTGTAAGGAGTTAGCGATGAAGCGACTGGTCGCCGGAGCCCTCGCGGTCTGGCTCGCCGGCACGGCCGGCGGGTTGAGCTCCAGCGTCGCCACTGCTGCACCCAACCCCGCACCCCCGGTGGACAATCCATGGATCGCGCCGACCCCGGCGCCCGTGGGTGATGCAGCGTCCGCTGACGTGGTCTACGCAGTCGGCGGTGCCCGCCCCCCCGGCATCCCGTGGGCGGATTACACCAAGCGTGCCGGTGCCGGCTACTTCCCCAACAGGAAGCGCGAGATCATCGATTACCCGGCGGGTGCCATGTTCAGGTGGGTGCCCACCATGTTCGCGCCCGACGCTCAGCGCGACAACGTGACCGTGGCCGCCGCTGTCGACGCGGCGGCCGACAGCCTGGATGCGGTGATCCGTCGTGGGACCGAGCCGGCCGCCGTGGTCGGGTTGTCGCAGGGCACCATGGCGCTCGACAAGGAGCAGGTCCGGCTCGCCAGCGATCCCAACGCGCCGCCACCCCACATGCTGCAGTTCTCGACGTTCGGCTCCCCCATGGGCAAGCACGCTTTCGGGAAGAGCTTTCTCGGCGGACTCTTCCCGCCGGGCAGCCGCCTGCCACTGGACGACTACGTGATGCCCCCCGAGGTGGAGAGCCAGTACGACACCAACCGGGTGGTCGCCGCCTACGACGGCATGGCCGACTTCCCCGACCGGCCGGACAATCTGTGGTCGGTCGCCAACGCCCTTCTGGGGTCTGCGATTGTGCACACTCCCGCCGCGTTCACGACTCCGGCAGATGTACCACCGCAGAACATCAGGGCCACCGTCAACTCCCGGGGCGCAACCACCACGTCGTACCTGATTCCGATCAATCACCTGCCGTTGACGCTG
Organism: Mycobacterium sp. SMC-15; assembly: GCF_045310925.1. Lineage (NCBI taxonomy): Bacteria > Bacillati > Actinomycetota > Actinomycetes > Mycobacteriales > Mycobacteriaceae > Mycobacterium > Mycobacterium sp. SMC-15. The sequence goes on along the minus strand of NZ_JBJIAJ010000013.1, from coordinate 161,791 downwards.
CCGCTGCGCTTCGCCGGCGTGCCGGACGATCTGGTCGACCAGCTCGACGCTTTCCTGCAGCCCCAGGTCGACGCCGGCTACTCCCGCAACGACGATCCCGCCACCAAACCGATTTCGGTCGACCCGGCGGGCATGGATGTGGTGCAGATTCTGGGGCCAGAGACCAACAGCGCCGTCGACGACACCGTCGGCAAGCTTCGCAACTTCTTCGGGTTCACCGGCTGACGCAAAAGGTCAGGCCTCGGCCACCGTTTCGATCGCCTCGCCCTTGGCGATGCCCCGTTTCGGGTTGTCGGACACCGGTTGTAGCCACGGACGCGCGGGCCACCAGTTCGCCCGTCCGAGCAGTGCTGCGGCGGCGGGCACGGTAATACTGCGCACCACAAACGTGTCGACCAGGATGCCGGCTCCGATCACGAAGCCACCCTGCACCACAGCGCCGACGCTGGCGAACAGCAGCCCGAACATGGCGGAGGCGAAAATCAGACCCGCCGCGGTGATCACCGCGCCGGTCGACCCGACCGTGCGAATGACGCTGGTACGCACGCCCAGCGGCGATTCGTCGCGTAGTCGGGACGCAAGCAGCATGTTGTAATCGGCGCCCACGGCCACCAGCACAACAAATGCCAGACCTGGCACGCTCCAATGCAGTTGCTGCCCCAATATGACCTGGAAGACCAGCGCCCCGAGCCCGATCGCCGACAGGTAGGAGATGATCACCGAGCCCACCAGGTAGATCGGGGCGATGACCGAACGCAGCAGGGCGGTCAGAATCATCAGCACCACCAGCGTCGTCAGGACGACGATGAGCCGGATGTCCCGGTCGTAGTAGTCGCGAATATCGCGCAGTGTGACCGGATACCCGGAGATCGAGATCGAGGCGTCCGCCAGCACGGTATTGGGTTGCGCGGCTTGGGCAGTGGCAAGGATTGTGTTGACCTGGTCCATGGCTTTGGTGCTGAACGGATCTTCATCGGTCTGGATGAAATACCGCACCGAATGCCCGTCGGGCGAGACGAAGGTGTGGGCCAGCGTCCTGAACTCCTCGGTGGCCAGAACCTGCCGGGGCACATTGAATCCCGCCATCGACGGAGGAGAAGCGTCGTGGCCCATGGTCATGAGGAACGCCGACGCGGTGTCCAGGCCCAGTCCCAACTCCTTGGTCTGGTCAACCAGGAGTTGCACCCCGTCGGCCACCTGACGGCCGGCGCTGGCGAGCTCGCTGGTGCCGTTCTGCATCTCGATGATCTTGCGCTGCACCCGGCGAGGATTGTCGAATCCCAGCGCATGCAGAGACTGCGAGGCCGACTGCAAAGAGCGGCTCAGCCCGTTGACCGCCGACGACAGGGTCTGCGAGGGCTGCGCCGACTGCAGCTGACGAAACAGGCTGGAGATCTCATCGAGAGTGCCCGCGGCACGGGCGTTTTGCAGCTTGTGGAACTCCGCTCGCGCCGTCCCGCAGATCGGATTGGCGTCGCATGTCGGGCTGGTATCGAGAGACTCGGTGACGGGATCGACCCAGTCGAAACTGGACGCCAGTCCGGCGAAGGTCACCTGGAGAGCGTCGCCGAGCGCCCGGATACTGTTGACCAGCCTTGCGGCCTGGTCGATTTCACCGAATGTCTTGGTGCCCCCGAACTGCGTCTGCAGATACGCCAACGCGTCGACCAGGCTGCGCACGCTGGCAACCGACTGGCTGACCTGGGTGTTCAGATCTCCGAGACCGTTTGCCAGCTTCCGGGAGCCCGTGGTCAGCCGGTTGAGGTCACCATCGCGCTCGGCGATCAAGCCCGCGGCATCACCCAGCTGACCCCCGACCTCACCGGCTTGATAAGTGGCCCTGGCCTCTTCGAGCGACTCACCGCTTGGCCGGGTAACGCCACGGACCGCGGCCACACCCGGGATCTGGCTGATCCGTTGCGCCATCTGCTCCATGTCGGCAAGGGCCCGCGGAGTACGCAGATCGTTGGGCGATTGGACCAGCAGATACTCGGGGATCGTCTGGTTCACCGGGAAGTGCCGGTCCAGCGCCGCATACCCCACCGAGCTGTCGACGGAGGCCGGCAGTTGTTTGCGGTCGTCGTAGTTGAACCGGATCAGCCCGGCCGCACTGCCCAGCGCCAGCAACAGCGCCAGGCTGCCGACCAGATACGTCTTGGGGCGCCGAACGATTCGCACCCCGGTCCGGCGCCAGAACCGCGCAGCGCGTTCGGGGCGCGGCGCCACCCATCCGCGCGGCCCGGCCAGCGTCAGAATGGCCGGAAGCAACGTCACCGCGGCGAAGAACGCCACCGCGATCCCGATCGCCAGCACCGGGCCGACCGTGGCGAACACCCCCAGTTTGGCAAAGCCCATCCCCAGCAGGGTGATGGCAACGGTGGCCGCAGACGCGGCGATCACCTTGCCGATCGACGCCAGCGCCCGCTGCACCGCGCGCTGGCAGTCCTCGGCAGTACCGGAACCCATCCGGATGTAGTCGTGATAGCGGCTGACCAGGAAGACGACGTAATCGGTTCCCACGCCGGCGATCAAGGCGCTGAGCATCACGATGGCCTGGTTCGAGACGGCCATTCCGGTCACCAGTGACGCCGTCGCTACTGCCGCCTGCGCGGCCACCATCGATACGCCGATGGTGATCAGGGGCAGCAACATGGTGTGCGGGTTGCGGTAGATGACGCCCAAAATGAACAGCAGCAGGACACCGATCGCCAGCTCGATCGCCAGCCGGTCGCGCGCTCCGGCGTCGGTCAGGTCGGCGACCGTGGCCGCTGGGCCGGTGACGTCGGCGGTCAGCGTCGATCCGGCAACGGTCTCCTTGACGATCTCGGCGACGCGGACGTACGCCGCGTAGGCCTCAGGGGTGCCCAAGTCCCCCGCGAGCCCGACCGGCAGGATCCATGCCTTGCCGTCACTGCTGACGAGCACTTCCCGCAACGCCGGGGTGGTGTGAAAGTCCTGCAGCATCACCACGTCTTCGGTATCAAGACGCAGCCGGTCCACCAACGCGCGGTAGACCTTCTCATCGGCTCGATCCAAGCCCTGGTCATCGGTGAGCAGAACGGTCAGCACGTTCTCCGAGCCGTCCTCGTCAAAGGCGGCGGAGACCTTGGCGGCGGCCTCGACCGACGGGGCGTCGGCGGGCAGCACCGCCACGGGGTGGCGTTGCGCCATCTCGGTCAGCGACGGCGCGAACAGCGGCAGCAGCACGACGAGCAGCGCCCAGAAGCCGATCACCGGCCACGGTCGCCGCACCACGAATTCGCCTAGCCGGCTGAAGATGAGCTCACCTCCGGCAGCACCTGCTGGGCTTGGCGGTCGCGACCAACGAGAATGAGATCAGGCGACATTTTCCCAATCGCCGGCGTCGGCGACCCGTTCGAACACGGACTTCAACACCGCCAGATAACGCGCCACCGACTCGTGAGCCTCCGGGTTGTCCGGGAAGATCGCCGTGACCGCCGTCTCCTCCTCGACCCGGATCACGTAGAGCGACATCTGATACGAGTACCGACCGTCGCTGAAGACGCCGATGTTCAGATCATCCAACCCCGCGGCGATCAAGGCCGACAGCGGGGCGGCGCCGGCGTCCAGGAAGTTGATGACGGGGAAATTCGGTGGCGGCTTACGCAACTGCGGCGCCAACTCCATCACCCGCTGGTAGGGCACCTCCGCCAACGTTCGGCCCGAGTCGAAGGAAACTTGCGCGGCGCTGGCCGCCTCCTCAAACGAGATGTCACCGATCGGAACCGTGATCGGGACCAGGCCGGTGAACCAGCCCAGCGTGAGGTCGTCCCCCGGGGAATTGCGGGTGTCGCGCGGGGTGAGCCCGTAATAGGTGTCCGCGCCGGTCAATGCGCGCTGCGCCAAGCCACAGCATGCCAACACTCCCCCGACGAAGCGGGCGTTCGCGTCCATGCAGGCGGACTCGAATTCGGCGGTCTGCTGTTCACCCAGCATGGTGACGGTGACCATGGCCGCCTCGCAGGGCTGCGCGGGGTCGCCGAGAGGCAGCGGGAAACCGGGCAGGCTTCCGTCGTTGCTTTCGGCGAAGCTTCGCCACGCCTGGATCTGCGGCGACTCCAGCGTGAGCGCAGACGTGAACTGGTGCTGACGGATGCAGAAGTCGCTGTAGCTACCCGCAGCGGGCAGCTCCAGCGGCGCGCCACCGGCCACCAGTGCGTTGTACATCATGTAGAGCTCCATCAACGTCACCCCGGCGACCGCCGCGTCCACGTGGACGTGGTCGATGCTGGCGAAGAACGTGAAGTGGCTCTTGGACTGGATGATCCCGAACCGGAAGCAGTCCCACTGCAGCGGATCGGGCGTTTCGTTGAGCAGGTCGCGGACTTGCGGCAACGTCAGCTCGCCGTGATCCACCGGGACGAACGCGATGTCGGCGGGGTCCTCGACAACGTGACGAATGAGACGCCCGTCGTCGGCGTGCTCGAACCAGCTGCGGTAGGTCTCGTGCCGCCGCAGATGCGCATTGATGATGTAGTCGATGGCGCGCCGATCGCACCTGCCCTGCATGTCGCAGCTGAGCACCATCAGGCGCGAGTAGTCGAGTCCGGCGGCCGTCTGGTCGATATAGCCGCGAATGTGCTGTTCCTGCATGTAGCTGGCCGGCACGGCATTGACCGGCGCGCGCCGCGCCGCGGCCAGCGCGGCAGCTGACGGACCCCACACCACGGTCGGACCCTCGTCGGGTTCCCAGTCAGCCAGCGTCCCTAATGCCAATGGCCCTACGCGCAACGTCTTCTCCTCTGCTCGGGCGAACAACACCTCGGCTGGTCGATGGGGGCAATCGCCAGCCGGCTCAACTCACTTGCCACCGCGTGGCTCCGGGTCCTCCAACCGGGTCGCCAGCTGATCACACACATGCTGGGCCAAGCCACGCACCGTGGTGAGCTGGGCGGGACCGACGCGTACTCCGGTTTCCGTTTCGATCCGCGTGCGAAACTCCAAGCTGGCCAACGAATCCATGCCATATTCGGGCAGCGCCCGATCCGGGTCGACGGTACGGCGCAACAGCAGGCTGATCTGGTCGGACACCAGGCGCAGTATCGCGCTGAGCCATTCGTGACGCGGCAGCTCTTTCAGCTCGGCGAGGAACCGCTCGGCGTCAGGGCTGTTGTGGCGTACCGCCCGGAATGCTTCGGCGAATCGGCTGCGGTGCGCCAATGCCGCCAACCACGGTGCTCGGGTGATCGGTGCGTAGCCGGTGTACGGGCGGTCATAGCTCAGTACCACACGGAAGGCGCGGGCGCCTTCGGCGGAGGTGATCGCGGCTTGGGCGTCATCGGCTGGTGCGGTGCCGCCCCCGGTCTCGGCCCACGGCCCCCAACCGATCACCGTCGACGGCAGGCCCAGGGCCCGCCGCCAGCATCCGAACGCGTCCAACCAACTGTTGGCTGCCGCCGAAGCACCCTGCCCCGGCGGGCCGATGAGCGCGGTGGTCGAGGAGAACGCGCAGAACCAGTCCAGCGGCTGCGCGGCACTTTCCTCCTGCAGGGCCTGGTGAAGGTTCCACGCGCCGTAGACCTTCGGCGCCCAGCACCGATCGATGAGTTCGTCGGTGGTGTCGGTCAACGCGGCCTCCGCAGCCGTGCCGGCCGCATGCAGCACGCCGCGGACCGGCAGTCCGGATTCGGTCGCCGCCGCCACCAGACGGCGCGCGGTCGCGGGGTCGGCGATGTCGCCGCACTCCACCTGAATATCGGTGCCGCCGGCGCGCAACTGCTCGATGACCTGTCGCGCTTGGCCCTGCGGTGCCGACAGCCCGTTGAGCACGATTCGGCCGCAGCCCGCCGCCGCCATCTCGGCAGCCAGGAACAGTCCGGCGCCGCCGGTGCCACCGGTGACGATGTAAGAACCGTCAGTCCGGAACAAACGAGCCTGCTCCGGCGGGACCACCGCGACGGTGACGCCGGACTGTGGTGCGTCGAGCAAGACCGTTCCCGCGTTGTCGGCGCCGTCCGCCTGCGCCAGCGCAGCAGCCGCGTCGAGCAAGGGGTAGTGCGTGGTCGGCGGCTGCGGCAGTACGCCCTCCGCCGCGCGCTGATAGACCGTGGTCAGCATGCGCTGGACGACTTCTGGGTGGCTATGCGCCAGCAGCGCCAGGTCGACCGCGTGTAGCGACAGGTTGCGGCGGAATGGGAACAGGCCAATCCAGCTGTCTCCGTAGACATCCTGCTTGCCGAGTTCGATGAACCGGCCGCCGAAGCTCAGCAGGTCAAGTCCGGCGCGTTGCGCCACGCCCGACAGCGAGTTGAGTACGACGTCGACGCCGTAGCCGTCGGTGTCCACCTTGATCCGATCGGCGAACTCAAGGTTGCTGGAGTCATAGACATGTTCAATGCCCATGTCGTGCAACCGCTGTCGACGCTGTGGAGTGTCTGCGGTGGCGAAGATCTCGCAGCCGGCGGTTCGCGCGATCGCGATGGCGGCTTGACCGACGGCGCCGGTTGCGGAGTGGATCAGCACCTTGTCTGCTGCCGTGATCCGCGCCAGCTCGTGCAGCCCGTACCAGGCGGTGACGTAGGCGGTCGGTATCGCGGCGGCCTCCGACAGCGGCACCTCCGCGGGGAGGGTGACGGCCAGGCGGGCATCGCACGTGATGAACGTGCTCCAACAGCCGTCAGGCGAAGTTCCGCCGACGTGGTCGCCCACCCGGTGACCGGTGACGTCGGGACCGACTGCGACCACCACCCCGGCGAAGTCGGTGCCCAGCTGCCGAGCAGGCCCCTCGGCGGAGTGCGCCTCCGCGTAGTTCATCCCGGAGGCCGCCACCGCAACCTCGATCTGTCCGGGACCCGGTGCAACCCGGGGGTGCGCAACCGATTCCAGCAAATCGCCCTCATCGGCACTACTGCGCTGCAGCCGCAGGCCATCTTGTCCGTGCTCGACAACGGTGGTCCGCCGTTCGGCAGGGCTGAGCGGTCCGGAACGTAGCCGCGCGGTATACCAAGCACCGTCGCGCCACGCGGTCTCGTCCTCTTCGGACCCGCTCTGAAGTTGCGCCGCGAGCCGGGCGGCGAAACCCTCATCGGTTTCTGCGACACTGCCCTCGACGTCGATCTGGGTGACCTGCAGGTGCGGATACTCCGAATCGATGACCCGCAGCAGCCCGCGCAGGCCCGCCTGCTCCAGGTTGGCCTGATCACCTGGCCGCACTGTCGCGGCGTTTCTGGTCACCACGAACAACCGTGGGGATTCGCCGGGAAGCACCGCCAATTGGCGAACGACGTTCAGTAGGTAGGACACGAAGTCCCGGCCCCGTTGCGGTGGGTGGCAGCCGTCGACCGACGGTGCGGTCACCACGACTATCCCGGTGCGGCCGCCCAGCGCCTCGTTGAGGACGTCGGCCAGGTGTGCGCTGGGCGCTGCCGCGTCAGCCACATGGTCGACGTCAATCGGCACCGAGACCGTATCGGACTGCGCCCCAGCATCCTTCAGTGCGGCATCGAGATAGGTGGCCATGGGGTCGGCGGCGTCGGCCATGCTCAGCAGCAGCCAACTCCCCGCGGCGGCCTGGGCTGCGTCCGGTAGGTCGCGGCGCGCCCAGTCGATGGTCAGCAACCGCTCATCCAGGGTGCGCTCAGCGGTTTCGTGCTCGGAGCTGCCTGCGGCGAGCTGGAGTCCTTCGACGCTGAGCAACACGTTGCCCGCCGCGTCCATCAACTCCAGGTCGGCCTCGCATGCGTCGCCATGCAATGCCGTCACCGTGGTGAGGCAGTACTGCGCAGCGCGGGTGGGGTGGTGACGGCGCAGGCTGCGCACGCCAACCGGCCGCAGTGGGCCGCCGTCACTTGCGCGCGGGACGCCGGGGTGAACGGCAGCCGATTGGAAGCACGCGTCAAGCAATGCGGGATGGATTTCATAGGGCGCCTGTTGAGCGCGCAATTGTCCCGGCAACGCGACCTCGGCGAGCACCGTGGCAGCGTCGCGGTGTTGCCCGTCGCCGACACGGACCGCGGTCAGGCCCGTGAAGGCAGGACCGTACTGAATACCTCCGCCGTCCAACAGCTTTCGCAGCTCGGTGCCTTCGACGCGGGACGGGTGGGCGGCCAGCAACGCCGCCACGTCGTAGGCATGCGGCTGCGGAACATCCGGCAGAGCCTGCAACACCGCGCTTGCCCGGCCGATGCGGGCCCGTTCCTGATGCGTATGCACGGTGAAGTTCAAGACGCCGGGCGCAGCCACCGCGGCACCCGAGGACACCGGCGTATGTTCGTCGAGCAGCAGCGCCTGTTCGAACCGGACGTCGCGGACCTCGGCCGATCCGCCCAGGCTGACCCGGGCCGCGGCCAGGGCCATCTCGCAATAGGCGGCGCCGGGCACCGCGGCCACATTGTCCAATCGGTGGTGGTCCAGCCAGGGGTGCGCCACGGTGCCGAGATCGCCTTGCCAAACGTGGCGCTCGGGTTCCTCCAACAGGTGCACGTGCGACCCGAGTAACGGGTGTACCGCCCGGACCGCGGCGCCCTGCGGTTTGGCGTCAGCGGCCTCGCGGCTGAACATCAGCGCGCGATGGTTCCAGCTCGGCAGCGGCGCCTCTACCAGCCGCCCCGTCGGGTACTGCACGGCGAAGTCCACCGCGGTACCCGCGCTGTGCAGGTCGGCGACGAAGCCGCGCAGTCCCGGCCACACCCCTGCCTGGTACTCGAAGCGGTTGGGCGACAGCACAGCGATCGAGGTATCGCCGCTGCTGGCATTCTGCTCGATGGCCTCAGTGAGCAGGGGCTGCGGCGCCGGCTCGGCAAAGATCCGGTAGCCGTCCTTGATCGCGGCCTGCACGGCCGCCGCGAACCGGGCCATGTAACGCAGGTTGTCCGCCCAGTACTGGCCGTCGAATTCCGGCCGGTCGCGCGGCGCCCACAGCGTTGCGGAGTAGTACGGGACATCCGGTTCGGTCGGCTTCAGGTCGGCAAGGGCCTGCGCCAAGTCATGCAGGATCGGTTCCACCTGGGGCGTATGCGCGGCCACCGGGACCGTCACCTCGCGAGCCGCCACACCCTGCTGTTGCCAGGCGGCCGCCAAGTCGCGCACCATGTCGCCGTCACCGCCGATCACGGTGGTCACCGGCGACTCGACCACGGCGAGCACCACGTCGGACACGTCACGGATGGAGAACTCCGAAAGCACTTGCTGCGCCGGCAGTTCCACTGCGGCCATGGAGCCGCCTCCGGCGATGGCCGACAGCAGCCGGGCGCGGCGGCAGGTGACCCGGAGCCCGTCTTCGAGCGTCAGACCACCGGCGACGACGGCCGCCGCGGTCTCCCCGAGCGAATGCCCGATGACAGCACCCGGCCGAACCCCATAAGCCTTCAGGGCTTCGGCCAGCCCGACCTGCGTGGCGAAGGCGGTCACCTGCAGCCGGTCGATTTCGGTGGGCGGCTGCGACGCGGACATCACCTCGGTGAGTGAGAACCCGGCTTCCTCGGCGACTACCGGCTCCATCTCGGCGATGGCCGCCGCGAACTCCGGTTCCCCGGCGAGCACTTCGGCCATTCCCACCCACCGGGGAGCTTGGCCGGAGAACACCCACACCGGCCCACGCTCGTCCGGCCCGACGATCGGCTGATACGGCAGGTCGTTACCGGCGATTTCACGCAGCGCCGCGCCGAGTTCACCGACGCTGCTAGCCGCCACCACCGTCCGTACCGGCCGGTGGGCTCGCCGCCGTGCCAGCGTGTAACCCAGATCGGCGAAGCCGGAGTCGGTCATCGCGGTGGCGTGCTCGTCGAGCCAGTCCGCCAGCCGGGCTGATGTCACCCGCAGCTGGGCCGCGGAGGTGGCCGACAGGGGGAAGAGCAGGGGCGCCGCTTCGTCGGGTTCTGCCGCTGGTTCGGGGGCAGTGTCCGCCGGTGCTTGTTCGACGATGACGTGCACGTTGGTGCCCGACAGGCCATGGGAAGACACCGCGGCCCGACGCGGAAGCTCGCCGGTGCTGGGCCATGGCATATTCTCTTGCGGCACAAGAAGGTTGGTCGCTATCCCGGCCAGTTGGTCAGGCAACCGAGTGAAGTTCAGGTTCTGGGGAACCGTGCCGTGCTGCAGCGCGAGAATCGCCTTCATCAGGCTCAGCGGCCCGGATGCCGACTGGCAGTGCCCGAAGTTGGTCTTTACCGATCCCAGGAGGCAGCGGTTGTCGGTACCGTAGACCGCGGCCAGTCCGGTGTATTCGACCCGGTCCCCGATCGGGTTGCCGACTCCGTGCGCCTCGACCAGACCCACGGTGCCGGCGTCAACGCCTGCGGTGGCCAACGCAGTTCGGTACATCGCAACCTGCGCCGACTCTGGCGGCACCGCGGCCGAATCCGGGCGGCCGTCCTGATTGGCCGCTGTCCCTCGCAGCACGGCCAGGATGCGATCGTGATCGCGAACCGCATCCGGCAACCGCTTGAGCAGCAGCACCACACAGCCCTCACCCGAAACGACACCGTCGGCGGCGGTATCGAAGGAATGGCATCGGCCGGTCGGTGACAGCGTGCCCTGCGGCGATCCGGCGGCCGATCTGCGGGGTTCGAGCATCACCGACACACCGCCCGCCAGGGCGAGCTCGCTTTCACCGACTTGCAGGCTGCGGCAGGCCTGGTGCACGGCCATCAATCCCGACGAACATGCGGTGTCCACCGTGACCGCCGGGCCATGTAGCCCCAGCGCCTGCGCAACCCGGCCGGAAGCGAAACCGGTACTGGTACCGGTGAATCCGTACGGCCCCTCGGCAGCGCCGCACTCGGCGGCCAGCAGCTCGTAGTCGCTGTGGGTCAGGCCCACGAACACGCCCGTCTGCGATCGAGCCAAGTCCGCCGGGTCGAGTCCGGCGTGCTCGACGGCCTCCCACGACGTCTCCAGCAGCAGGCGGTGTTGCGGATCGATCGCGGTGGCCTCGGGCTCGGTCATCCCGAAGAACTCGGCGTCGAATCCGCCGATGTCCTCCAGGAAGGCACCCCAGCGGGGTACGGTTGGGCCCGACTCGGGGCCGCCGTAGGAGTCGGCATCCCACCGGTCGGCGGGGACTTCGGCGATAAAGTCCGCACCGCGCAGCAAGGCCTCCCAGAACCGTTGCGGCGAATCGATCCCGCCTGGCAGCCGGCAAGCCAGTCCGATAACGGCGACCTGCGGCGTGGACGGACCGTCGGGGGATGTGGGGGCGGTAGTCATCGCGCCCGCGAGATTACAGCAAAGTCACGAAAATAATTCGGCGAGGTAAACGAACGTTCTTTCGAGCGGCGGCGCCGCCACTATGGGAGTCCGCCCCAAAACCCCCGCGTGACGCTATGGCCGCTGCACATCCGTTCTCGTCTCCACCCCGTTCGATCGATACCGCCGCTTCGGTCGCAACCAGGCCGGCAGCCACGGCGGGGGCACATCGGGTGCCTGATCGAACACCCCACCCGCCGGGTCGTCGGCCCAACCGTGGGCCCGCACCAGATCGTGCTCCGGTCGATAGATCTGCCGAATCACCAGTGCACACAAAACCATGACCGCCAGGTCGCGCACCAACACGGTGGTGGTGAACCACTGTTCGGGAAGGCTGCGGTCCGCAACGCTGTAGAGGTAGTACATCCGCGGCACCCAGACCAGCGCATCGACGGTCATCCAGATCAGCAACAGCCGGCGGTGTGGCAGGGCCAGCACCGCCAACGGCACCAGCCACAGCGAGAACTGCGGGCTCCAGACCTTGTTGGTCAACAGGAAAGCCGCAACCACCAGGAACGCCAACTGAGCGACGCGCGGCCGCCGAGGCGCGGTCAGCGCGATGTAGCCGATCCCGATGCAGCACAGCGCGAACAGCCCGGCGACGACACCGTTGAGCACCATCGGCGGCTGCCACATCCCCAGGTCGCCGTCGAACCCGTGCCAGCCGGTCAACGACCTCACCACGTTGTAGACCGAATCCATGTCGTCGCCGCGGCGGGAGTTGAGCCGGAAGAATTCGCTCCAGCCCCGCGGTGCGTACAGCAGGACCGGCAGGTTCACCGCCAGCCAGCTCACCGCGGTGGCCACCGCGGTGCGTTTGACTTCCCGCAGCCGGCCGGTGCGCAGGCCCAGCACCAGCAGCGGGAACAGCAGCAGGACCGGGTAGAGCTTGGCGGCGGTGCCCAGACCGAGCAGCACGCCGGCCATCGTCGGGCGGCGCCGTGCCCAGGCCAACAGACCGGCCCCGGCGAAAGCGGTGGCCAAGGCGTCGAAATTGGTGAAGATCTGGAAGATCACCACCGGCGAAGCCGCCACCAACGCAGCGTCCCAGATGCGTCGGCCCGCCAACCCGGCGGTGGACCACACCGTTGCCAGCCAGGCCAGTGCCAGACCCAACGCGACGATGTCGAAGAAAACCACCACCTCGGCGACCCCGCTCAATGCCGGGATCTTCAGCACCTTGGTGATCGCCGTGTACGTCTTCGCCAAGGCCATCGCCGAGTACTGGTACAAGCCGGTCAGCACCGGATATTCCATGTAGCGCACGGCGGGCAGTCCGTCGTAGCGGGTCTGTTCCTTCCCTGACGAGTCCTTCTCCACCCAGCTGGACTTGTACGGAAACTTGCCTTGATCCAGTAGCTCCGCGGTGTAGAGCGGCACCACGTCGGAGTAGCACAACTGGAAGTACGCACGCTCGTTGTCCCAGTTGGCCACCCGCTGATCGGGGCTCCCGCTGCCGGTGCTCTGCAAGCACGCCGATTTGGTGGTCCAGCCCAGCGCCAAGAACAGCACCGCGATCAGGAACATCACCCGCAGCGGCGTCATGAACCTGGTCCGCCCGATCAGCGCATGGCGGCCGACCGGCCCGCCGATGGTGTTCGACAGCGCATGACCGACGACATCGGTGCGGCTGGGCAGGTCGCGGTCGTCGGCGCTGCGCAGATCCGCCGCCAGCGGGCGGGGCGAGCGCATCGTGCGTTCGGTCGTCTCCTCCGTCACGGGAGAGCCTCCGGCGCCGGAGGCGGCTCCGGCGGCGGGGGTGGTGGAGGCGGCGGAGGTGGTGGAGGCGGGGGTGGCGGGGGTGGAGGCGGCGGGAACGGCTCCGGCATCGGGAAGCCCGGCGGCGGGGGTGGCGGCTCGTCCCAGTCCCGTGGGGGCGGAGGCGGCGCATACCAGTTCCAGTCCGGGGCCGGCGGCGCCGCGGTCGGCACGCCGGCGGAGCCGCCGATCTCGGTGGGCTTGGGGAACTGGACTATCGGGTCACCCCACAGCGCGCCATCCATGCTGGCTTTCCAGATGTCGGCCGGCAGACCCGCGCCGTACACCGGCCCGCCCCACTTGTTCGTCAGCGGTTCGTCGCCGGTGGTGGTGCCCACCCAGACCGCGGTCGACAGGGTCGGCGTGTAACCGACCATCCAGGCGTCCCGGTTGGCGCCGGTGTTGCCGAGCTGGGTGGTGCCGGTCTTGGCCGCGGCCGGGCGCCCACCGGCCAGGTCGTGCCCGCCCGAATAGCTCGGGATCGCCTTCATGGCGTCGGTGACGTTGTCCGCGACCGCCTTCGGGACGCGCTGCTCGCCGGAGTCCTTGGTGGCCGCTGCGGCGTCGAAGAGCACCCGGTCGTCCGGACCCACGACCTTCGCGATGAAGTGCGACCGGTGGTACATCCCGGAGTCGGCCAGGGTGGCGTACGCCGACGCCATGTCGATCACCCGAGTCTGGTACTGGCCGAGCACGATGCCGTTCTCCGGGGGCCCGCCAAGGCCGTCCTGGGACAGGGTGTGCGCGACCCCCGGGAAGCTCTTGGCGACCCCGAGCTGGTGCGCGGCATCGGCGACGTCCTGCGGTCCGTGCTTGAGCTTGAGCATCAGCCGGTAGTAGGCCGTGTTGAGGGACCGCTTGAGTGCCTCGGCGATGTTGCAGACTCCGCAGCTGGCGCCGCCCACATTGCTGATCTTGGTCTTGCCGACCGTCAGCGGGCCGCTGTCGACCTGCTCACCGAGCCCGATGCCCTGTTTCAACGCCGCCACCAAGGCGAACACCTTGAACGAGGAACCGGTCTGCAAGCCGGCCTGGGCGAAGTCGAAGCCGCCCACCTCGTCGCCGCCGTAGTAGGCCCGCACCGCGCCGTTGCGTGGATCGATGGAGACCACGGCGGTCCGCATAGTCGGCTTCTGCCCAGCCATGGTCGCCCGGACGGCCTTCTCCACCGCCCGCTGTGCCTTCATGTCGATCGTGGTGGTGATGCGCAGTCCCTCCATGTTCAGGGTCTGCTCGTCGATGTGGAACATGTCGAGTAATTCTTCGGTGACCTGGCGCTGAATCAGCCCGTTGGGCCCGGAGGCCTGGTCGGCGTTGCGCGCCTGATCGGGCGGGATCGTGGTCGGGAAGAACTGCTTGGCCCGCTCACTGAGCGTCAGGGCACCGGTCTGCACCATGCCGTCGAGCACCCAGTTCCACCGCTCGACGGACAGGTCCCGGTTGATGGCCGGATCCAAGGCGGACGGCCGCTGAATCACGGTCGCCAGTAGCGCGCCCTCGGAGACGGTGAGGTCCTCGACCCGCTTGTCGAAGTACGCCCGCGCGGCCGCGGCGATCCCGTACGTGGTGCGGCCGAAGTAGATGATGTTGAGGTAGGCCTCCAGTACCTCGTCTTTGGACCACTCCTCGGACATCTTGGTGGCGATGACGAGCTCTTTGCCCTTGCGGACCAATCCGCCCATGCCGGCCCGCTCGGACCCGACCAGCGCGTTCTTGACGTACTGCTGGGTGATCGTCGACCCGCCCTGGGTGTCACCGCCGAGCAGGTTGTTCTTGACCGCCCGAAACAGCCCGGAGACCGAGTAACCGGAGTTGGTGTAGAAGTCGCGGTCCTCGGCGGCCAACACCGCGTCACGCACGTGAACCGGTACCCGGTCAAGCTTGATGTCAACCCGGTTCCCGTCCGGCGGAACGATTTTCGCCAGCTCGGTGCCGTCGGCGGCAAGGATGGTCGACACCTGAGTGGTGTGGATGTCACCGGGTTCGGGGACCTCCACGGTGCGGTAGGCCATCCCGAAGGTGACCACCGGCACCGCAAGGAGCGCCGCGGCAGCGGCGTACAGGCCGCGTCGGGCCCAGAGCCAATTCCGCCGCCGCCGCAATTCGTGCTGCTCCGGCTCGACGTCGAGATCTGCCGGCGATTCGGCTGGGCTGGGAGGCTTTTCGCTGTCCGGGCGTGGTCGCTCCATGGCGGCCTTGACCGCTTCGAGACGCTCCTGGCGATCCGCCTCGTCATCGATGATCTCGGCGGAGTCGTCCGCGGTGCCCTCGGCGCCCGCCCCATTCGGCTTGTCAGTGGGCTTGGCGTTGGTCGTCGTCAAGAAGTGTTCTTCCTCAGCGCTGTCGGCACCCGGCGCTGTCGGGCCCTGCGTTTTCACCGGCGCCCAGGGCGTCCCGGCGGGTAGGAGTCAGGCTTCCGGCCCTTCGCCATCCCGAGTCGGGCACAACCCATTTCGGCGATCGGCGAAGTGCTCAGCAGCCAGCCGTCCCCCACGCATCGCTGCAGTCGCATGGCCAACAGACTACTTCCGTGGACTCACCATCGGGTTGAAACCAGGTCACAAACGCACTACGGCACAGCGGGCGGCTGCTCCGCCGGTGGCGGGCCACCGGGTTCGGCCGCAGGCGGCGCAGGTGGTGCAGGCGGGGCGGCCGTGAT
This sequence comes from Mycobacterium sp. SMC-15, assembly GCF_045310925.1. Classification (NCBI taxonomy): domain Bacteria; kingdom Bacillati; phylum Actinomycetota; class Actinomycetes; order Mycobacteriales; family Mycobacteriaceae; genus Mycobacterium; species Mycobacterium sp. SMC-15. The sequence goes on along the minus strand of NZ_JBJIAJ010000013.1, from coordinate 146,169 downwards.
GGTCGTGGGCGGACCAATCGGAATGGTGATGCCCGGTGCGATCTCGATAGTCGGCTGGATGACGGTCTCCTCCGGCGGCAACGGCGGGCCGGCGTCCATCGGTGGAGGAGGTGGCGGCGCGGCCGGGACACCCGCGTAACCGCCGATCTCGGTGGGCGTGGGGAAGGTTTCGTTGGGGGTGCCCTTCAGGGCGCCGTCCATGGTGGCCTTCCAGATGTCGGCGGGAATGCCCGCGCCGTAGACCGGACCACCCCACTGATTCACCAGGGGTTCGTTTCCCCCGGTGGTGCCCACCCAGACCGCGGTCGACAGCGACGGCGTGTAGCCGACCATCCAGCCGTCCCGGTTGGCCCCGGTGTCGCCCAGCTGCGTGGTGCCGGTCTTGGCCGCCGACGGCCGTCCGCCGGCCAGGTTGTGCCCACGCGACCAGCCGGCGATGGGCTGCATGGCGGAGGTGACGTTGTCGGCGACCGCCTTGGGGATGCGCTGCTCGCCGGTGTCTTCGGAGGTCGTCGCGTCGAACAGCACATTGCCGTCAGCGCTGACCACCTTCTGCACAAAGTGCGGCGGGTGGTAGATGCCGGAGTCTGCCAACGTCGCGTACGCCGACGCCATGTCGATCACCCGGGTCTGGTACTGGCCGAGCACCACTCCGCCTTCGGGCGGGCCGCCGTCCTGCGACAGGGTGTGCGGGACGCCGGGGAAGCTCTTGGCGACCCCGGCCTGATGCGCGGCGTCGGCGACGTCCTGCGCACCGTTCTTGAGCTTGAGCATCAGCCGGTAGTAAGCGGTGTTCAGCGAGCGCTTGAGCGCCTCGGCGATGTTGCAGACACCGCAGCCCTCGCCCTCGGCGTTGGTGATCTTGGTCCGGCCATTGTCGAGGGTCAGCGGCGAACTGTCGATCTGATACCCCAAGCCGATGCCCTGCTCCAACGCGGCCACCAGGGCGAACACCTTGAACGACGATCCGGTCTGCAGCCCGGCCTGAGCGAAATCGAAGCCGGTTGCCTCCGAGCCCCCGTAGTAGGCGCGCACCGCGCCGTCACGCGGATCGATGGACACCACCGCGGTCCGCATGTTGGGGATCTGGTCTTTGAGGTAGGTGGCCACCGCGTCTTCGGCGGCGTCCTGCGCCGCCGGGTCGATGGTGGTGGTGATCTGCAGGCCCTGGGTGTTGAGCGTCTGTTCGTCGATGTTGAACAGCTCGAGCAGTTCCTGGGTGACCTGGCGCTGGATCAGCCCGTTGGGCCCGGTGGTGATGTTCTGGTCGCGGGCCAGTTCGGGCGAGACCGTGGACGGAAACTCTTGGGCGGCACGCTCACCGGCGGAAATGGCCCCGGTCTCCACCATGCCGTCGAGCACCCAGTTCCACCGGTCGAGGGCGCCTTCGGGATCGACTGCGGGGTCGAGGGTGGATGGCCGCTGGATCAGTGCGGCCAGCAGCGCCCCCTCGGCGATGTCGAGCTGCTCGACGGGCTTGTCGAAGTAGGCCCGCGACGCAGCGGCGATCCCATAGGCACCGCGGCCGAAGTAGATGATGTTCAGATAGGCCTGCAGCACATCGTCTTTGCGCCACGCGCTGGACATCTTCGTGGCGATCACGAGTTCTTTGGCCTTGCGGACCAATCCGCCCATGCCGGCCCGCTCGGATCCGACCAGGGCGTTCTTGACGTACTGCTGGGTGATCGTCGAACCGCCCTGGGTGTCACCGCCGAAGAGGTTGTTCTTGATCGCGCGGGCGAAGCCCGACACCGAAAAGCCCGGGTTGGAGTAGAAGTCGCGGTCTTCGGCGGCCAACACCGCGTTACGCACGTAGACCGGCACCTGGTTGATGTCGATATCGACGCGGTTGCCTTCCGGCGGAATGATTTTGGCCAGCTCGGATCCGTCACTGGCCAGGATCGTGGACACCTGGTTGGTCCGGATGTCACCGGGCGAGGGCACATCGGTGATGGAGTAGGCCATCGCGAAGGTGATGACCGGCAGCAGCAGCATCACCACCACGGCGGTGTAGAGCCCGCGCCGGATCCACCGCCAATTCGGCGGGTGCGCACGCAGCCACTCCAGCGGATTCGGCGCGGCCGGTCGGTCGGCCCGAGCGGAGGGCTCCGCCCGTCGCGGCGGCGCGGTCGGCTTCTCCGGCGGTGGCTCCCGCCTCGGGATCCGGCCACTGAGCGCCTGCTCGCGTTGCGGGGGGGCCCCGTCGAGGGCCGCCCGAACCGCGTCGATGGGGTCGCGCAGGTCGGCGGTCACAGCATCGTCTACCGCCGGAATGATCGTGGTCAGTCGGTCATCCGGACCCGCCGGTGGGCGCCGGCCGCCGGCGTCGGAGTGCCGGGCCGAGCCAGCATCGGACCCGTCGTCGTGATGCTTACTCACTGGCGGTACGGGCTCCGCTACGTGCCGTACGCCGACCGCGGGATCCCTTCGGCGGGCGCGCGAGGCCCAACACATATGACTTCACCAGGTGATTCCAGCTACAGGTCCGGCACACCTCGACGACGTACACCGAGAACTCCGAGAAGCGGGTGGCCAACAGGACCAGTTCCTCGGCGGAACGCGCCGAGCCCGAGACCGCACCCAGCTGTTCGCCGTACACCCACGACACCAGGGTGAGCGGCTCCTTGCGGCAGATGGGGCAGACCACCGCACTGGCCTTGCCGTGGAACTTCGCGGCGCGCAGCAGATACGGGTTGGCGTCGCACACCTCAGTCACCCCGGTGCGCCCGGAGTAGACCTCGGCCAGCAGGGAACGGCGCCGGAGCGCGTAGTCCACTATCTGTCGCTGCAATCGCACGGTCACCAGAGTACGTCGGGTGCTCTCCGGCGGTCGCGATCAACGCCCCCAACCGACGTCAAGCGGCGGATTCGGCGTCACCGCGGGGCGGCCTTCTTTTACTATCGTCGCCGTGGCGACACGGCAGACCGCGGGCACCCGAGCCAAAGACAGCGACCGGGACGACGTCTGCCGGATCCTGGACAGCGCTCTGGGTGAGGGGCAGGTGTCCAGCGCCGAGCACCGGGAGCGGGTCAGCGCGGCCACCCGCGCCGTCACGCTGGGGGACCTGCATTCCCTGGTCGGTGACCTGCAGACCGAAACCGCGCCGGTCAAACTGCCGGCGTTGGGCAGTCCCACGAAGTTCGGCGTCCGCGGTGTCGCCCTCAAAGCGCTGGGCACACTGGGCGCCGCGTTGGTGGCGGGCATGCTGCTGGGCTGGGCGATGTACGGAAACACCAGCTCGCCGCTGAGTTTCACCTCTGATCCCGGGGCCAAGCCGGACGGCGTCGCGCCGGTGGTGCTCACCCCACCACGACAGCTGCAGTCCCTGGGCGGACTCACCGGCCTGCTGGAGCAGGCCCGGCAGAAGTTCGGCGACACCATGGGTTACCGGCTGGTGGTCTATCCCGACTACGCATCTCTCGAACGGTCCGACCCAGGCGAAGAGCGCCGCAAACTGGACTACTCCTACCGAGGCGGTTGGGATGACCCGTCCACCTCGTCCAAGAGCAGCAGTGACGTGCTGGTCGATCTGGGCGCATTCGACGTGAAGGCCGCGGTCGGGATCCTGCGTGGAGCTCCCGAGACGCTCGGGATCAAACCAGCCGATGTGAAAAGCACCTACCTGATCGTCGATCCGGCGCGGGATCCCACGACACCGGGGGCGCTGTCGCTGTCGGTGTATGTTTCCAGCGACTACGGCAGCGGCTACATCGCCTTCGCGGGCGACGGCACCGTCAAGCGCATCAACTACCCGTCTTGACCAGCGGATTCGGCGAGCGGCGTAGTTGGGCGAGCAAGAGATGCGGCGACCACGGAACCTGCTCGTTTCGCCGGGCTGAACATCGGGCGAACAACAGCCACTTGGGCTTGGTTATATCGGCGCGATACTATGGCGCGAACCGTCGACCGGTCGTAGCTACGCCATCTGCAGGAGGTGACTGGAGTGCTTGAGCTTGCCATTTTGGGCTTGCTGCTCGAGTCTCCGATGCACGGCTACGAACTCCGGAAGCGGTTGACCGGTCTGCTGGGTGCGTTCCGGGCGTTCTCCTACGGCTCGCTGTACCCCGCGCTGCGGCGCATGCAGCTGGCCGGAGTCATCGCCGAGGACGCCGCGCCGACGGGAACCCCGGTACGCCGGGCCCGGCGGGTGTACCGGCTGACCGACGCCGGCCGTCAACGATTCAACGAGCTGGTGTCCGACACCGGCCCGCAGAACTACACCGACGACGGCTTCGGAGTCCACCTGGCGTTCTTCAACCGCACCCCCGCCGAGGCTCGGATGCGGATCCTCGAAGGCCGCCGCCGGCAGGTGGAAGAACGCCGAGAAGGCCTGCGCAACGCGGTGGCACGGGCCAGCAACTCATTGGACCGCTACACCCGCCAACTGCACCAGCTCGGGCTGGAGTCCAGTGAGCGGGAGGTCAAGTGGCTCAACGAGCTGATCGCGGCCGAACGCGTATCGCAGGGCCGGGCCGAACAACCCTGATCCTGCATACGGACGCGGGCATCGGGGAAACACAACACAGCACGTCAGCAGTGAAAGCAAAAAAGGAGAGCGTCGAAAATGACTGAGCAAACGACGGATGTGCGGGTCGCCATTGTCGGCGTCGGCAACTGCGCGTCCTCGCTGGTCCAAGGCGTCCAGTACTACCAGAACGCCGATGACACCTCCACGGTTCCCGGCTTGATGCACGTGCGCTTCGGCCCGTACCACGTCCGCGACGTCAAGTTCGTCGCCGCGTTCGACGTGGACGCCAAGAAGGTCGGCTTCGATCTCTCCGAGGCCATCTTCGCCTCGGAGAACAACACCATCAAGATCGCCGACGTGCCGCCGACCAACGTCATCGTGCAGCGCGGCCCGACCCTGGACGGCATCGGCAAGTACTACGCCGAGACCATCGAGGTCTCCGACGCCGAGGCGGTGGACGTGGTCGCCGCGCTGCGCGAGGCCAAGGTCGACGTGCTGGTCTCCTACCTGCCGGTGGGCTCCGAAGAGGCCGACAAGTTCTACGCCCAGTGCGCCATCGACGCCGGCGTGGCGTTCGTCAACGCGCTGCCGGTGTTCATCGCCTCCGACCCGGTGTGGGCCAAGAAGTTCGCGGACGCCGGCGTGCCGATCGTCGGCGACGACATCAAGAGCCAGGTCGGCGCCACCATCACCCACCGCGTGATGGCCAAGCTGTTCGAGGACCGCGGGGTCACCCTGGACCGCACCTACCAGCTCAACGTCGGCGGCAACATGGACTTCAAGAACATGCTCGAGCGTGAGCGGCTGGAGTCCAAGAAGGTCTCCAAGACCCAGGCCGTCACCTCCAACCTGACCGGCTCGCTGGCCGGCAAGGTCGAGGACAAGAACGTCCACATCGGACCAAGCGACCACGTGGCCTGGCTCGACGACCGCAAGTGGGCCTACGTGCGCCTCGAAGGTCGCGCCTTCGGCGACGCCCCGTTGAACCTGGAGTACAAGCTCGAGGTGTGGGACTCGCCGAACTCGGCCGGCATCATCATCGACGCGGTGCGTGCCGCCAAGATCGCCAAGGACCGTGGCATCGGTGGACCGATCCTGCCGGCATCGGCGTACCTGATGAAGAGCCCGCCCAAGCAGCTGGCTGACGACATCGCGCGCGCCCAGCTCGAAGAATTCATCGTCGGCTAGACAACATCCACTCTGCGGGGGGACATGACTGACGACGAGCTGGCCGGCCTCTCGGAGTTCGCGCTGTTGCGCGGTAACGCCGAGCAGGCCGGTCTGGCCGGCGCATTGCCCGACGTCGAGCGGATCGAGGCCGGCGAAGTCAGCGCACTGCGCTGGGGCTCGGCACCGCCGCGGGTGGTGTTCCTGCACGGCGGTGCGCAGAACGCCCACACCTGGGACACCGTCATCCTCGGGCTCGGCCAGCCCGCACTGGCAGTGGACCTGCCCGGGCACGGCCGCTCGGCGTGGCGCGAGGACGGCGACTACTCACCCCAGCGCAATGCCACCACCCTGGCTCCGGTACTGCGCGAGCTGGCACCGGATGCCGAGTTGGTGGTCGGCATGTCCCTGGGCGGGCTGACCGCGATCCGATTGGCGGCCACCGCCGGCGAGCTGGTGCGCCGGTTGGCGATTGTGGATGTGACACCGTCGGCGTTGCAGCGCCACGCCGAGATGAGCGCCGCCGACCGCGGGACCGTGTCATTGGCCCAAGGCGAACGGACCTTCCCCGATTTCGAGTCACTGCTGGCGGTCACCACGGCTGCGGCGCCGCACCGGGATCCGGAGTCGCTGCGACGCGGACTGTTGCACAACACTCGTCGGTTGCCGGACGGCAGTTGGACGTGGCGTTACGACACCATCCGCTCGGTCGGCGACTTCACCGAGCTGTGGACCGATGTCTCGGCGATCACCGCGCCCACCACGTTGATCCGCGGCGGCGATTCGGTATTCGTCTCCGCCGACGACGTCGCCGAATACGCGCAACGCTCGCCGGGATTGACCACCCACGTGGTCGACGGTGCCGGGCACTCCGTGCAAAGTGATCGGCCGCGCGTCCTGGTCGAGCTGCTTCGCATGACCCTCGCGTAACAACCGGCGGTTCAGCGAGGCTCGACGGAGGAGAGGCGCAGCTGGGACCGCCGCATGAATCCGTCGGTTCACTCGCCTGATACCCGCCGATTCCGGGGCTAAGGTGGCGAGATGGCCCGGCCCATCCGCATCGCCGTCCAACTGCAGCCCCAGCACGCACCCCGATACAGCGCGATCCGCGACGCGGTCCGGCGTTGCGAGGACCTAGGGGTCGACATCGCCTTCAACTGGGACCACTTCTTCCCGCTCTACGGTGACCGCGACGGACCGCACTTCGAATGCTGGACCATGTTGGCCGCCTGGGCCGAGCAGACCTCGTGCATCGAAATCGGGGCGCTGGTGTCGTGCAACTCCTACCGCAACCCGGAGCTGCTGGCCGATATGGCCCGCACCGTCGACCACATCGGCGACGGTCGGCTGATCCTGGGCATCGGCTCGGGCTGGAAGCACCGGGACTACCGGGAATACGGCTACGGGTTCGGCACCGCAGGCAGCCGCCTCGACGACTTGGCCGGCGCACTGCCGCGCATCAAAACTCGCCTGGCCCAGCTTAATCCGCCGCCGACTCGCGCCATCCCGATGTTGATCGGGGGTGGCGGCGAGCGCAAGACGCTGCGCCTGGTGGCCGAGCACGCCGACATGTGGCACAGCTTCGCCGACGCCGACAGCTACCCGCACAAAGCCGCCGTGCTGGCGCAGCACTGCGCCGCTGTCGGGCGAGACCCCGCCACGATCGAGCACTCGGCGGCGCTGGGCGGTGACCAGACACGCGGCACCGTGGCCGACTTGCTGGCCGAGGCCGCCGCGTTGACCGGACTCGGGGTGAGCCTGCTGACCATCGGCAGCAGTGGACCCGACTACGACCTGACCGCCGCCAAGGCGCTGTGCCGATGGCGCGACGAGCAATAAGGCTCGCGGCGTTCATCGCCACGTGCATGATCGTGGGCGGTCTGGCGGCGGTGCCGCCGGCCGGGGCCGCCCCGGACCTGTGCACCCCTCCCGGGGAGCAGGCCGCCGTCGCGTTGCCGGTCAAACTGGCCAACGCCAAGCGTCCGCGCGAGGACAAATACACCACGGCCGGTGTCGAGCCGCTGAGTTCGATCGACGTGACCAAGTTGGGTCTGGGCACCCCCGGGGTGCTGACGGTCGGCACGCTCACCGAAAGCCCCCCGACGAACTGCATCAACGCCATGGGCCGCTACAGCGGGTTCGACAATGAACTGCTGCGGGCCATCGCCAAGAAGCTGGGTCTGCGGGTGCACTTCGTCGGCACCGACTTCTTCGGCCTGCTGGCCCAAGTGGAGTCGGGACGTTTCGACGTCGGGTCGGCGTCGATCAACGCCACCGACGAGCGCCGCCGCACAGTCGGTTTCACCAACGGCTACGACTTCGGCTACATGGCATTGGTGGTCCCGGCCGGGTCGGGGATCACCGGGTTCGACGCCCTGTCCGGCGGCCAGCGCATCGCGGTGGTCCAGGGCACCGTCGAAGACGCCTACGCCGTCGACGCCCTGGAAGTCGAACCGGTGCGGTTCCCCGACTCGGTCACGCTGTACAGCAGCCTGAAAAGCCGCCAGGTCGACGCCTGGGTGGCGCCGTCGCTCACCGCGCTGAACCTGTTGAAGCCCGGCGATCCGGCGCAGATCGTCGGCTACACCTTCAGCCCGGCCGGCTTCGAGGCATACGCGGTGGCCAAGGGGAACCAAGCGCTGATCTCGGCGCTGAACTCCGGCCTGGACGCGGTCATCGAAGACGGCACCTGGCCGCAGCTGTTCACCGACTGGGTGCCGCGGCCGTTGCCGCCGGACTGGCAGCCGGGGTCCAAGTCGGCGGCCACCCCGCATCTGCCGGACTTCGCCGCGATCGCGGCCCGCCATCACCGCCCCGAGTCGGAGGCGTACACGCCCAAATCGACGCTGGCACAGCTGCGCGACTCCTTCTTCGACTGGGAGTTGTACCGGCGGGCCCTGCCGGATCTGCTCAAGACCGGCCTGCCCAACACACTGCTGCTGACCGTCAGCGGCGGCGCGATCGGTTTGGTGGCGGGGCTGGGGCTGGCCGTGGCCGGAATCTCGCGGACCCGATGGCTGCGCTGGCCGGCGCGGATCTACACCGACATCTTCCGGGGATTGCCCGAGGTGCTGATCATCCTGATGATCGGCCTGGTGGTCGGGCCGCTGGTCGGCGGGCTCACGCACAACAACCCCTACCCGTTGGGGATCGCGGCACTGGGATTGACCGCCGCGGCCTACATCGGGGAGATCTTGCGCTCGGGCATCCAGAGTGTGGAGTCCGGCCAGCTGGAGGCTTCGCGCGCACTGGGTTTCGGCTACCCGTCGGCCATGCGGCTGGTGGTGATCCCGCAGGGCATCCGGCGGGTGCTGCCGGCGCTGGTCAACCAGTTCATCGCCCTGCTCAAGGCGTCGGCACTGCTGTATTTCCTCGGCCTGGTCGCCGGTCAGCGGGAGCTGTTCCAGGTTGGCCGCGACTTCAACGCCCAGACCGGCAGCCTGTCGCCGCTGGTGGCCGCCGGCATCCTCTACCTGGCGTTGACCATCCCGCTGACCCACCTGGTGAATGTCGTCGATCATCGCCTGCGGCGCGGCAGGCCCGCCGAAGCCGATGATGCCGTCGAGCTAAGCCCGGCCATCTCCAGTCAGGAGATGACGTGACGGCGCCCGCGGCCCGCGAGCCGGTGTCGCTGGCGGCCAAAGGGATTCAGTTGTCCTTCGGCAAGCACCAGGTGCTGCACGGAGTCGACCTCGACGTGCCTGCGGGTTCCACCGCCGCGGTGATCGGTCCGTCCGGCTCGGGTAAGTCGACGATGCTGCGCACCTTGAACCGGCTCCACGAGCCCGACGCCGGCGACGTCCTGCTGGGCGGCCGATCGGTGCTGGCCGACGACCCCGACGAGCTGCGTCAGCGGATCGGGATGGTGTTCCAGCATTTCAATCTGTTCCCGCACCGCAGCGTGCTGGACAACATCACGCTGGCTCCGCGCAAGCTGCGTGGGATGTCCGTCGAGGCCGCACGCGAGCTCGCGCTGGGCCTGCTGGACCGGGTCGGGCTGAAGAACAAGGCGGCCGCCCGCCCGTCGGCGCTCTCCGGGGGCCAGCAGCAACGGGTGGCGATCGCTCGGGCGCTGGCGATGCAGCCGCAGGTGATGCTCTTCGACGAAGCCACCTCGGCGCTGGATCCGGAATTGGTCAAGGGGATCTTGGCGTTGATCGCCGAACTCGGGGCCGACGGCATGACGATGGTGGTGGTCACCCACGAGATGGGCTTCGCCCGTTCGGCATCGGACACGGTTGTCTTCATGGACCGGGGCAAGGTCGTGGAGTGCGGCCCGCCGGATCAGATCTTCGACAACGCCGAGACGCAGCGCTTGCAGAAGTTCCTTTCCCAGGTGTTGTGACAGCAACCTGTCCGACTTGTCAACCCTGTTTACAGTCACCGGTTAGACTGGCGAACTATGACGGAGAGCAAGGCCGATACGCCGCAGGTGACGGCTATCGCGGAAGGCCTGCACCGTTCGCTGTCCAAACTGTTCTCGATCCTGCGGCGCGGCGACATCAGCGGGGGCACCCCGACCGGCGAACTCACCCTGGCTCAGCTGTCGATCCTGATCACGCTGCTGGACCGGGGCCCCATCCGGATGACCGAGCTGGCCGCCCACGAGCGGGTCCGCACCCCCACCACCACCGTGGCGATCCGCCGCCTGGAGAAGATCGGCTTGGTCAAGCGCAGCCGCGACCCCTCGGATCTGCGGGCGGTGCTGGTCGACATCACCCCCGAGGGTCTGGCGAGCCACCGTGAGTCACTGGCAAACCGGCACGCCGCGCTGGCGGCGATGCTGTCCAAGCTCAGCCCGGAAGAACTCGACACCCTGACGCGTGCGCTGGAACCGCTGGAGCGACTGGCCACGTGCGATGGGATCGATCCGGCAGCCGCCGACGATGCGGGCTGCCCCCTGGACTGCGGTTGATGCCGACCGCCCTGATCACCGGCGCCGGCGGCGGGATCGGCTCGGCGATAGCGGAAGCACTGGCGCCCACCCACACCCTGTTGCTGGCCGGCCGACCGTCGACGCGTCTGGACGCGGTTGCCGAACGGCTCGGTGCCACCACCTGGCCGCTCGACCTCGCTGACGGTGACGGGATCGAGGCGGCCACCGAGATCGTCGACGAACTCGACGTGCTGGTGCATAACGCAGGGGTGATGCTGCCCGGCGCGGCCGGCGAGTCCTATATCGAGGAGTGGCGGGCCACCTTCGAGGTGAACGTGTTCGGTGCGGTGGCCCTGACTCTGGCGCTGCTGCCCGCCCTACGGGCAGCCCGTGGCCAGGTGGTTTTCATCAACTCCGGTGCCGGGCAACGCGTCTCTGCAGGCATGGCGTCGTATTCGGCGAGCAAGTTCGCGCTGCGGGCGTTCGCGGATTCGCTGCGCAGTGACGAGCCGGACCTGCGGGTCACCACGGTCTACCCCGGCCGGGTCGACACCGACATGCAGCAAGACCTGGTCGCCTACGAGGGTGGCGAGTACGACCCGGCCCGCTTCCTGCGCCCCGGCACCGTCGCCGAAGTGGTGGCCGCCGCCATCCGCACCCCCGCCGAGGCGCAGCTGCAGGAAGTGGTGGTCCGGCCGCGTTGAGCCGGGTCAGCCGGTGATGCCCGCCCGGACCTGGTCGGCGACCTTGAGCGCCTGATCGGACACGATCCCGCTGCTGCACACCAGAACCTCGATGGCCGCGTTGGACTTTCCGGTGATCAGGTGCGAGCAGGTCGAGTGGTCCGAGACTCGGTTGGTCCGCACCGCGAAGCCGTCGCCGGCCTCCGACGGCGTCTGCACGTACCACTGCTCATCGTCCTGTCCGGGCAGCGTCAGGTTGACCTGGTCGCCGGCGCAGTTCTGCCAGGACTGCGCGGTCTCACTCACGAAGGCCGACGCGGCTTCCTCGGTGGGGAATGCCGCGATCACGGTGGTCACCCGCACCCGAACCGGGCCGGTCACATCACTGGTGAGGGTCTGCAGATCGATCCCTCGGTAGGAGCTGCCGCCATAGGTCGCTTCGGTGGCCGGATAGACCGCTCCGACACAGCCCTTCTCAATGGACTTGTAGTTGCGCAGCCCATTGGAGTGGTCGGTGACCGTCAGCGACGGATTCCGCAGTCCCGGACCCGCGAAGATGCTGTTGAGCGAGGCGGGATCGGGCTGCAGCGCCGCGAGGTCGTCGGCGTCGACCGGCGCGGCGAAGGCCGGGACCGCAAGCAGCAGTCCGGCTGCAGCGATGCCGGCGGTGAACATACCCAGGGTGTGCGAATTGCGCATGGAGAGCTGACCTTTCGTCGACGTAGTTTGCGTGCTGGGGCTAGGCGAGGTTCCGGACAATCTGTGAACGCAGGCTGCGCCCCTTGCCGCCCGGGTTGTCATCGGTGCACAGCCGGACGTCGACGACGTAGTTGCCCTTGGCCTGCAGTACCCGCTCGCAACCGGCCGTGCCCTTCATGGGATTCGCGAACAACGTGGCGAACAGTTCCAGGCCGCCCGCGGTGACGACCCCAGCCTTGAGGTCGGAGGTCAATCCGTTGGCGTAGTCGGCGGTCAACGGCGTGCCCTTGCAGCTCTTCCAGGTGGCGGCCTGGTCATTGAGGTAGGTCTGCGCGGCCTTGGCGTCGGGGAACTCAGCGACGGCCTGAACCACGTTGGGGTTCACCTCGCCGCCGGGCTGACGAAGGGTCTGCACGACGAAGTCGGTGTAGCCCGAGCCGTCGTAGGCCGCTGCCGAGCCGGGCGCGTACACGGCCGTGCAGTTCGCCGGGGTGGTGGTCGGCGTGCTCAACGGCTGGGTGCCGGATTCGGAACTGATCACCTGCATGGTGGTGTCCATCCGCTCACTGACCTCATCGGCGGGAACCAGCACGTCAGCCAGGTCCGCGGCACTGGGCGCGGCCTGTGCGATCGAACCGTCTGAGACCACCCCGATTAACGCCGCGACCGAGACTGCCACCACTGGGGCCAGGTGAATTCGCATCGAAATCCATTCCGTTTCGCCGTGTTGAGATCCCCTACCGGCGGCTGGGGCTGACCGCATGTTATCCGGTGTTCCCCGCGGAGACCCCCACGTTGGAGTCCGCAATGTGGTTCCATCGATAACCGAACCGACCGACCCCAACGTTAAGGACGTGCAATGCAACGGGACGACACCGACCGGAGAATCGGTTACCTGGCGCTCGCGATCGCGACCTGCGCCGCCGGGGCGCTGACGGTACTGCCCGGCCTGGCCTCGGCCACCCCGGGCGCGCCGGGGATCGACGACACCACCCCCTCCGCGGACGTCGACCTAGCCGCTCTCCAGCTGACCTCGGCAGAGACCTCGCCCATCGTCAAGTGGCCGTCGGATCCGCCCGTCGAGTTGACGGTCTACAAAACGGCGACCTCGCCGGTCGCCGGTGCGGCCAGCACGTCCGACACGCAATGCGCCAGCGCGGTCTACGCCGGCCTGGACAAGACCTATGACGGCAGTGGTTACACCGGGCTGAACTACCAAGAGCTCACCGGATTCGGTTCCAAGAACAGCTATTCGGTGATCTCGGTGGCCTCCAGCTACAACGACGAACACACCGCGGCGAACATGGTGGCCAACACCATCCAGAACTGGACGGATTGCTCCCGCAAGAAGGTGACCGGCGACCTCAGCGGCTCCACCCAGACCCGGACCGTCAACAACGTGGTCTCCACCACCGACGACATCTACCTGGTCAACAACATCACCGACGACGGCGGCGCCTGCTCGCACGCCATGACGTCGCAGGGCAACGTCGTGGTCGAGGTGTCGGCATGCCGATCCAACATCGGTCTGGTCAAGCAGAGCCTTCAGCTGGCCAACAAGATGCTGGTCAAGCTGCCGTGACGCGCCGACTTATCGCCGGCTGCTGTGTCGGGCTGGCCGCGCTGACCCTCGCCGGCTGCGCCGGTGACGACCCCGACCGGGACAGCGCTGCCACGGTTGCGCCGGCCGCCGCCGCCGCGCCGCCCAGCGTCCAACAAGACCCAGCCGCGCCCGCCGCCCCGGCCGGTGAGTCCGGCGGGCAGCGCGCAACGACTCCGGTTCCGGCGCCGGCCGCCAGGCCGCGTTTGGTGACGCCGGGCAAGCTTGGCGCACTGCTGGTTCCGACCGAGGAGCTCAACGACCTGGTCGGCGCCAAACTGGGATTCGAGACGGTGTTCACCAGGCCCGGCGCGCCGGCAGGTGGCTTGGGCGACAAAGCGGGCTGTGCGGTGTTGTTCGGCTCCAACACCGACAGCTACGCCAGCGAGTACACCGCCTTCCGGCGCCAGAGCGTGCGGGACGGCGAGGACAGCTCGCAACATTTCGTCGCCCAGGAAGTGGCCACCTTTGCCGACGTCGCCACCGCGACGGCGAATTTCGGCAAGACCTTCGACAAGAAGGCCCTGGCCGGATGCGACGGCGCCGTGGTGCACCGCCAGGGTGACGACGACCGCATCACGTGGCGGCTCAACCTGGCCGGCATCACCGCCGACACCGCCCGATGGACGCTGGACCAGTACGCCGACGGCAAGCCCAACGACTGGACCTGCGCCCATGAGGCGCGCACCCGCAGCAACGTCGAATTCACTGTCACCGTATGCCAATTCGGCACCGCCGCACCGGCTGCGACAGCGATCGGCAATCAGATCAACGACTGGATCCCCCACCCGTGACCGGCATGCGAGGAAAGGCGGCAGCGATGAAAGCACCGCAGGGACTGCTTTTCGGAATAGGCGTCGTGTGCCTGGGCACGCTGATCGCCGGACCCCTTCCGGTCGCCGCGGCCGACTCGGGCGAGGCCACTGTGCCTGCGGGCAAGGTCGAGTCACTGTTGTTGACCCCGGCCGCGGTCGGCGACATCGTCGGGGTCACGTTCGATTGGGAGAAGGCCAACCGGCGGCCCTATAAGTCGGACGACCTCGGCGAGCACTCGGCGTGCGCCATGCTGACCGGTCCCGACGTCGAAACCTTCGGCCGCGACTACACCGGTTACCGGTTCCGCGCCGACCGCGATGACGCCGAGAACTGGGAGTTCACCGTCCAGCAGCGAGTGGCGACCTATGCCGACGCCGCCACGGCCACGCAGACCTTCCAGAAGGTGTTCACCAAGGCCGCGATGGCCAAGTGCAACGGCGTCATCGCCAGCATCAAGGACAACACGGATGCACAGTGGCGGTTCCGGGTTCAGACGGTCGCCCCGACTTCGGCACGGTGGGTGGAGGACCAACTGTCCGACCAGCAGCCCATCGGCTACAGCTGCTCGGACGTTGCCGGGGTGACGCGCAACGTGCTCTACAGCATCAAGGTGTGTCAGTACGGCAACGGCGGACCCGCCGCCGCCACCATCGCTGAGCGGATCACCAGTCAGGTCGCCGGCGTGCGTGCCTGATTCGCACGGCGACTCAAACATCCATGACTCCGAACAAGGTGTCGCAACGCGTCTCATCGCTGGGCCCGTGGCTGCGCGGTGAGCTCAAGCGTCGCAAGCTGCGTCAACTGCGAACCTTCACGGCCGGCCTGATCCTGGCCGTTGCCGGCCTGTTCGGCGGCCTGGACACGGTGGACTCCGGTCCCACCGTGTTCGCGGCCGACGAAGCGCACAGCGACGGCGAATTCACCCTGACCGTTGCTCGCGCTTCGGTGGTCAACGAGCTGCGCGCCGGACGGCGGATCATCGCGCCGGCCCAACCCGGCCATCGCTACCTCGGTGTGGTGAGCACCGTCCGCAACGACGGAACCATCCCCGGCCGGCTGATGGGCGAACTGCAGCTGCGCGACCAGCCGCAGAGCAGCTCCGTCGGGGTGTTTCGTCTCATCGACGGCTCCCCCATCACCCAGCTGGGACCGGGACTCGAGGAGCAGCTCGTGTTCGTGTGGCGCATTCCAGACAGTGCGATTCATCCTGATCTCACCGTGACGTTGCGGGTCGCCCAGAAGCGCTTCACCGAGTTGCTGGTCACCTACGGCCGGGACTGGGTGGACGGCTCCGACTATGCCGAGATCACCCTGCCGGTGACCGTCAAATGAGTACACCCCTGCACCGATCCCATCCCGCACTGACGGCGGCCCTGGCCGCGGCGCCGATCCTGGTGGCCGCCGCGCTGCTGTGGCAACACCTTCCGGACAGCACCCGCGTCTATGGACCGTTCGATGTACCCGGCCGGTTCGGCGTGCAGACCAGTGGGCGTTCGCTGACCGTCACCGTCGACGGCGTTCAGCTGACACGGGAGGTGCAGGGTTCGGCGCGGTGGGCGAATCCGCCACCGGTGACCGCCGCCGGCGCGTGGGTGGTGGTGCGCGCGAGTGTGTCCGCGACGGAGCGGACGGTGATGCCCAGCGTCGAACTTCGGGTGGGCCCCAACACCTATCGGCCATCCGACCGATTCCCCAGTTACACGCTGGGCTACCGGGCCGATCCCGGCATCACCCAGCGCGGCGCCTGGGTCTTCGACGTGCCACCCGAACTGTTCGACCCGCCCGGCGCCGACCCGTTCGAGCTGAGGGTTTGGCCGGGCCTCGACGACCGCCTCGATGACCGGTTGGTGATCAACCTGCGCGGCCACCTGGATTCCGCCGACGGCACCGTCCTGGTGGTGGCGCCCGAGGTGACCGGATGACCAACCGTACGCTTCGCCTCTGGCAGCGCAACGTGATCGGCCTCGCAGTGGCTGCGGTCGCTGCGGGGGTCCTCGGGATCACCGAGCTGTACCCGGACTGGTCGGCCTATCGCGCCCGCATCACCCCGGCCGTGCTGGTCGCCAAGGGCGACTCCGTCACGGCTTACGCGCAGACCTGGCGGCTGGGCTCGATCCACCACCTCAACGCGGTACCGCACGCGCCAACGAACACCTTGCCGGCCCACACGGCGCTAACCGTGGTCACCCTCGAGCGGACCGGGACGCCACCCGCCGGGGAGTGCACCGCGGTCATCACCGACGGGCGGCGTCGCTGGCAGACCGCGGCCATCGGAAACGCCGCGCCACTGGTCGGCGACGCCACCGACCGGTGCACCAAGGCCGGGCCGCTGCAGCTGAGCTTCCTGCTCCCGTCGGACGCCGTGCCCACCGCGGTCGACCTGATCAACACCGACGGCGGCATCATGCTGCGAATCGCCTTGTGAGCCCGGGCTTCCCGCGACAGTAGCGGCGGCTGCCAGGTTGGCCCGGCGCACGCAGTAGGCGAACATCGCCGCGACCAGGGCGATCCGCAGCGGCTGCACGATCAGCTGCGAGGCCAGGCTCATGGTCCCACCGAACGCCGACCAGAACTCCGGGCCGTGCGGTCCGAGAACCTTTGCAATTCCCCGGTACAGGTAGCCCTCGGTCAACTGAGTGCGGTAGAAGCTGCCCCGCATGTCCAGCCACGCCAACACCAGATACGCCAGCACATAACCCGAGAGGCCCACCACACCGCCGTGCAGGATCAGCCGGGCCGCATCGACGATCGGACCGAACCGCCCCGTCTTGGACTTCGCATACTCAGTGGCCCGGGTCCGCAGCTGTTCGGGCGTCTGTCGCCAACGCTCGGTGACTCCGGCCGCCGTCTCCCCCGGCGCGCCGGTCCGCCGCAGGACGGTCGGCCAGTCGATCTGAGCGGACACCCCGTAGACGATTCCGGCCGCGGCCAGCCACATCAGCGGTACCGCGGCGCCTCCGAAGGCCGTCCGCACCAGCCACATGAATCCCTGCCAGGCCGTCTGCAGCGGTTGGACGTGCGAGAATGCGTCGGCGCGAACGGTGTTGAACCACACCACAAGCCGACGATGACTGAGCCAATCTCCGGGTTTGATCAACACGGTGATGCCCGCCGCGAGCGAGAAGGTCAGCACCAGGAAGACCCAGAGTGCGTCGATATAAACCCGCAGCGCGATCAGTGCAGTCGGCAACCGACTACTGAAGTGCCCCAACACGTAGCGGGCCACCAGCGCGGCGCCGACAATCACCCAGGTGATTCGGGAGATCGGCAGCATCTCGGTGTTGATGCCGTTCATCGCGTCGGCAACCCGGTAATTGAGCGCCAGACGTTGGTAGGCCAGCCAGTCTTCCTTGAACATCTGCCAGGCCAGATAGATGGCGAAGAACGGCACGATCACACTGGTGAACAAATCGACACTGCGCAGCGACCGGCGCGGCAGCGCGGCCACCTCCGGGAGCCCGCGGCGCAGCACCAGGAACATCGCCACGTAGGAGCCGAGCTGCGCCAGCCCCGCACCGGGCATGATCAGCGCCGCCCACAACGGATTGCTGTGCCCGGCCCAGGCGGCCGCGGCGATCACCACCCGGCGGACGACCAGTCCAGCGAGGTAGCACGCTGCCAGCTGCGGCCAGTACCGCCACCACAGGACGAATGGCGTCGTTAGGTTCCGCAGCACCGGCATCGTTGTCACACCACCAGATTCACCAATCGGCCGGGCACCACGATCACCTTCTTCGGGGTGGCACCGGACAGGAACGCCTGCACCTTCTCGTCGGCCAGGGCGGCGGCCTTGATCGCGTCGCCGTCCGCATCGGTGGGCACGGTGACCAGCCCGCGCTTCTTACCGTTGACCTGTACCGGGTAGTCGACGGTGTCGGTCACCAGGTAGGCCGGGTCGGCCACCGGGAACGGTCCGTGTGCCAGCGAGGCATCGTGGCCCAGTCGGCGCCACAGCTCCTCGGCCAGGTGCGGAGCCAGCGGTGCCAGCAGCAGGGCGAGCGGCTCGACGGCCGAGCGCGGAGCCCCGTCGCGATGCTCCTTGGTGAGGTGGTTGGTGTATTCGATCAGCTTGGCGGCCGCGGTGTTATTGCGCAGTGCCGCATAGTCTTCTGACACCCCGACGATGGTGCGGTGCAGCAGGCGCAGGGTCTCGGTGTCCGGGTCGCAGTCAAGCACCCGGGTCTGTCCGGTCTCCTCGTCGACGACCAACCGCCACACCCGCTGCAGGAAACGATGCGCACCCACCACGTCCTTGGTGGCCCACGGCCGCGACATATCCAGCGGTCCCATCGACATCTCGTAGACCCGCAGGGTGTCGGCGCCGTAGCTGTCGCAGATCTCGTCGGGAGACACCGAATTCTTCAGGCTCTTACCCATTTTGCCGTATTCGGCGAAAACCTCGGTGTCGCCGTCGGTGCCCGGCAGGTAGAACTTTCCGTCGCGCTCCACGACATCGGCGGCCGGCACGTAGGACCCCCGGGCGTCGGTGTAGGCGGCAGCCTGGATGTAGCCCTGGTTGACCAGGCGACGGTAGGGCTCCCGCGAGCTGACGTGCCCGAGGTCGAACAGCACCTTGTGCCAGAAACGGCAGTACAGCAGGTGCAGTACCGCGTGCTCGGCACCCCCGACGTAGAGGTCCACGCCGCCCGGATCATCGGGACCGTGCTCGGCCGGCCGCGGCCCCATCCAGTAGGCCTCGTTCTCGGGAGCGCAGAACTGATCGGCGTTGCGCGGGTCGGCGTAACGCAACTCGTACCAGGAGCTTCCGGCCCACTGCGGCATGACATTGGTGTCACGGGTGTAGGTCTGCAGTCCGTCTCCGAGGTCCAGCTCGACATGCACCCAGTCGGTCGCCTTGGCCAGCGGCGGTGAGGGTTCACTGGAGGCGTCGTCCGGGTCGAACAGCACCGGTGAGTAGTCGGCGACGTCGGGCAACTCGACCGGCAGGGCCGCGGAGTCCAGCGGGTGCGCGCGGCCGTCGGCGTCGAAGACGATCGGGAACGGCTCGCCCCAGTACCGCTGCCGGGCGAAAAGCCAGTCCCGCAGCTTGTATTCGATGCGCGCCCAGCCGTGGCCTTGCGCCTCCAGCTGTTGGGTCATGGCCTTCTTCGCGTCGGCGACGCTCATGCCGTCCAGCGGGCCGGAATTGACCAGAGTGCCGTCGCCCGCGTAAGCGGCTTCCGCAATATCGCCGCCGGCAATGACTTCGACTACCGGAAGGCCGAATTCGGCGGCGAACTCCCAGTCTCGCTGGTCGTGTCCGGGAACCGCCATGATGGCGCCGGTGCCGTAGCCGGCCAGCACATAGTCGGCGATGAAGATCGGCACCTGCTGCCCGTTGGCGGGGTTGGTTGCGTAACTGCCCAGGAACACACCGGTTTTGGTCTTGTTCTCCTGGCGCTCCAGATCGGACTTCGCCGCGATCGCCTTGCGATAGTCGGCGACGGCCGCCGCCGGGGTGCCGGCGCCGAAGGTCCAGCGTTGATCTGTCCCGTCCGGCCACGCGGCGACGGTCAGCCGGTCGACCAGCTCATGCTCGGGGGCGAGCACCAGGTAGCTGGCACCGAAAAGCGTGTCCGGGCGCGTGGTGAACACCTCGATGCCCACCAGGTCACCGTCGACTGTGGGAGCGGCGAACAACGCCGCCGCACCGGTGGAACGCCCGATCCAGTTGCGCTGCATGGTCTTGACCTTCTCCGGCCAGTCCAGCAGTTCGAGATCGTCGAGCAGTCGGTCGGAGTACGCGGTGATCCGCATCATCCACTGCCGCAACCGCTTCCGGAAAACCGGGAAATTGCCGCGGTCGCTTCGCCCGTCAGCGGTGACCTCTTCGTTGGCCAGCACGGTGCCCAGCCCCGGACACCAGTTGACCATCGAGTCCGTGCGGTAGACCAGCCGGTGACCGTCGATGACGTCGGCGCGCTCACCGGCCGACAGCTGCGCCCAGTCCCGCCCGTCGTCGAGGATGCGTGAGCCGGAGTCGAACTCGGCGATCAGCTCGGAGATCGGGCGTGCCTTGTTCGCGCTGGTGTCGAACCAGGCGTTGTAGATCTGCAGGAAGATCCACTGCGTCCATTTGTAGAAGTCGACGTCGGTGGTGGAGAAGCTGCGCCGGCTGTCGTGCCCCAGGCCGAGGCGCCGCAGTTGCCGGCGGAAGTTCTCGACGTTGGCCTCGGTGCGGATGCGCGGGTGGGTACCGGTCTGCACCGCGTACTGCTCGGCGGGCAGGCCGAACGCGTCGAAGCCCAGGGCGTGCAGCACGTTGTGGCCGGTCATCCGGAAGTAGCGGGCGTAGACGTCGGTGGCGATGTAGCCCAGCGGGTGCCCGACGTGCAGGCCATCCCCGGAGGGGTAGGGGAACATGTCCTGGACGAACATCTTGTCGGCGGGCACGGTCGAGCCGTCCGTCGGCGCGAGCGAACCGACCGGGTTGGCGACGTTGAATGTCCCGGCCTGCGCCCAGTGCTGCTGCCAGCTGTCTTCGATACGCCCGGCCAGCGCCGCGTTGTAGCGGTGCCGGGGCGCCTGGTCGCTGGATCCCTGGGTGGTCGGGGCTTCGTTCACCTCAACAGGGTAAAGGGCGGCGTCTGCCGGTCTGATCGCCACAGCTTGGTATCAGTTGGATTGCGACCCGGTGAGGGCTTAGTTCCAGGTCGGTTGCGGCCCTGGCGACCCTGTCAGCGGCTGGCTACCGTCATTTCACGGCCAGGGCATCGCTGCCCGGCCCGCCCCGGAAGGACCCTGGAGATGACGAACACCGCGCACCGTTGGCGACTCCTCTTCGGCTGCGCCGCTGTCATGGCGGCGGGCTTGGCCGGTATGCCCGCCGTGGCGGCCGATCCGCTGGTCCCGGCGCAGCCGAACCCCTACAGCCCGCCCGCCCAGCCGGCGGCGGCGCCCGTGACCGGGCCGCTTGCGGCGGCGCCGCGGCCGGCGGCTCCGGCGCCCGCCCTCCCGGCACCCGCGGGCATCCCGGCTGCTCCGGCCGCCGTAGCACCGCCGGCGCCGCCGAGCGGCCTGGTGCCGGCGACCTCTGGCACCCTGCGCGACTACTTCGCGGCCAAGAAGGTGCAGCTGGAGCCGCAGCAGCCCGCCGGGTTCAACGCGTTCAACATCACCCTGCCGATGCCGGCGGGCTGGTCCCACGTGCCCGACCCCAACGTCCCCGACGCGTTCGCCGTGATCGCCGACCGGCGCAGTGGATCGCTCTACACCCCCAACGCCCAGGTCGTGGTGTACCGGTTGGGCGGGCAGTTCGACCCGAAGGAAGCGATCACCCACGGGTTCGTCGACAGCCAGACGCTGATGGCCTGGCAGACCACCAACGCCTCCCTCGACGACTTCAACGGGTTCCCCTCCTCGATCATCGAAGGGACCTATCGCGACGCCGACATGACGCTGAACACCTCGCGCCGGCACGTGATCGTGCCGGCGGACGACGCGGCCTACCTGGTGTCGCTGACGGTGACTACCGGCGCCGGCCGGGCGATCGGCACCGCTCCGGCGACCGACGGGATCATCAACGGCTTCCGCGTCGAGCGACCCGGTACCAACCCCCCGCCCCCCGCCCCTAGTGGTCCGGTGCAATCGGGCACGGTCCGGCACCAGGTGGGCACCGTCCCGCCATCTGATGCCCCCCACCCTCCGGTGGAATCGGGCACGATTCACCACCAGGTGGGCACCACGGGCTGATCGCCCGACTCGTATTGTGTAGCCCATGCTGATCATGGGTGTGTTGTGCCTGGTTGCGGCCCTGGTGTCGCTGGGTTTCGGGGTTCGGACCCTGGTGCGGCCCCTCACCGGTGACCCCGAGCAACTGGTGCTGCGGGCCGTCGCGCCCGCCCAGGTCGCGGTCGGGGTGATCCTGGGGGCGGGCGGCCTGCTGGTGCTGGCCGGCCCGTCATCGATGGCACTGCTGGCGCTGATCATCTCGATCACCGGGGCACTGGCCACCCTGGCCGCCGGGGCCTGGCAGGGCGCCCGCTACGCGACTCGGCTGTCGGCACAGGCCACCGCGGCGGCCGATGCCGGCTGTTGCGGGTCCGGCGGTTGCTGCGGCGACAGCGCGCCCGTCGAGGAGACGGGTTGCGGCGCGGGCTGCGGCTGCTCCGACAGCGCTCCGCCGGAGCCGGCCTCCGGGTGTGGCAGCGGCTGCGGCTGCGGCTAGGTCGCTCGAGCGGCGCTCACCGCCGGCTCAGTTGCGGCTGATGTCGATCGGGTGGGTGGCCAACAGCGCGGTGGGCCAGGGCTGCCGTCGCAGGGCCCGCCCCCACAGGTCGACTCGGGGCGGCACCATCACATCCGACGGCAGCGCCGACAGCACGATCCAGTCGTCGCGCTCGATCTCTCCCTCGAGCTGGCCGATGGTCCAGCCGGCGTAGCCGGCGAAGATCCGCACGCCCTCCACATGCGGCGCGACGGTCTCCGGGTCCGCGTCGAGGTCGACCATCACCAGGCGGCCATCGATGTGGCGTAGGCCGGGCACCCCGTGGGGTTCGGCGCCGACCCGTAACAGCCCGACGCACAGGGCGGCATCGCGTTTCACCGGGCCGCCGATGAACATGGTTTTGGGTTTGGCGGCCAGCTCCGACCACTGCGGCAGCACGTTGTAGACGGCGGTTTCACTGGGGCGGTTGAGCACCACGCCCAAAGTTCCACCGTCGTTGTGCTCGACCACGTAGATCACCGTGCGGCGAAAGGTGGGTTCGAGCAGATCGGTGTTGGCCAACAGCAGCGTGCCGGCCCGGACCCGATGCGCAGCGGGCGCGACATAGTCCTCGGGGTCTTCGGGTTGGGCCATTTTTCCATCATGGCACCCGCCGCCGTCATTCGTGTTGTGCTGTGCCGAACATCGGCCGACCCGCAATATTTGTAGGCTGGTTTGGGGCCGGCGCCGCAGTGACAGCCGCCCGAGTCTGGAAGAGGTTCTGTGGTGGACAACCGCGCACCCGCATCACTGTGGCGGTCGGCGCGTGGCCTGCCCGAGTTCCGCCGGTTGCTGGAACTGCGCGCCGCCAGCCAATTCGGCGACGGTCTGTTCCAAGCCGGGTTGGCCGGAGCACTGCTGTTCAACCCCGACCGGGCCGCCTCCCCGTGGGCGATCGCGGGCGCTTTCGCCGTGCTGTTCCTGCCGTATTCGGTACTGGGGCCGTTCGCCGGCGCCCTGCTGGACCGCTGGGACCGCCGCCAGGTGATGGTGGTGGCCAACGTCGCCCGGCTGGTGCTGGTACTCGGGATCGCGGCGCTGCTGGCCGTCGGCGCCGGTGACCTGCCGGTGCTGTGTGCGGCCCTGATCGCCAACGGCTTCACCCGGTTCATCGCCTCCGGGCTGTCGGCGGCACTGCCGCACGTGGTCCCGCGCGACCAGGTCGTGACGATGAACGCGGTGGCGATCGCCACCGGTGCGGTAGCCGCTTTTCTGGGCGCCAACTTCATGCTGCTGCCACGCTGGCTGGTGGGCACCGACGATCGCGGTGCGGCGTCGATCATCGCCGCGGTGGCCCTCCCGGTCGCGATCGCTCTGGTGCTCTCGGTGCGCTTCGAGGCCCATGTGCTCGGACCCGACGACACCAAGCGCGCGATCCACGGTTCGGTGCTCTACGCGGTCACGACGGGCTGGATGCACGGCATCCGCACCGTGCGAGACCGTCCCACCGTGGCCGCCACTCTGTGCGGGCTGGCCGCGCACCGGATGGCCTTCGGCATCAACACCCTGCTGGTGCTGGTGCTGGTCCGGCACGTCGGCGAGCACACGGTGTCCGGCCTGGGAACCACGGCCTTGTTCGTCGCCTCGGCGGGCGCCGGCTCGTTTCTGGCGACGCTGCTGACCCCGCCCGCGGTGCACCGCTGGGGCCGCTACGCCACCACCAACGGTGCCCTGGCGGCGGCTGCGGTCATCCAGCTCGCCGCCGTCGGGCTGTACCTGCCGGTGCTGGTGTCGTGCGGTTTCCTGCTCGGAGTGGCCGGGCAAGTGGTCAAACTGTGCGCCGACACCGCGATGCAGATCGACGTCGACGACGCCCTGCGCGGACATGTTTTCGCGGTGCAGGATTCGCTGTTCTGGCTGTCGTTCATCATCGCCGTGGCCGGGGCCGCGGCGCTGATTCCCCCCGATGGACAGGCTCCGTCGCTGATCGTGGCCGGCACCCTGCTGTATCTGGCCGGTTTGGCCGGGCACGCGTTCGTCGGGCGGCGCCGCGAACCGGTGGGCCTAAAGTACGAACATGGCCGAAACTGAATCGATTGTCGCCGACCTGAGTGCCGAAAGCGACGAGCTCGACGCCCTGGTGGCCCCGCTTGTCGACAGTCAGTGGGGTACGCCCACACCGGCGGCCGGTTGGACGATCGCCCATCAGATCGGTCATCTGCTGTGGACCGACCGGGTGTCGTTGACCGCCATCACCGACGAGGCTGGTTTTGCTGCCGCGCTCACCGAAGCGATGAAGGATCCGGCCGGATTCGTCGACGCCGGCGCCGCCGAACTGGCCCAGCTGCCGCCGGCCGAACTGCTGGCGGACTGGCGCTCCACGCGCGCGAAGCTGCACGAGGCGCTGCTCGGAGTGGCCGACGGGCGCAAGCTGCCGTGGTTCGGCCCGCCGATGAGCGCCGCCTCGATGGCTACCGCGCGGCTGATGGAGACCTGGGCGCACGGTCTGGACGTGGCCGACGCTCTCGGGGTGCGGCGCCGCCCCACGGCGCGGTTGCGGTCGATCGCACATCTGGGCGTGCGGACCCGGGATTTCGCCTTCAGCGTGCACAACCTGACGCCGCCGGCCGAACCGTTTCACGTGGAACTACACGCGCCCGAGGGCGGGGTGTGGGCATGGGGCCCGGTGAACGCTGACCAGCGGGTGACCGGCACTGCCGAGGACTTCTGCTTTTTGGTCACGCAACGGCGCGCGCTGGCTGACCTGGACATCACGGCACACGGCGAGGATGCGCAGCGCTGGTTGGAGATCGCCCAAGCCTTCGCGGGGCCTCCCGGCTCCGGTCGATGAGCGCTTTGCGCGAAGAGAGCCAGAGCCGAATCAGCCGCAAAAGCACCGCTGGGGCGCTGAGCGCGCTACAGCAGCCCCACCAAGCCGTCCATGATCATCACGAACGAGTTCATCAGGGCTTGGAACATGTCCACGTTGGCACCGTCGATCATGAAGTACTGGGTCAGCGCCGAGCCGAGGTCGGGGTCGAGTTGAGCACTGGCGATCTCCTCCGGCGACAAGCCCAGGTATGCCAGGTGGTCGACGAACATGCCTAAGAAGTTCTGTCCGCCATCCCAATTGGCGAATCCGTCGCTTGACAGGCTGTAGACGTCGGTCGGGTACAGGTCGCTCGGGGTGGTGAGGCCCATCGCGTCGTCGATCTGAAGCCAGGTGAAGATCTGCGTGGCCATCGCCGTCACGCCGTCATGCCAGGACTCCGGAAACCAGCTGAGCAGCGTGTCCATGAACCCGCTCAAGAATCCGCCCTCCGCGGCACTGTCACCCACCAACACGAAATGCAGTGCATCCGTGGGTATCCCGTACGCGGCGAGCTGTAACTGAGCCTGCCCCGCCGCGACCGACGCCTGGGAGTAGCCGAAAACGTAGAGCGGGTCTGCGGCACTGAAATCGCCGGCGTCCCAGCGTTCCTCGATCGCGGCCGTCAGGATGCCGGTGGCACCGGCCAGGCTGGCGTTCAGGTCGTTGGTCTCCGGCACCTGCAGAAACGTCGCCGTCCCGTCGGGAGCGAATCCGTTCGGCACCAGGTAGAGCTCTTTGCTCAGGTCGAGCCAATCCTGGTTCATCGCCGGGATCATGACCAGGGCTTCTGCGGTCAGGCCGTACTCGAGGATCCGGTGCTCCGCACCCGCGGCCACGCCCGCGCCACCGACCGCTCCGATCACCGTCGGCGCGGCCACCAGCGGCGCCCCCAGGAGGGCGCCCACCCGCATCTTTTTCATTGGTGCCTCCCCCCAAGGGGCGTTCTACCCGAGGCAAAGATGTCGCCGCGTTCAGTATTTCCAGATTTGCCGTTCGCCGGTACCCCTAGTTGCCTGGCAATCTCACAGCACGGTGGCGCCGTCGGCGGCACCGTCACCATCGGCGTCAGTGAGCTTGACGTTCCACCGCCCGTCGCCGTCGGTGTCGACGTAGGCCGCCCCATAGCGACCCGCCTCACTGCCGATCAGCACCCGATCGGCCCGTCCGTCGCCATCGGAGTCCAGCAACCGGTCGTTGACACGCCCGTCGCCATCGAAATCCACCAGCGGACCGCCGGTGTGCTCGACGTCGTCGAGCCCCAGCCAGCGCAGCCCGCCCGATCGATCCGCCGAGCCCGCCAGGGCGCCGTGTCCCCAGGTACCGGAGCCGTCGTCGATAAAGGAAGCCTCTGGGATGCCGTCGTCGTCGAGGTCCAGCAGGAGATGATCGGCCAACCCGTCCCCGTCAAGATCCACCAGCGCGTCGTCGCGCAGTCCGTCGCCGTCGAAATCGAGACTGATGGCGTCGGCCAACCCGTCCCCGTCAAGATCCAAGTCCGCAGCACCGGTCCACATCGTGGCCGCGCCCTCACCGTCGCCCAGGCAGTAGTCCATACCCTGCTCAGACGCGCAGCTCCCGCTATCGGTTCCCCTGGGTCTGCCACCACGACAGCAGCTCGGCGGTCGCCTCTTCGCGCGTCAACGGCCCGCGCTCCAGGCGCAGCTCCTTGAGATAGCTCCACGCGCGGCCCACCTGCGGACCTGCCGGGATGTCGAGCAGCGCCATGATCTCGTTGCCGTCCAGGTCCGGCCGCACCCGCTGCAGATCCTCCTGCTCGGCCAGGACGGCGATCCGCTCTTCGAGCTGGTCGTAGCTGGCCTGCAGGCGCGCCGCGCGCCGCTTGTTGCGGGTGGTGCAGTCCGCCCGGACCAGTTTGTGCAGCCGTCCCAACAGCGGTCCGGCATCGGTGACGTAGCGCCGCACGGCCGAGTCGGTCCACTTGCCGTCGCCGTAACCGTGGAACCGCAGGTGCAGATAGACCAGCTGGGAGACATCGTCGATCATCTGCTTGGAGTAGCGCAGCGCACGCATCCGTTTCCGGGCCATCTTCGCGCCCACCACCTCGTGGTGGTGGAAACTGACGCCTCCGTCAGTTTCGTGCCGGCGGGTGGCCGGCTTGCCGATGTCGTGCAGCAACGCCGCCCAGCGCAGCACCAGATCGGGACCACCTTCGGGCCCTGGGTCCTCGAGGTCGATCGCCTGACGCAGCACGGTCAGCGAGTGCTGGTAGACGTCCTTGTGCTGGTGATGCTCGTCGATCGCCATCCGCATGCCGCCGACCTCGGGCAGCACCACATCGCCCATCCCGGTGGCCACCATCAGATCCAGGCCGGCCACCGGGTCGGCACCCACCAGCAACTTGTCCAACTCGGCGGCCACGCGTTCAGCGGTGATGCGCGCGAGCTGCGGCGCCATGTCCTCGATCGCGGCCCGCACCCGCGGCGCCACCGTGAACCCGAGTTGGGAGACGAACCGCGCGGCGCGCAGCATCCGGAGCGGGTCGTCGCCAAAGGAATCCTGCGGTGCGGTCGGGGTGTCGAGCACACGATCCCGCAGGGCCGCCAGGCCGCCGAGCGGGTCGAGGAACTCCCCCGGTCCGGCCGGGGTGATGCGGACCGCCATCGCGTTGGCCGTGAAGTCGCGGCGCACCAGGTCCTGGTCGAGCGAGTCGCCGAAGCGCACCTCGGGATTGCGGGACACCTGGTCGTATTTGTCGGCCCGAAAAGTGGTGATCTCCACGCGTTGGCCGCCCAGCGTTGCGCCCACGGTGCCGAAGTCGATACCGGTGTCCCACATCGCCTCGGTCCGGCCCCGCAGAATGCGCAGCACCTGTTCGGGGCGTGCGTCGGTGGTGAAATCCAGATCCGGGCTCGGCCGGCCCAACAGCGCATCGCGGACCGATCCCCCGACCAGGTAGATCTCCTGACCGGCTTCGGCGAACATCGCGCCGAGGCTGCGCAGCAACTCGGCGTGCCGGTTCAGCTCCACGGCCGCCGTGGTCAGCAGGTCGGCGTCGTCGCGATGGGCATCAGGCACGTTCGATGAGCTTAGCGGTGGTCGCGAGGACGGCGAAGCCGGGCGAAGCGGGCCACCGCCCACAACCCAGCGGTGGTCGCGAGGACGGCGAAGCCGGCCAAGTCGTCACCCACCCGCTGCCGAGTGTGCGGTTTCGTAGGTTTTTCGCGGGCCGCGCCGACGATTCCGCACACTGGGCGGACTGAACACACCGAAACCGGGCGGCGTGGGACACCGGCGAGGGAGGCAGGTCGGCCCAAGCGTGCCAGCTACTATCGCATGGGTGTCGGCCGACGGCGGAGAAGCCAATTCGGGACGGCGCCGCAGGCGGCGCCGTGGTCGACGCACGTCTGGTCCGAAAATCAACCACGCCGAATCCCCCGCCACCGATGCCAGCCCCAGCCCGAGCGCGACGCCCAGTCGGGCGGCCCAGCGCCGGCCCCGCACCGCGCGGCACGGGCCGGAACGGTTGCGCACCGTGCACGAGACGTCCGCGGGCGGACTTGTCGTCGACGGCATCGACGGTCCGCGGGACGGACAGGTCGCGGCACTGATCGGGCGCGTCGACCGGCGCGGCAGGATGCTGTGGTCACTGCCCAAAGGACATATCGAAGTCGGTGAGACCGCCGAGCAGACCGCCATCCGCGAAGTCGCCGAAGAAACCGGCGTGCAGGGCAGCGTGCTGGCCGCCCTGGGCAGCATCGACTACTGGTTCGTCACCGACGGTCGCCGGGTGCACAAGACCGTGCACCACTATTTGTTGCGGTTCTCCAGCGGGGAACTGTGCGACGACGACGTGGAAGTCGCCGAGGTGGCGTGGGTGCCCATCCGGGAGCTGCCGTCCCGCTTGGCTTACGCCGACGAACGACGCTTGGCGCTGGTCGCCGACGAATTGATCGACCGGCTGCAGGCCGACGGCCCGGCCGCCCTGCCGCCCCTTCCGGTGACCGCACCCTGGCGACGACCACAGACGCATTCCCGCGCCCGCCGTACTCGCACAGGCGAGAACTCGCCGGACCGGAAGAACGGTCGCAGGCTAGACCCGTGACCCGCACGCGACGAAGCGGTGAGGGTCCCTCGCCGAGGCGGTTGGCGGCCCTCCCGGCGGTGGTGGCCGCCCTCCTGATGACCCTCGGCACAGCGCTCGGCGGCGCCGCCCCGCACGTTCCCGCCGGCGAACCCGACGTGGCTCCGTTCGTTCAGATCCGGATCGACCGCGTCACCCCGGAGGTTGTCACCACCTCGAGCGTCCCCCTGGTCACCGTCGCCGGCACGGTGAGCAATGTCGGGGACCGACCGGTCCGCGATGTGATGGTGCGCCTCGAGCAGGCCGGCGCCGTCGCCTCCTCGGCCGGCTTGCGCACCAACCTGCGCGGGGCCAACGACCAGTACCGCCCGGTGGGCACGTTCAGCACGGTGGCGACCGAGCTGCAGCGCGGTCAGGAAGCCCGCTTCACGCTGTCGGCGCCGCTGCGCTCGGCGAGCGAGCCGGCCTTGAACGTCGACCACCCCGGCATCTATCCGGTGCTGGTCAACGTCAACGGCACGCCCGACTACGGCGAGCCGACCCGGCTCGACGACGCCCGCTTCCTGCTCCCGGTGACCGGGCTGCCCAAGCCCGACGCGGACTCCGACCTGTCCGCCGGCGCCGTCGCACCCGACATCTCCCAGCCGGTGCGGCTCACCATGTTCTGGCCGCTGGCCGATCGGCCCCGGCTGACCCCCGGGGCGCCCGGCGGCACCCTGCCGGTTCAGCTCACCGACGATGACCTGGCGACATCGCTGGCCCCCGGTGGGCGCCTCGATGCGCTGCTGTCCGCCGCCGAATTCGCCACCAGTCCCGCGGTCGACGCCAACGGCGTGGTCAACCAAGCACTGTGTCTGGCCGTCGACCCCGACCTGGTGGTCACTGTCAACGCGATGACCAGCGGGTACGTCGTCGCCGACTCCCCCGACAGCGCCACCTCGCACCCGGGCACCGGCCGCGACGCCGCCCGGACCTGGCTGGAACGGCTGCGCCGATTGGCGCACCGCACCTGTGTCACGGCGACCCCCTACGCGCAGGCCGACCTGGACGCGCTGGCGCGGGTGGGCGACGCGCGGCTCGACGAGATCGCGGTGCACAAGCCCGCCGACATCGTCGACCGCATCCTTGAGGTGACCTCGACCCGGGGTGCGGTCCTGCTCGGCGACGGCCGGCTCACGGCCGGCGCCGCGGACCTGATCGGTGCGCAGGGCGACACGGTGGTGATCACCGCCGGCGACTGCGCGGCCCAGGACACCGCGGCCGGCGCCTCCGCCACCGCCGACCTCACCCCGCGGCGGCTGTCCCCACAGCTGGTGGCCGTGCCCTATGACCCCGCCGTCGGCGCCGCGCTGGCGGCGATGGGCACCGATCCGGTCGCACCCAGCTACCAGGACGGCTCGCTGGCCGTCCGGCTTCGTCACGACTCGGCGCTGGCCCGGCGCCAGGACGCCCTGGGCTCCATGCTGTGGCGCGGACTGGAGTCCCCGGAGGATCCCGGCGCGCCACGCGACGAGATTCTGATGCCGCCGGCGTACTGGAAACCCCGCGCCGACGACGCCCAAGCCGTGCTGACCACCTTGGCCACCGCGCTGCGCTCCGGGCTGGCCGTGGCCCGGCCGCTGACCGCGGTGATCGCCGAATCACGTGGCGTCACAGCCCCGCCCGAACATCCGCTGCCGCCCCAACAGCCGGCCGGCGGCTTCAGCCCCGACGTCATCGGCGCGGTGGCCAACGACATCGGCCGGCTGTCGGGCCTGACCTCGGCGCTGACCACCGACGCCCGCACCGGCCTGACCGGCGAGGCGTACACGGCGCCGCTGGCCGAGGGCATGCTGCGCGCGCTGACCCAGTCCGAGCCGGTCGATGTCCGCAACGGCCTGGCGGCGCAGCGGCTGGCGATCATCGGCAACACTGTCACCGACCTGATCGGTGCGGTCACCATCGTCAACCCCGCCGACTCCTACACGCTGGCCACCGAGCACAGCCCGCTGCCGCTGGCGCTGCGCAACGATCTGGCGGTACCGATCCGAGTACGGCTGCATGTCGACGCCCCACCCGGAATGACGGTGACCGATGTCGGGGAATTGGAACTGCCGCCGGGGTATCTGCCGCTGCGGGTTCCGGTCGAGGTGCGCGTCAACCAGCACTTCGTCGTCGATGCGGCACTGCAAACTCCCGACGGTCTACCGCTGGGTGAGTCCGTACGGTTGTCGGTGCATTCCAACGCCTACGGCATGGTGCTGTTCTTGATCACCATGACCGCCGCCGCGGCGCTGACGGTGCTGACCGGGCGTCGGCTCTGGCACCGCTTCCGCGGGCAACCCGACCGCGCCGACTTGCCCGCGCCCCCATACAACCCAGGCGGCGACCGATGAGCACGCCGGCGCAGCAACCCGCGCGCGCCGAGCTGACCGACGCCGCGGTGGTGTCGCGCTCCTGGGGAATGGCCTTGGCCACGCTGGTCAGTCGGATCACCGGGTTCATCCGGGTGGTGCTGTTGGCAGCAATTCTGGGCGCGGCGCTCTCGAGCGCCTTCTCGGTGGCCAACCAGCTGCCGAATCAGATCGCCGCCCTGGTGCTGGAGGCGACATTCACCGCGATCTTCGTGCCGGTACTGGCCCGCGCCGAACGCGATGACGCCGACGGCGGTGCCGCGTTCGTACGACGGCTGGTCACGCTGGCCACCGCGCTGCTGCTGGCCACCACGGTGATGTCGGTGGCGGCGGCACCGCTGCTGGTGCGGTTGATGCTGGGCGGCGAACCCCAGGTCAACGAGCCACTGACCATCGCCTTCGCCTATCTGCTGCTACCGCAGGTGATCTGCTACGGGCTGTCCTCGGTGTTCATGGCAATCCTCAACACCCGCAACATCTTCGGTGCACCGGCGTGGGCACCGGTGGTCAACAACGTCGTCGCGATCGCCACCCTGGTGGCCTACCTGCTGGTGCCGGGGGAACTGTCGGTCGACCCGGTGCGGATGGGCAACGCCAAGTTGCTGGTACTCGGCCTGGGCACCACGGCGGGTGTCGTCGCCCAGACCGCGGTGCTGCTGGTGGCGATCCGCCGCGAGCGGATCAGCCTGCGTCCGCTGTGGGGAATCGACGACCGGCTCAAGCGTTTCGGCACGATGGCCTCGGCGATGGTGCTCTACGTCTTGATCAGCCAGGTCGGCCTGGTGGTGACCAATCAGATCGCCAGCACCGCTGCCGCGTCCGGCCCGGCGATCTACTACTACGCCTGGCTGCTCCTGCAGCTGCCGTTCGGCATGATCGGCGTAACGGTCCTGACCGTCGTGATGCCCCGGCTGAGCCGCAACGCCGCCGCCGGCGACGACCCCGCGGTGCTGGCCGACCTGTCGCTGGCCACCCGGTTGATGATGATCACCCTTATTCCGATCGTGGCGCTGATGACCGTCGGCGGTCCGGCGATCGGCAGCGCGCTGTTCGCCTACGGCAACTTCGGCAACGTGGACGCGGGCTACCTCGGCGCCGCGGTCGCCATGTCCGCCTTCACCTTGATCCCCTACGCCATGGTGCTGCTGCAGCTGCGGGTGTTCTACGCCCGGGAACAACCGTGGACTCCCATCGCCATCATCGTGGTGATCACCGCGGTGAAGATCGTCGCGTCGGTGGCGGCCCCGCACCTGACCGACAACCCGGATCTGGTGGCCGCCTATCTCGGCCTGGCCAACGGTCTGGGCTTTCTTGCCGGGGCGGTCCTCGGGCATGTGCTGCTGCGGCGCTCCCTGCGCCCGGTCAGTGGGCATCTGGTGGGGCCGGACGTGATCCGCACCGTGCTGGTGACGCTGACGGCGTCGCTGCTGGCCGGGCTGGTCGCCGAGGTGCTGGATCGAGTGCTGGGCCTGCGGATGCTGACCGACGACGGCGCCGCGGGATCGATGTTGCGTCTGCTGGTCATGGCGCTGGTGATGTTGCCGATCATCGGGGCGGTCATGGTCCGCGCGCAGGTGCCCGAGGCCGTTGCCGCCCTGGCCGCGGTGCGCCGAACAATAGGTGCCCGAGGAGCCTCAATCAGCATGCCGAACCCGCCTTCTCCCGATCTCGCCGTCCCGTACGCTGAGCACAACCGTTTGCCCACAACCGGCGGGGACGTGCCCAACGATCCCGCCGCGCATACGCCGCCGGAGCACATCGCCGGTGGCCGGACACCGAAAGGCGCGGAGGTGGCCGACATTCCTTCCGAGGGCGCCGGGTCTCGGGCCGCGTCGCGGACCGTTGCTCCGCAGCAGTCTCAGCGGGCCGCCGAGGCCCCCGAGTCAGCCGGCAATGACAGCTTGCTGACACCCGGCCTGAGCATCGCCGGTGGCCGCTACCGGCTGCTGGTACGCCACGGCGGCACTGCGGTGCTGCAGTTCTGGCAGGCACTGGACACCGCGCTGGATCGACAGGTCGCGCTGACGTTCGTCGACCCGAATCAGACCATGGCCGATGACCAGCTCACCGGCGTCCTGTCGCGCACCCAGCGGCTCAGCCAGATCAACCTGCCCGGTATCGCCCGCGTGCTTGACGTGGTGCGTGTCGGTGCGGGCGGACTGGTGGTCTCCGAATGGGTGCGCGGTGCCTCGCTGCAGGAGGTGGCCGGCACGTCGCCGTCACCGATCGGCGCCGCCCGGGCGATCCGGTCGCTGGCCACCGCGGCCGAGTCCGCCCACCACAGCGGCGTGGCCCTGTCGATCGACCACCCGGCCCGGGTCCGGGTCAGCATCGACGGCGACGTCACGCTGGCCTTCCCCGCCACGCTGCCCGACACCAAGCCCGAGGACGACATCCGCGGGATCGGTGCCACCCTGTACGCGCTGCTGGTCAACCGGTGGCCGCTGACCGATGCCGGGGCCGACGGCGGACTGGAACCGGCGGATCGGGACGAGGCCGGCAACCCGGTCAAGCCCGACTCGATCAACCCCGACATCCCGTTCCAGATCTCGGCGGCGGCCAGCCACGCGATCCAGCCCGACGGCGGGATCCGCGGTGCGTCGACGCTGTCGAACCTGCTGCAGCAGGCGACCGCCCTGCACGAGCAGACCGAGCTGTTGGGCACGGTCGGCGAGGAGCAGCCCGCGCCGCGTCCGGCGCCCCCACCACCGGACGACGAGACGCGGGCCGAGCGGCGCCGCCGGGTGCTGATCGGCCTGGGCATCGGCGGGGCCGTCATCCTGGTCGCGCTGCTGGTGTTGGCCTCGGTGCTCAACCGGATCTTCGGTGACGTCAACGGGTTGGACAAGACGGAACTGGGCTTGAGCAGTCCGTCGGCGTCGTCGCAGCCGGGCACGACCGGGCCCGGTGGCATCGTCAAGCCCGTCCAGGTGACGGTCTTCTCCCCCGGTGGTGAAGCAGACCGGCCCCAGGACGCCGGTCTGGCGATCGACGGGAATCCGGCCACCGCCTGGTCGACGGACACCTACTCCGATCCGGTGCCCTTCCCGAATTTCAAGAACGGCGTCGGGCTGATGTTGCAACTGCCCAAGCCCACCGTGATCGGCACCGTCACCCTCAACGTGTCCAGCACCGGCACTCGAGTGGAGCTGCGCTCCGCCCCCACCCCGAAGCCGTCGCGTCTGGAAGACACCACCTTGCTGGCCCCCGCGAAGGCGCTGCAGCCCGGCTCCAACAAGATCACCGCCGACTCGTCGTCTCCGACGTCGAACCTGCTGGTGTGGATCTCCACGATGGGCAACACCGGTGGCGAAAGCCGCACCCAGATCTCTGAGATCACCGTGCAGGGGGCGTCCTCCTAAGCGGGTCGCCGATACCGCCCAGCCCGCCTGTGCACAGCTCGTTCGGGTGAAGTGCCGACGGCGCCACCGCTGGTTACTGTCCGCCCATGGGGCACCGAGACCGCAGCGACGCCGAACTGCTGGCCGCGCATGTCGCCGGTGACCGCTACGCGTTCGGCGAGCTCTACGGCCGCCACCACAGCCGGCTTCGCCGGCTGGCGCGGCTCACCACCGGCTGTCCGCAAGACGCCGAGGACGCGCTGCAGGAGGCTATGTTGTCGGCGCATCGGGCGGCGGGATCGTTTCGCCACAACGCCGCCGTCGGCAGTTGGCTGCATCGGATCGTGATCAACGCCTGCCTGGATCGCCTGCGCCGCAACAAGGTTGCTCACAGCGAGCTGCTCGTGACGCACGCCGTCGTCGGCGATCGCACCGCTGAGATCGAGACCGCGCTGGAGGTACGCGCCGCGTTGCACCGGTTGCCGGTCGAGCAGCGCGCAGCGGTGGTCGCCATCGACATGCAGGGATATTCGGTGGCCGACGCCGCCCACGCGTTCGGCGTGGCCCCGGGCACCGTCAAGAGTCGTTGCGCCCGCGGCCGTGCCCGGCTGGCCGTACTGCTCGGACGATCCCTGCACTCCGGGCCCGACGCTGCGGTCCGGCCGGCCCGCGCCGGATAGCCTTGGCGCCGGAGGGCGGGTTACCAGAGCGAGCGGAAGCGGCGGCATGCCAATCGATGCGGGCGACGAACAATCCCGGGCCCCCAGCGGTCCACCGGCGCACTCGAGCCGGCCGCTACCCCGGTTGAATCGGATCGCCGCCTGGGCCGGCGGTGCGGCCGCGGTGATCGCGATCGGGGTCGGCACGACCGCGTTGATCCGGTTCCCCGGCGACACTCCCAGCGGCCCCCGTTCGTTGGACGCCATAACGGTGGCGTCCGCGCCGACGGCGATGCTGCCGCTGTCCGAACCGGAGCTCCTCGAGCTGCTGGACCGACGCCCCGAATACGGCCCGCTGGCCGATCCGGCACGCCGGACCGGTTGCCTGGCCGGGCTGGGCTACCCGGCCTCGACGCGCGTGCTCGGGGCCCGTGAGATCACGATCAACGGTCACCCCGGGGTCGTGCTGCTGCTGCCGGGCACGCCAGAGGGCACAATAATCGCCTTGGCGGTGGCTCCACACTGCAGTTCCGCAGACACCGGACTGCTGGCCGACACGACCATCCGGCGGCCCTAGACCCGTCCGTCGAGGTTCGGGAACAATCGCCGCCTACGCTGACGTTGCTAGCCCCAGTAACCAGATCCCCGCGGAAAGGCCCTCGATGTCTGAGACACCATCCACCCACGATGTGATCATCATCGGCTCCGGCCCGGCCGGGTATACCGCCGCGATCTACGCCGCCCGGGCTCAACTGGCCCCGCTGGTCTTCGAGGGAACCGCATTCGGCGGTGCGCTGATGACCACCACCGAGGTGGAGAACTTCCCCGGCTTCCGCAACGGGATCATGGGCCCGGAGCTGATGGACGAGATGCGCGAGCAGGCGCTGCGGTTCGGCGCTGACCTGCGCATGGAGGACGTCGAATCGGTGGATCTGGACGGGCCGGTCAAGACCGTGGTCACCGCCGACGGCGAGACCCACCGCGCCCGAGCGGTCATCTTGGCCATGGGCGCTGCGGCCCGCTACCTGAACATCCCCGGTGAGCAGGAACTGCTCGGCCGCGGGGTGAGCTCGTGTGCCACCTGCGACGGATTCTTCTTCCGCGACCAGGACATCGCCGTGATCGGCGGCGGCGACTCCGCGATGGAGGAGGCCACCTTCTTGACCCGCTTCGCCCGCAGCGTGACCCTGGTGCACCGCCGCGAAGAGTTCCGGGCCTCGAAGATCATGCTCAACCGGGCCCGCGAGAACGACAAGATCCGGTTCCTCACCAACAGCGTCCCGGTTGCCGTGGAGGGTGAGGCGACTGTGACCGGGCTGCGGGTGCGCGACACCGAGACCGGCGAGGAGACCACCCTGCCGGTGACCGGCGTGTTCGTCGCGATCGGCCACGACCCCCGCTCGGCGCTGGTGCGTGGCGCCGTTGACCTGGACCCGGACGGCTACGTGCTGGTCCAGCAGCCGGGCTCCCGGACCTCCCTGGAGGGGGTGTTCGCGGCCGGCGACCTGGTGGACCGCACCTACCGGCAGGCGATCACCGCCGCCGGTACCGGCTGTGCGGCCGCCATCGACGCCGAACGCTGGCTGGCAGAATCCGAAGACGCGGCCGACGCGGCCGACGCCCACGAAACCGGTACCGAAACCTTGATGGGAGCCCCTCGATGACCGACCACGCCACGGTGAACGTCTCCGACGCCACTTTCGCCGCCGATGTCCTGGCCAGCAGCAAGCCCGTGCTGGTGGACTTCTGGGCGACCTGGTGCGGCCCTTGCAAGATGGTGGCCCCAGTCCTGGAAGAGATCGCCGCGGAGCAGGCGGACCAGCTCACCGTCGCCAAGCTCGACGTGGACGCCAACCCGGACACCGCGCGGGATTTCAACGTGGTCTCCATCCCCACCCTGATCCTGTTCAAGGACGGTCAGCCGGTGAAGCGGATCGTGGGCGCCAAGGGCAAGGCGGCCCTGCTGCGCGAGCTCGCCGACGCCACCTAGCGATTCCGGGCACCGTCCGACGCGCTTGTGAGCCTGGGCTCTCAGGTGCCGTTTGTTGCCTTGCTGTTTTCGAAAATTGGCCGGGGATCTGAGACAATTCTGGCTAATCTGCTGGCAACCACCAGCGACGGTCCATTGCCAACAGCGACAACCGGAGGGGCTCAGTAATGTCGGGTCGGCATCGCGGCACCGAGCAGGGCCTGCGTCGTGGCGACCGCAGCGGTGCCGTGGTGGAGATCCGGGCGGCGTTGGCCGCGCTGGGGCTGGTGGACAGCCCCGATGCGGACCTGAGCACCGGCAAACACGTGGCATTGGATGCCTTCGACGACGCCCTGGACCAGGCGGTGCGTGCCTTCCAGCAGCAGCGTGGCCTGCTCGTCGACGGCGTGATCGGCGAGGCCACCTACCGTGCACTCAAGGAGGCGTCGTACCGCCTGGGTGCCCGCATTCTCAACCATCAGTTCGGGGCGCCGATGTACGGCGACGACGTCGCCACGCTGCAGGCGCGTCTGCAGGATCTGGGCTTCTACACCGGTCTGGTCGACGGCTACTTCGGCATCCAGACACACAACGCGCTGATGTCTTATCAGCGCGAGTACGGCTTGTATGCCGACGGCATCTGCGGGCCGGAAACCTTGCGCTCCTTGAATTTCCTGGCCTCGCGGGTGTCCGGCGGCTCG
This sequence comes from Mycobacterium sp. SMC-15, assembly GCF_045310925.1. NCBI lineage: Bacteria > Bacillati > Actinomycetota > Actinomycetes > Mycobacteriales > Mycobacteriaceae > Mycobacterium > Mycobacterium sp. SMC-15. Next base: position 107,736 of record NZ_JBJIAJ010000013.1, on the reverse strand, counting down.
CCTCACGCGATCCGCGAGGAGGAGCTGGTGCGGCGGTCCGGACCTCGGCTGTCCGGCAAGCGGATCGTCATCGATCCGGGGCGTGGCGGTCGTGACCACGGGCTGATCACCCAGACCCCCTCGGGTCCGATCAGTGAAGCAGATATTTTGTGGGACTTGGCAAGTCGCTTGGAAGGCCGGATGACGGCCATCGGGATGGACACCTTCCTGTCCCGTCCCAGTGGCCGCAATCCGTCGGACGCCGAGCGTGCCGCGACCGCCAACGCCGTGGGCGCCGATCTGATGATCAGCCTGCGCTGCGCCACCCACGTCAGCCCGGCGGCCAACGGTGTGGCGTCATTCCACTTCGGCAACTCGCACGGTTCGGTGTCCACCATCGGTCGCAATCTTGCGGACTTCATCCAGCGAGAGATCGTGGCCCGCACCGGATTACAGGACTGCCGGGCACATGGCCGGACCTGGGACCTGCTGCGCCTGACCCGCATGCCCACGGTCGAGGTCGACGTCGGTTACATCACCAGCCCACGTGATCGTGCGATGCTGGCCTCTCCGGCGACCCGCGATGCCATCGCCGAGGGAATGCTCGCCGCGGTCAAGCGGCTCTATCTGCTCGGCAAGAACGACCGGCCGACCGGAACCTTTACCTTCGCCGAATTGCTGGCCCACGAGCTGTCGGTCGAGCGGACCGGTCAGCTCGGCGGTTCCTGACCCCCGGCGGTTCCTTACCCCCGGCGGTTCAGCCAGGCTCGACGCAGGAGAGCCGAAGCTGGGACCGCCGCAGAGATCCCGTCGCCGAGCCGGACACCGCGGGGGCGCCCGCACCGATCGGCTGCTCCAACCGCGAGCTCTCCAGCAAGCGCTCCAACGCAGCCTCGACTTCTGCCTTCCACCCCAGGCCCTTGTCGAGTTCCAGTCGCAGCCGCGGGAAATACTGGTGCGGCGCCACCACGGTGAACCCGACGTCGGTCAGGAAGTCCGCCGCGATGATGCAGTGCTCGACCGAGCAGTCACCAACCGCCTCTAACACCGGCGCGACGTCGGGCGGCACGGTGCCGGCATCCAGCAGTTCGGAGACTGCGGACGTACGACCGAAGGCCTCCAGTGCACGGACCCCGCGCCGCATCAACTCCTCTACTACCCGGGAGATCAGTTCCCGAGGCAGGCCGTCTGCCATCGGAGCCGGATCGACACCGATCGAAGTCAGTAGCACGGCGTCGGCTGAAACCGGCCCGGTGGGAAACCGGTGCGCCCGCGGTACCGCACGCGGGGGCGCGTACAGCACGTAGCCCAGGCACGGCGGATCCCCGATCCCGCGTGCGGCGGCCGACGGCGTGGCGACCTGACCGCAGGTCCCCCACTCCAACATCACCATCGAGAGCCAGGCTTCCTTCTCGAACTCCGGATCCGAGAGGTGATCGTCGCTACCGAGGGTCGCCGGGTCCACCTCCCAGAAAACACAGCGGCGCGCGTGTTTGGGAAGCTGCTCGAAACCCTCGAGCTTCAGGGGTGCGATTCGGACAGACACTGGACTCCCGGTCTCAACCCGTGCTGCTGCCGACGGCAGCCCCTTAAGGATAGGAGGGTTGAGCCGCCGGATGCCACCCGCGGCGTCATTCGGTGAGTCGGCCCCTCGAAATTTCGAAAGCTGCTGTTAATCAACATGTTTCAGTTCCGCCACCGGCCCGGGGTCACCGTAGCGTCACAGTGACGTAACGGCCCTGTGGCCCTGGACCTGGGCTTACAACGCCTCAGGAGGTCTTGGAGTCCATCATCGCGACGATCCGCTGCAAATCGTCGACGGATCCGAATTCGACCACGATCTTGCCTTTGCGCTTACCGAGACTGACCGTCACACGGGTGTCGAAGGTCGTCGACAACCGCTCCGCGACGTCCTGCAGACCGGGCATTTGGATGGGCTTGCGCCGCGGAGCGACCGGTGTCGAGGCACCACCCCGGTTGGCCAAAGTGACCGCTTCCTCGGTGGCCCGTACCGACAGACCCTCGGCCACGATCCGCGCGGCAAGCTCCTCTTGTGCCTCGGATCCGGCCTCCAGGGAGAGCAGCGCCCGGGCATGGCCTGCCGACAAGACGCCGGCGGCGACCCTACGCTGCACGGCGATAGGCAGACGCAACAGCCGGATCATGTTGGTCACCAAGGGGCGGGACCGGCCGATGCGGGTGGCCAGTTCGTCATGGGTCACCCCGAACTCGTCCAGCAGTTGCTGGTAGGCGGCCGCCTCTTCCAACGGGTTCAGCTGTACCCGGTGGATGTTCTCCAGCAGCGCGTCGCGCAACAGGTTGTCGTCCTCGGTCTCCCGGACGATCGCTGGGATGGTCTCCAGACCGGCTTGCTGGGACGCCCGCCAACGCCGCTCCCCCATGACCAACTGGTAGCGCGACGAGCCGGGCACGGCCCGGACCACGATGGGCTGCATCAGCCCGAATTCCCGGATCGAATGCACCAGCTCGGCCAGCGCCTCGTCGTCGAAAACCTGCCGCGGCTGGCGCGGGTTGGGCTCGATGTCCGCCGGCCGGATCTCGCGGTACACCGCGCCCACGTCGGGGGTGGCCGCCTGCGGTGTGCCGCCCAAGCCGCCGAGCACGACATCGGCAGCGGCGGCACCCATGCGCGGGCCCAGGTCGGCACTGCGGTCGCCCTGGGCCACATTGCCCTCACCGGGACCCGTCGGGATGAGCGAGGCCAGGCCGCGGCCCAAGCCGCCTTTCTTACGCGACGGTCCGGTCATCTGTGGCGCTCCTGTTCGTCTCCGGGTCGTCGTACACCGGCGGTCACGGTTGTCCGCCGCCGTCGGCCAGGTCGCGCTCGACGAGCTCCCGACTGGCGTCCAGGTAACTCATCGCCCCGCGCGAGCCGGGGTCGTAGTCGATGATCGTCATGCTGTAGCCCGGTGCTTCCGAGACCTTGACGCTGCGCGGGATCACTGTACGCAGCACCCGATCGCCGAAGTAGCGGCGCACCTCGTCGGCGACTTGGTCCGCGAGCTTGGTGCGCCCGTCATACATCGTCAGCAGCACGGTGGTCACTTCCAGCCGCGGGTTGAGGTGTGCCTTGACCATCTCGATGTTGCGCATCAACTGGGACACCCCTTCCAGTGCGTAGTACTCGCACTGAATCGGGATCAGCACCTCCGGTGCGGCAACCAACGCATTGACGGTCAGGAGCCCCAGCGACGGCGGGCAGTCGATGAAGACGTAGTCGAAGTCGAAGCTGTCCAGATCGGTCAGGGCATTCCGCAGCCGGTTCTCCCGCGCCACCATGCTGACCAATTCGATCTCGGCGCCGGCCAGATCGATGGTGGCCGGGATGCAGTACAGCCGCTCGTTGTGCGGGCTCTGCTGCAAGGCGTCGGTCACCGGGATGGCCCCGATCAACACTTCGTAGGACGACGGCGTCCCCGATTTACGGTCTGCGATACCCAGCGCCGTGCTCGCATTGCCCTGCGGGTCCAGATCGATCACCAGGGTCTTGATCCCCTGCACGGCGAGGGCCGCGGCCAGGTTGACCGCCGTCGTGGTCTTGCCGACGCCGCCTTTCTGATTGGCCACGGTGAACACGCGCCGACGCTTCGGGCGGGGCAGTCGGTTATTGGTGTGCAGCACTTGCATGGCGCGTTCGGCCGCCGCTCCGATCGGGGTGTCGACAAAGTCTGGCGATGTTTCACGTGAAACCGGCCCGGGGGATGTTTCACGTGAAACCACCTCCGCGGAACCTCCACGCTTGGCGGCCGCTGGCCGGGGCGTGACGCCGGGGGGGACTGCTCTGCTCATGCCTGCCTCCTGCTCGACCGTCGCGCCTGGCTGCCCGCCGCCCGACCGCGTGGGCGCCTCGCTTGAGGCTCTGCCCGCGGTGCCAGCACCACGGTCGCGGGCGGGGTTAAATAGTTCACGCCACATCTCACCACCCTTACGTCGTTGGCGCCTAGTTTCGCCAGCGCTCCGCGGTGCTCATCGACCTCGGCCTGTGCCCGCTCCCCCTTCATCGCCAGCATCCGCCCGCCCGTGCGTAGCAGCGGCAGGCTCCACCGGCCGATCTTGTCCAGGCTCGCGACCGCCCGCGACATCACGACATCGCAGTCCCCGGCTGCCTCGCGCACCGCTGGATCTTCGGCCCGCCCACGCACCACTTGCACGTTATCGAGACGCAGATCGGCGACCGCTTCACGCAGGAACTCGCTGCGTCGAAGGAGTGGCTCCACCAGGATCATGGAAACGTCCGGGCGCACAATCGCCACTGGTATCCCCGGCAGGCCGGCGCCGCTTCCGATGTCCGCCGCCCGCTCCGCAGGCTCCAGCAGTTCGCCGACCGCCGCGCAGTTGAGCAGGTGACGGTCCCAGAGCCGTTCCACTTCGCGGGGGCCGATCAGTCCGCGCTCGACGCCGGCGTCCGCCAGCAGGGCCGCATAACGCTGAGCGGCGGGAAGCCGGTCGCCGAATACTTCCGCCGCCTCCGGGGGTGGCTCGGGTGCCGGTGTTCCCTCGACATGTTTCACGTGAAACATTCCTCCGGCTTCCCGGGATTGGACCGCAGACAGGGAATCACATTGCTGTGATTCCCCGTCGCTGAGTCTCGTCAGTCCCGCCGAACCACTACTCGACGCGACGGCTCGACACCTTGACTCTCGCTGTGCACACCGGCAACGGCGGCCACCGCATCGTGGACGATCTTACGTTCGAACGGGCTCATCGGGGCCAGTTCCTCATCGGAACCGCTCTCCAAGACCCGCCGGGCCACCTCGTCGCCCAGGGCGGTCAAGTCGTCGCGACGCTGACGGCGCCAACCGGCGATGTCGAGCATCAGCCGGCTGCGCTCACCGGTCTTCTGGTGCACCGCCAAGCGGGTCAGCTCCTGCAGTGCGTCGAGCACCTCGCCCTTGCGGCCTACCAACTTGGTCAGGTCTGAACCGCCGTCGATACTGACCACCGCGCGACGGCCTTCGACATCCAGGTCGATGTCTCCGTCGAAGTCCAGCAGGTCGAGCAACTCTTCCAAGTAGTCGCCGGCGATCTCGCCTTCGGCAACCAGTCGATCTTCCAGGTCGACCCCGGGCGCCGCTTGGCTCTCCTGGGTCTCCCCCTCGGAATCCACAGCCTCGCGCTCCGTGGTGTCCGAATCGGTCGTGTCGGTCATGTCGTCTCCCTCCGTGCCCGGCGGCTCACGCGCCGGTTGGCTTGTCGCGGCCCGTCACCGCTTGCGTTTCTTCGGCTTCGCCCCGGCACCGGGGCGCCCGCCTCGTGCAGCGGGTCGGCCCGTGTTCCGTTTGGCGGCCTCAGAGCTCCCGGTCTCGCCGGCCTGCGCCTCGGTCGCGCTCGACTCCTCCGCGGCAGCCTCGGCGTCGACTGCAGCTTCCGTGGTCGCCGCCCGGCCGGCCCGCTTCGGCTTGGCGCCGGGGGCCGGGGCGTTGGCGGCGCGGCGGCGCAGCGCTTCGTCCTTCTTGGCTTCTTCCTCTTTGGCGATCAGACCGAACACGTAGTGCTGCTGGGCGAACGTCCAGATGTTGTTGGAGAACCAGTACAGGATGATCGCCAGCGGCAGGAACGGCCCGCCGACCACGACGCCGAGCGGAAAGACGTACAGCGCCAGCTTGTTCATCATCGCGGTCTGCGGGTTCGCCGCGGCTTCGGGACTCTGCCGCGCTACCGACGCCCGACTGTTGAAGTACGTCGCGATACCGGCCGCGATCATGATCGGCACCCCGACCGCGATAACAGATACCCGGTTGAACTCGGTGAAGGCATCCAACCCGGTCCGTTGGATCATCGTCGCGCCCAGCGGGGCGCCGAACAGGTTCGCGTCCAGGAAGTTGCCCACGTCGGCGGCGCTGAAGAAGTAGTTGCCCAGCTGACGGTTCAGATCCGGCGACAGGCCCAGCTGGCCGATCCCGGTACTGGTCCGGTTGAACGACCGCAGCACATGGAACAAGCCCAGGAACACCGGGACCTGCGCGAGCATCGGCAGACATCCCAGGATGGGGTTGAACCCGTGCTCACGCTGCAGCTTCTGCATCTCCAGCGCCATCTTCTGGCGGTCCTTGCCGTACTTCTTCTGCAACGCCTTGATCTGCGGCTGCAGCTCCTGCATCTGGCGGGTCGTCCGGATCTGCTTGACGAACGGCTTGTAGAGCAGTGCCCGCAACGTGAACACCAGGAAGACCACCGACAGGGCCCAGGTGAAGAAGCTCGCCGGTCCCAGTAGAAGGCCAAAAGCCTTGTACCACAACCACATAATGCCCGACACCGGGTAGTACACGTAGTCCAGGCTGCCCGGATCAAAGGACACGGTATTGACCCTCCGCTCGATTGTCGCGCTTGTTCAGGGCGTCTCCGGTCGAGCAGCCGCACTCGGCAGCTCGCTGGGACCGTTCCGGAATGGGGTCCCATCCGCCTTCGTGCCACGGCCCACACTTCGCCAGCCGTACCGCGGCCAACCAGCTGCCCCGAATCAACCCGTATTCGGTCAATGCGTCCACCGCGTATTGGCTGCAGGTCGGCATGAAGCGGCAGCTGGGCAAGCGCAGTGGAGAGATCAGGTGTCGGTACAGCTCGATGACGAAGATCAATCCGCGCACTGGTACGACCGCGATTCCGCGCATCAGCGCACCGCCCCCGCGGCCCGGCGGATCGACCGCAAACCCGCACGCAACTGAGTGCCGAGCGCAGCCGAAGTCGCGCCCTTGCTGCCAGGCAGTGCCCGAATCACCAGTTGCTCTTGAGGTTCCAGGTCGGCCAACACCTCACGGGCTACGTGGCGCAGTCGCCGAGCCACCCGATGCCGGTCCACCGCAGACCCAACCGACTTGGCGATGATCAGACCTACGCGCGGCGTAGGTGCCGTCACGGAATCACCCGCCGACTCCTCGGAAACGTCCGTCCGTCGGTCGTACAGGACTCGGTCGTACAGGATGACGTCCGGCTGCACTGCCCTTCGGCCATGCTTGACCGTTGCACCGAAGTCGGCCGATCGTCTCATCCGGTACTGAGCCGGGAGCACCGCCGAGCTGCCTGTGCTCAGGCGGTCAGCGAACGCCGGCCCTTGCTACGCCGGGCGGTGACGATGGCACGACCGGCACGGGTACGCATCCGCAGGCGGAACCCGTGCACACGGGCCCGACGACGGTTGTTGGGCTGGAAGGTCCGCTTGCCCTTGGCCACGGCACACTCTCCTTATTGCATCTCGCGTCGCGTAAGCCCGACACACCGGAAGCCCGTTGTGCCTGCCGCACGCGACGCACTCGGTAAGCTCGGTGAACTTCTGCGTCTTGCTCGTAACCGGCGCGGGCTCCGGCCAGAGGCCGGTCGCTGCCGTATCGCCAACGTTCGGGCGACTGTTCGAGGGTACTGACGCAGGTTCGCCGGGTCAAACCCCGGCGTCATCACCGTCCGGTGCTCGACTCGCCCCCCTCTGAAACGGGCCCACTATTCACACTGGTCACACCCGTATCCGTCGGTCTCAAGACGCTCGTTATCTTTCGATTCATCTCGGCGAAATGAGTAGTCGTCCGCCCAGAAACCTGTTAACTTGCTTGCCAGCGCCGTTTCGGAACCGGAGCGGTTCTCGACCACGAACCGAAGATCACGAAGCGGCTGGCGCTTCAGATATTGCGTCTTTTGTCTGGAGTAACCGTTGCTGAGCAACCGGCCTAGAGGGCCTCACCGCGGAATGCGCACCTCATCCACACCTGTGGATAACTGTGTGGATAGCATGTCCGGGTACGGCATCCATGCACCACGGTGCCAGTCCAGACGGCGTCGAACCAGGGGGATGGGGCTTTGAGTGAGGACCCCGGCACTGCGTTTCTCAGTCTCTGGGACGAGGTAGTAGCCGAACTCAACGGAGAAGTCCCGCCGACCAACGGTTCGGCCCCGACCCTGACTCCGCAGCAAAAGGCCTGGCTCAAGCTCGTCCACCCGCTGGCCATCGTCGAGGGTTTCGCTCTGTTGGCGGTTCCGAGCAGCTTCGTCCAAAACGAGATCGAACGGCATCTGCGCACCCAGATCACCGATGCGCTCAGCCGGCGCCTCGGCCACGCCATCGAACTCGGGGTTCGGATCTCACCACAGGCCGCCGAAGACCAACCCAGCACCTCCAGCACCGACAATGTCGCCGAGGTCCGCGCCGACGAAGAAGACGACGACACCACCGACGTCGAATACGACTGGCCCAACTATTTCACCGAACGTCCCAGTGATGACTCGTCGACCGCGGACGGAGCGAGCCTCAACCGGCGCTACACCTTCGACACCTTCGTCATCGGAACCTCCAACCGGTTCGCCCACGCCGCGGCCCTGGCCATCGCCGAAGCACCGGCACGCGCGTACAACCCACTTTTCATCTGGGGTGAATCCGGCCTGGGTAAGACCCACCTGCTGCACGCCGCCGGCAACTACACCCAGCGACTCTTCCCCGGGATGCGGGTCAAGTACGTCTCCACCGAAGAGTTCACCAACGATTTCATCAACTCCCTTCGCGACGACCGCAAGGTGGCGTTCAAGCGCAGCTACCGCGACATCGACGTGCTGCTGGTCGACGACATCCAGTTCATCGAGGGCAAAGAAGGTATCCAGGAAGAGTTCTTCCATACCTTCAACACCCTGCACAACGCCAACAAGCAGATCGTGATCACGTCCGATCGGGCGCCGAAACAGCTTGCCACCCTGGAAGATCGGCTTCGCACCCGTTTCGAATGGGGCTTGATCACCGACGTCCAGCCGCCGGATCTGGAGACTCGGATCGCCATCTTGCGCAAGAAGGCGCAGATGGAACGTCTCGACGTGCCGGGTGACGTGCTGGAACTCATCGCCACCAGCATCGAGCGCAACATCCGGGAACTCGAGGGTGCACTCATCCGGGTCACCGCCTTCGCCTCGCTCAACAAAACCCCGATCGACCGGTCGTTGGCCGAGATCGTGCTGCGTGACCTGATCGCCGACGCCAGCACCATGCAGATCAGCGCAGCGATCATCATGGCCGTCATCGCCGAGTACTTCGACACCTCCATCGAGGAACTACGCGGGCCCGGCAAGACGCGCCCGCTGGCACAGTCCCGCCAGATCGCCATGTATCTGTGTCGCGAACTGACCGACCTGTCCCTTCCCAAGATCGGCCAGGCATTCGGTCGCGACCACACCACGGTGATGTACGCCGAGCGCAAGATCCGCGGCGAGATGGCCGAGCGTCGCGAGGTCTTCGATCAAGTCAAAGAGCTCACCACCCGGATCCGGCAGCGCGCCAAGCGCTGATTCGCCGGTTGTAGTCCGCCGCTCTTACAAAAAACTTTGGACCCACTCGTACCACCCGTCACGGTCCAGCCCTGTGGATACCGCTGCGGACAACCTGTCCACCATCCGATGACGAATCACCAGTCGATCCACACCGGCGGTTTCATACACAGCCGCGCCGGCCGACCCGGGCGTGTCATTCACTGCTCTTCCCCAACCCCACGCGCCCGCTCAGCAGCGACGATGCCACGCTATGCCCAGCATCCACAGGACTTACTACTAATACTGGGAGTTATCCCTTGATTCTTTTTAAAAACAGGTCGTTGGGGATTCGGGTCAACCCGGGCTGTTCACAACCTGCCCGTCTCGGCACCGGCCAAGGCCGTGCTGAGCCGCTCGGTGTCGACGTTTAACTTTCAAGAAGGCCGTCCAGGCTCTACGGTTGGTGGCCTACCGCTCTTACACTTCGGCGTGGGGCGTTGCACGGCCGCAGGTGGGGGTGTTCACCAGTCGCCGCAGAGTAGAGCTCGATATCGGGGTGACGAGAGGACGCTATGGACGCGGCGACCACGAACGCGGGTCTGACCGACTTGAAGTTCCGCCTGGACCGGGATGACTTCGCTGACGCGGTGGCGTGGGTGGCGAAGTCGCTGCCGGCCCGGCCTACTGTGCCGCTGCTGGCCGGGGTGTTGCTGACGGGTTCTGACAACGGCCTGACCGTGTCCGGATTCGATTACGAAGTCTCCGCCGAAGTTCAGCTTGCTGCTGAGATCGCTTCTCCGGGAAGCGTTTTGGTGTCCGGTCGACTGCTGTCGGATATCACCCGAGCACTGCCGGCCAAGCCGGTCGAAGTTCAGGTGGAGTCCACCCGGGTCTCTTTGACCTGCGGTAACGCCCGATTCTCGCTGCCGACCATGACGGTCGAGGATTACCCCACTCTGCCGACACTGCCCGACGAGACCGGCGTGCTGTCCTCAGATGTGTTCGCCGAGGCCATCGGCCAGGTAGCCGTAGCGGCCGGCCGCGACGACACGTTGCCCATGTTGACCGGTATACGCGTCGAAATTTCCGGCAACACAGTCGTTTTGGCTGCTACAGACCGTTTCCGGCTGGCCGTCCGAGAATTGAGTTGGACGGCCGCGCCCGGCACCGAAGCCGCCGTGCTGGTCCCGGCCAAGACCCTGGCCGAGGCGGCCAAGGCCAGCAGCGACGGCAACGAGGTGCATCTGGCGCTGGGAGCCGGTTCCGCAGTCGGTAACGAGGGACTGCTGGGAATCACCAGCGCTGGAAAGCGCAGCACCACCCGACTGTTGGATGCCGAATTCCCGAAGTTCCGGCAGTTGCTGCCCAATGAGCACCTGGCCGTCGCGACCATCGGTGTGGCGGAACTGACCGAAGCGATCAAGCGTGTGGCCTTGGTGGCCGACCGAGGTGCTCAGGTACGCATGGAGTTGTCGGAGGGCACTCTGCGACTTTCGGCCGGGGCGGAAGATGTCGGTCGCGCCGAGGAGGACCTGCCCATCGATTTCGTCGGTGAGCCTTTGACCATCGCCTTCAACCCGACCTATCTCACGGACGGTCTGGGTTCGCTGCACAGCGAGAAGGTGTCGATGGGCTTCACCGATCCGAAGAAGCCCGCGGTGCTGCGGCCGGTCGGTGCGGATGACCCCGCGCTGATCGGTGAGGGACCGTTCCCGGCGATTCCGTCGGATTACGTCTACCTGTTGATGCCGGTCCGCCTGCCCGGCTGATCGGCGCAGCTCGCGACGACGGGAGGGGTTGGTTTCTCGGTGTATGTCCGCCACGTGGGCCTGCGGGATTTCCGGTCCTGGGCGCACGTCGATCTGGAACTGGAACCGGGCGCGACGGTGCTGGTCGGACCGAATGGCTTTGGGAAGACCAATCTTGTTGAAGCACTGTGGTATTCGTCCACATTGGGTTCACACCGGGTGGCCACTGACGCTCCGTTGATCCGATCAGGTGCTACTCGCGCAGTGGTCTCCACGATCGTCGTCAACGAGGGCCGCGAACTCGCCGTTGATTTGGAGATCGCCGCGGGCCGCGCCAACAAAGTGCGTCTCAATCGCTCACCGGTACGGCACGCACGCGAAGTCGTAGGGGTGCTGCGCGCAGTGCTGTTCGCCCCGGAAGATCTGGCGTTGGTACGTGGCGATCCCGGTGAGCGTCGCCGCTACATCGACGAATTGGCCAGTGTGCGTCGTCCGCGGATCGCGGGAGTACGTGCGGACTACGACAAGGTGCTCCGACAGCGCACCGCACTACTCAAGAGTGCGCCGGGTGCGCTGCATCGTGGTGATCGATCCGTGCTGGACACTCTCGATGTGTGGGATGCCCAACTGGCCACCCACGGGGCCGAGCTGATGGCCGCCCGCATCGACCTGGTCAATCAGCTGGCGCCGGAAGTCGAGAAGGCCTACCAACTCCTGGCCCCCGGAACGCGCAGCGCCGCCGTGGCCTATCGGCCGAAACTGGAGATCGCCCTCGGTGAGGGGAATCCGGGCGCAACCGAACTACAGGAAGCTCTGCTCACGGAATTGGCGCGCCGCCGCAGTGCCGAACTGGAACGCGGTGTGTGTCTGGTCGGCCCGCATCGCGACGAATTGGAGTTGCGGCTGGGCGACCGACCGGTGAAAGGCTTTGCCAGCCATGGTGAGTCGTGGTCCATGGCACTGTCCCTGCGATTGGCTTCCTATGAACTGCTCAGCAGCGAGGGCGCCGAGCCAGTACTGCTGCTCGACGACGTTTTCGCCGAATTGGACGCCGCCCGGCGCCGAGCGCTCGCCGGCGTCGCCGCATCCGCAGAGCAGGTTTTGATCACCGCCGCTGTCGCGGAGGATATCCCCGACGATTGGCAGGCCCGTCAGATCCGGATCGCCGTCACCGAGGGCGACGAGGGCAGGGTCTCCGAACTGATCGGCACCGCGCCATGACCGGCATCGACGATTCGCCGGACGAACCGCCATGGCAGCCACCGGCGCACCTGGCCGGGCTGACCGGCATGGATCTTGTCCGCCGGACGCTGGCCGAAGCGCGCGAAGCGGCCCGCAGCCAGGGCAAAGACGTCGGGCAAGGGCGCCGGGCGCCGCTGCGCCGCCGTCCCACCGGCACCGGTGGCGGCCGCCGCAGCTGGTCGGGACCCGGGCCCGATCGACGGGACCCGCAGACGCTCGGTGCGGCCACCCGCGACCTGGCGCAGTCCCGCGGTTGGTCGGCGCAAGTGGCCGAAGGCACGGTGCTGGGACAGTGGCGCGCGGTGGTCGGCGACGACATCGCATCGCACGCGACTCCCACGAGGCTCTCCGACGGTGTACTGAGCGTCGCGGCCGAATCCACGGCCTGGGCCACGCAATTACGCCTGGTCCAGGCCCAATTACTGGCGAAGATCGCCGCCGCCGTCGGCGACGGCGTGGTCAAGACGCTGAAGATCACTGGTCCGACCGCGCCGTCGTGGCGCAAGGGACCGTTACACGTCTCGGGCCGGGGCCCGCGCGATACCTATGGCTGAGCGGGCGCAGGAATCTGACGCCTGAGTGGCGCTACGAGCAAAAAAATCGCTCCGGCCAGCGGCCGGACACGAGGCAAACCGCGATATCGACGCCACGGCGCAATCAGGTAGGCAGAAACACCCCAAGAAAATGCTCGCCGTCGGCACCCCAAGGTAGACTGACTCAGTATCCCGCGTACGCACCCTTGTGGCGCGTCGAATGCTGGCTTGCGAACCTGAGGAGAGCTCCCCGACCGTGGCTGCCGAAAACAAGTATGGTGCCGATTCGATCAAGGTTCTCGAAGGCCTCGAAGCCGTCCGTAAAAGACCCGGTATGTACATCGGCTCCACCGGTGAACGCGGTCTGCACCACCTGATCTGGGAAGTCGTCGACAATGCCGTCGACGAAGCGATGGCCGGCTTCGCCTCGAAGGTGACGGTCCGCATCCTCGAAGACGGAGGTGTCGAGGTCACCGACGACGGTCGAGGCATCCCGGTCGCGATGCATGCCACCGGCGTACCCACGGTGGATGTCGTCATGACCGTTCTGCACGCCGGCGGAAAGTTCGAGGAAGGCGCCTACAGCGTCTCCGGCGGTCTGCACGGTGTCGGTGTCTCGGTGGTCAACGCGCTGTCGACCCGCCTGGAAGCCGACATCTTCCGGGATGGTTTCGAGTGGTTCCAGACCTATGACAAGTCGGTTCCGGGAACCCTGCGCAAGGGTGAGAAGAGCAAGAAGACCGGCACCACCATCCGATTCTGGGCCGATCCGGACATCTTTGAGACCACCACCTATGACTTCGAGACGGTCGCGCGGCGCCTGCAGGAGATGGCGTTCCTCAACAAGGGCCTGACCATCGACCTGACCGATGAGCGGGTGCGGGTCGAAGAGGTCGTCGACGAAGTGGTCAGCGACACCGCCGAAGCACCCAAGACCGCCGAGGAACAAGCCGCCGAGGCGGTGGCCCCGCACAAGGTCAAGCACCGTGTCTTCCACTACCCCGGCGGCCTGCGCGATTTCGTTCAGCACATCAACCGCAGCAAGACCGCGATTCATCCGACCATCGTCGATTTCGACGGCAAGGGAACCGGACACGAAGTCGAGATCGCCATGCAGTGGAACGGCGGCTACTCGGAGTCGGTGCACACCTTCGCCAACACCATCAACACCGCCGAGGGCGGTACTCACGAAGAGGGCTTCCGGTCGGCGTTGACCAGCGTCGTCAACAAGTACGCCAAAGACAAGAAGCTGCTCAAGGACAAGGATCCCAACCTCACCGGCGACGACATCCGTGAGGGTTTGGCCGCGGTCATCTCCGTGAAGGTGTCCCAGCCGCAGTTCGAAGGCCAGACCAAGACCAAGTTGGGCAACACCGAGGTCAAGTCCTTCGTGCAGAAGGTCTGCAACGAGCAACTCGGCCACTGGTTCGAGGCCAACCCCGCCGAAGCCAAGACCATCATCAACAAGGCGGTCTCGTCGGCGCAGGCCCGGATGGCTGCCCGCAAGGCCCGGGAGTTGGTGCGGCGCAAGAGCGCGACCGATCTGGGCGGCCTGCCGGGAAAGCTGGCCGACTGCCGCTCCAATGACCCGACCAAGTCCGAACTGTATGTGGTAGAGGGCGATTCGGCTGGCGGCTCCGCGAAGAGCGGTCGCGACTCGATGTTCCAGGCGATCCTGCCGCTGCGCGGCAAGATCATCAACGTCGAGAAGGCACGGATCGATCGCGTCCTGAAGAACAACGAAGTCCAGGCGATCATCACGGCCCTGGGCACCGGTATTCACGACGAGTTCGATATCTCCAAGCTGCGCTATCACAAGATCGTGCTGATGGCCGACGCCGATGTCGACGGCCAGCACATCTCCACGTTGCTGCTCACCCTGCTGTTCCGTTTCATGCGGCCGCTGGTGGAGCACGGGCACGTGTTCCTGGCGCAGCCGCCGCTGTACAAGCTCAAGTGGCAGCGCGGAAACGACGCCGAATTCGCCTACTCCGACCGCGAGCGGGACGGTCTGCTGGAAGCCGGCAAGGCCGCCGGCAAGAAGATCAACATGGACGACGGCATCCAGCGCTACAAGGGTCTTGGTGAGATGGACGCCAAGGAGCTGTGGGAGACCACCATGGATCCGACCGTGCGAGTGTTGCGCCAGATCACCCTCGACGACGCCGCGGCCGCGGACGAGCTGTTCTCGATCCTGATGGGCGAAGACGTGGAGGCTCGGCGCAGTTTCATCACGCGCAACGCGAAAGACGTTCGCTTCCTCGATGTTTAGCGATGTAGGCCGGCGTTCCAGTGACGTCGGCGAGATATCGCGACATCTGACCTGACTGACTTCTTCACAGAGCGAGGAATAGATGACAGACACCACGCTGCCACCCGGAGACGACTCGGTGGACCGGATCGAGCCGGTCGACATCCAGCACGAGATGCAGCGCAGCTACATCGACTACGCGATGAGCGTGATCGTGGGCCGTGCGCTGCCCGAGGTGCGCGACGGTCTCAAGCCGGTGCACCGCCGGGTCCTCTACGCGATGTATGACTCCGGATTCCGGCCGGACCGCAGCCACGCGAAATCGGCACGCTCGGTTGCCGAAACGATGGGCAACTACCACCCGCACGGTGACGCCTCGATCTACGACACCCTGGTCCGGATGGCCCAGCCGTGGTCGCTGCGCTATCCCCTGGTCGACGGCCAGGGCAACTTCGGCTCGCCGGGCAACGACCCAGCGGCCGCGATGCGTTACACCGAGGCCCGGCTGACCCCGCTGGCCATGGAGATGCTCCGCGAAATCGACGAGGAAACAGTCGATTTCGTTCCGAACTACGACGGCCGGGTGCAGGAGCCGACGGTGCTGCCCAGCCGGTTCCCGAACCTGCTGGCCAACGGCTCCGGCGGTATCGCCGTCGGCATGGCGACCAACATCCCGCCGCACAACCTTCGCGAACTGGCCGAGGGCGTGTTCTGGTGCCTGGAAAACTACGACGCCGACGAAGAGACCACGCTCGAAGCGATGATGGAGCGGGTCAAGGGCCCGGACTTCCCCACTTCCGGTCTGATCGTCGGTTCGCAGGGCATCAGCGACGCTTACCGCACCGGCCGCGGCTCCATTCGGATGCGCGGCGTAGTGGAGATCGAAGAGGACTCGCGCGGGCGGGCCCTGCTGGTCATCACCGAGCTGCCGTATCAGGTCAACCACGACAACTTCATCACGTCGATCGCCGAGCAGGTGCGCGACGGAAAGTTGGTGGGAATCGCCAACATTGAGGATCAGAGCAGTGACCGCGTGGGCCTGCGCATCGTCGTGGAGATCAAGCGCGACGCCGTGGCCAAGGTGGTGCTGAACAACCTCTACAAGCACACCCAGCTGCAGACCAGCTTCGGCGCCAACATGCTCTCGATCGTCGACGGCGTGCCGCGCACCCTGCGGCTGGACCAGATGATCCGTTACTACGTGGCGCATCAGCTGGACGTCATCGTGCGGCGCACCCGTTACCGGCTCCGCAAAGCCGAGGAGCGGGCCCACATCCTGCGAGGTCTGGTCAAGGCGCTCGATGCCCTCGACGAGGTCATCGCCCTGATCCGGGCATCGCAGACCGTCGACATCGCTCGCCAGGGCCTGATCGAGCTGCTCGATATCGATGACATTCAGGCGCAAGCGATCTTGGACATGCAGCTGCGTCGGCTGGCTGCCCTGGAACGCCAGAAGATCATCGATGAATTGGCCAAGATCGAAGCGGAGATCGCTGATCTCAAGGACATCCTGGAGAAGCCCGAACGGCAGCGCGCCATCGTGCACGACGAGCTGGCTGAGCTCGTCGAGAAGTTCGGCGATGACCGGCGTACCCGGATCATTGCCGCCGACGGCGACGTCGCCGACGAAGATCTGATCGCCCGCGAGGACGTCGTCGTCACGATCACCGAGACCGGCTACGCCAAGCGCACCAAGACCGATCTGTACCGCAGCCAGAAGCGCGGCGGTAAGGGTGTGCAGGGCGCCGGCCTCAAGCAGGACGACATCGTCGCGCACTTCTTCGTCTGCTCGACGCACGACTGGATCCTGTTCTTCACCACACAGGGCCGGGTGTACCGGGCCAAGGCCTACGAGCTGCCGGAGGCGCTGCGCACGGCCCGCGGCCAGCACGTCGCCAACCTGCTGGCCTTCCAGCCCGAGGAGCGCATCGCCCAGGTCATCCAGATCAAGAGCTACGAAGACGCGCCGTATCTGGTGTTGGCCACCCGCAACGGTCTGGTCAAGAAGTCCAAGCTGACCGACTTCGACTCGAACCGGTCCGGCGGCATTGTCGCGATCAACCTCCGGGACGGCGACGAACTGGTGGGCGCCGTGTTGTGCTCGGCGGAGGAGGACCTGCTGCTGGTGTCGGCGAACGGTCAGTCCATCCGGTTCTCGGCGACCGACGAGGCGCTGCGGCCGATGGGCCGCGCCACCTCCGGTGTGCAGGGCATGCGGTTCAACGCCGACGACCGGCTGCTGTCGCTCAACGTGGTTCGCGACGACACCTATCTGCTGGTGGCCACCGCCGGCGGATACGCCAAGCGGACCGCGATCGAGGAGTACACCGCGCAGGGTCGTGGCGGCAAGGGAATCCTCACCATTCAGTACGATTCACGGCGAGGCCGACTGGTCGGGGCGCTGATCGTCGACGACGACAGTGAGCTCTACGCGATCACCTCCGGCGGCGGAGTGATTCGTACCGCCGCACGGCAGGTTCGTAAGGCCGGACGGCAGACCAAGGGCGTTCGGTTGATGAACTTGGGCGAGGGCGACACACTGATAGCGATTGCGCGGAACGCCGACGAAGAGGCGGCCGACGAGGACTCGGGCAGCTGATCCGACGTCAGATCCGGCCGCGGGGCGGTCGGGACACGCAGGTAAGGAGTCGTGGGTGAGCGCACCGAACGAGCCGGGGCACCCGGGCAACGGGGGCAAGGCGGAGCCGGCCGGCAACGGTCCGGCCGACGCAGGTCAGCGGCCCCCGGGCCGGCCCGGCCGGATCACCGAGACCGGGGAGGCACCGCCGTGGCAACGCGGTGGCCAGCCCAGGCCGCCCGCCGCGGCCCGTCCCGGAGAGGCCGGTGCGCACTCCCCCGGCGTTGACGAGCGGCTACGCCGGTTCGTCTCCGGTACGGCTGCCCCGACAACACCGCCGGCGCCCGGTGCGCCGCAGCAGGCCGCGGCCAAGGGTCCTGCTCAGGCCAAGCCCCCGGCCCAACCGGCCAAGCCGGCAGCCAAGGCCGCGCCGCCGGTCAAGCCCGCCCAGGCGGACGACGCCTACGCCAGCGAACTGCCGGATCTGTCCGAGCCGGCGCAGCGGCGCTCCGCGGTCCGCCGCCCCCAGGTTGCGGCGGGGCCGCGCGGTCCGCTGCGGGCCAGCATGCAGATCCGACGGATCGACCCCTGGAGTGCCCTCAAGGTGTCGCTGCTGCTCTCGACTGCGCTGTTCTTCGTCTGGATGATCGCGGTGGCCGTGCTCTACGTCGCCCTGGGCGCGATGGGCGTCTGGAGCAAGCTGAACAGCAACGTGGGCGACCTGTTGACCAACAACAGTGCCGCCGAACTGGTTTCCGCCGGTTCGATTTTCGGCGGCGCCGCGCTGATCGGGCTGGTGAACGTCGTGGTGCTGACCGCCATGGCGACCCTCGGGGTGGTGATCTACAACCTCAGCACCGACGTCGTCGGCGGCGTGGAGGTAACCCTGGCTGACCGGGACTGACCGGCCGCGTGCCCTGGCCTTTTAGTGGCATTTTGGTCGGGGGGCGTTCGGTGCGGTAATCTCGCTCGGTCGTCAGACGACTACGGGCCTATAGCTCAGGCGGTTAGAGCGCTTCGCTGATAACGAAGAGGTCGGAGGTTCGAGTCCTCCTAGGCCCACGAGTCCCACCAGGGGCCTTAGCTCAGTTGGTAGAGCGCTGCCTTTGCAAGGCAGATGTCAGGAGTTCGAATCTCCTAGGCTCCACAATGCGAACGCGACAGCGTCGCCTGCGTACTAAATCTTGTGCTGTGCGTCCACGCTCGGTGGGCGCGGCCCCGGCTCCTGCGGCCGGTTCGAGCGGCGGATCAACACCGCCACCACCCCGCCCGCCAGCAGTGCCGCCCCGGCGGCCGCCACCAGCAGCCAGGACCGGCGAACATGACGGCGCGGGGCGCTACCTTCCAACAGCTCCGGAAAAGCGGCGACGGCTTCCTGGGCGGCGGCCAGCTCCCGGGCCGCGGCCTCGGCGGCCTCGGCGACCCGGTCGGACAGTTGGCTCTCCCGATAGCGTCGACGCAATTCCACCGCGCCGCGGCGCACTGCGTCGCCACTGAGCCCCACGGCGCCACGGGCCACGTCCACCGGCCCGGCAGCGGTATGGGCCAGCCCGCGCGTCAGGCGCTCTCGGTGGGTCAGCGGGGTCTCGGTCGCCAGGCGCATGGGCACAACGCTACCCGTGACGTAGCCCACCACGCCGCGAATGGCAGACTGTGATCCCATGACCTCCAGCTCCATTGCCACCGCAACTGCCACGCTGCACACCAACCGCGGCGACATCAAGATCGCGCTGTTCGGCAACCACGCCCCCAAGACCGTCGCCAACTTCGTCGGCCTGTCCCAGGGCACCAAGGAGTACTCGACCACCAACGCCTCCGGCGGTTCGTCGGGGCCGTTCTATGACGGCGCGGTGTTCCACCGGGTGATCAACGGCTTCATGATCCAGGGCGGCGACCCGACCGGCACCGGTCGCGGCGGCCCCGGCTACAAGTTCGAGGACGAGTTCCACCCCGAGCTGGTGTTCGACAAGCCCTACCTGCTGGCCATGGCCAACGCGGGCCCGGCCACCAATGGCTCGCAGTTCTTCATCACCGTGGGCCAGACCCCGCACCTGAACCGCAAGCACACCATCTTCGGTGAGGTCGTGGACGCGGACTCGCAGGCCGTTGTGGACGCCATCGCCACCACCGCAACCGACCGTGCCGACCGGCCCACCGAGCCCGTCGTCATCGAGTCGATCACCGTCGCCTAGCAGCGACGCGCGGCTGTTGTCAGCGGCCGGTGTAACCGGCCGCTGACAGTACCTCGAACACATCGCGCGGGTCGGTCCCCAGATCCCACCGCGACAAGATCAGCATCTGGTCATCGCGCGTCTCGATCTCCAGGAGCCGGTGCTTGCGCCCGATGCGCTGATACTCCGTGACCCGGAGCCGGGTGAGGCTGTCCGGGGCCAGCACTGTGGTGCTCCACCAACCGCGCACCGCCAGGCCATCGAATGTCAGCGCAAGCTTGGGCCGGGCTCGCCAGGAGAGCCCGGCAAACAACAGCAGGCCGACTCCGGCAATGCCGGCCAGAACACGTCCGGGCGTATCTGTGGCGATCGTCACAGTGCTGATAGCTAACAATGCCCCGACAAGCGCGCAACCAGCGATTCCGCCGGCCGGCGGCGACCATTCCGTTTGCTCGTGCCTGTCCTGAGTCATTTCGACCTGCGGGTTTCAAAGTTATCTACAGGAGTTGTCCACAGTGGGGATAAATCACATCGATGTGATTGAGCAATTGCTTGGTTGCCCAGCTGGCATCGGCGGCAGCCCGAAATGACCGAAATACCGCGTCTGCGCAGCTCAGTGCCAGCGCATGGTGAGCAACAGCCCAGTGATCATGAAGGCAAACGCGATGGCGTAGTTCCACGGGCCAAGCTCGGCCATCCAGTTGAGTGCCGCGGGAGCGTCCAGCCCGGTGGCGCCCAGCTGATACACCATCAGCCACACCAAGCCGAGGAGCATCAGCCCCAGGAACAGTGCGACGAACCATGTGCTCGATGGGCCACCTTTGACCTTGACCGGGGTACGGCTCACCGACGAGGGGGTGAAGCTGGTGGTCTTCTTGCGAACCTTGGACTTGGGCATCAGTACCTCGGGAAAGTGCGGCGTGAAGCTGCGAGTATGGGTCGGTACGAGATTAGCCCAGCAGGATAACCCAGCCGAGAACGGGAGAGCCGATGGAGCGCAACGGGCCGCCGTCCTCCCCGTGGCGGGTCGGAGTTCCGCTGGTCTGCCTATTGGCCGGCCTGCTGCTGGCGGCCACCCACGGGGTCTCCGGCGGCAAAGAGATTCGACGCGGGGATGCCCCCCGGCTGGTCGATCTGGTCCGCTCGACGCAGGCCACCGTGGAAGAACTCACCGCCGAGCGCGACACGCTGGCAACCGGCGTGGGATCCGTACACGGCCGAGGCTCCGGCGTTGCGCTGTCGGCGATGCGCAAACGCACCGAGCAGCTCGCCGCGGCGGCGGGTTTGGAGGCGATGCACGGACCGGGCCTGGTGGTAACGCTCACCGACGCCCAGCGCGACGCCAATGGCCGGTTCCCCCGGGACGCCTCCCCCGACGACCTGGTGGTGCACCAGCAGGACATCTCGGCCGTGCTCAACGCGTTGTGGAGTTCCGGCGCCGAAGCCGTGCAGATGCAGGACCAGCGGATCACCGCGGCGTCGGCACCGCGCTGTGTGGGCAACACCCTGCTGCTGGAGGGCCGAACCTACAGCCCGCCCTACGTGGTGACCGCGATCGGTGACCCGGCCGCGATGCAGGCCGCCTTGGCCGCGGATCCCCTGATCACCCTCTACAAGCAGTACGTGATCCGTTTCGGTCTGGGCTACAGCGAGCAGGTCAGTACCGACCTGGAGGTGGCCGAAACGCCGGCCGTCGCTCGGATGCGCTACGCCGTGCCGGCCGGGCCGGTCGACTACTGACACCGGTACCCGCGCCGCAAGCGCCGATCGCCAGCGCGGCGGATCCGGGCGCAGCGGGTCGTCGCCATTAACACGGCGGTAGCCTGTGGGGCGTGCGGATCCTCGTCGTCGACAATTACGACAGCTTTGTGTTCAACCTGGTCCAGTATCTGGGCCAGTTGGGTGTGCAGGCTGCCGTCTGGCGCAACGACGACGCCCGCCTTGCCGACCCGGCCGCCGCCGTGGCCGACTTCGACGGAGTGCTGCTCAGCCCCGGGCCGGGCACGCCGGAACGCGCCGGCGCCTCGATCGCCCTGGTCGGTGCGTGTGCGGCCGCCGGGATCCCGGTGTTGGGAGTGTGCCTGGGGCACCAGGCGATCGGCGTCGCATTCGGCGGCACCGTGGGGCGGGCGCCGGAGCTGCTGCACGGCAAGACCAGCACCGTCTTCCACACCGATGCCGGGGTGCTCAAGGGTTTGCCGGACCCGTTCACGGCCACCCGCTACCACTCGCTGACGATCCTGCCCGAGACGCTGCCGCCGGTTCTGGAGGCCACGGCGCGCACCCGCGGCGGGGTCATTATGGCGGTGCGGCACACCGAGCTGCCCATCCACGGGGTGCAGTTCCACCCGGAGTCCATCCTCACCGAGGGCGGTCACCGGATGCTGGCCAACTGGCTCGGCTACTGCGGTTACTCCTGCGACGACGCCCTGGTGCGCCGGCTGGAGGAGGAGATCGCCGCGACCGTGCAGACGGCCCGCCCACCCGCGCCCGTCGTGTAGCCGGTCGCGGGCAGAGCCGCGCTACTGGCCGAAGCGCAACGTGATGTTGCCGTCGGTGTTCACACCCTGACCTGCCGCCGGGCTCTGGTAGAGCACCCGGTTGTGGCCGGAACCGCCGGCGTCGACGTCGGCGCCCTTGACCAACATCCCGGTCCAGCCCAGTGCCCGCAGCTGCGGTTCGGCGTCGGTCCAGAACATGCCGGCCAGATCCGGCATCACGAACTGGTTGCCCCGCGACACCCGCAGTTCGATCACCGCATCGACGGGCACCGTCTCACCGCTGGGCGGACTGGTGGCGATCACCTCACCGGCCGGCCGCGGACTGTCCACCGTCACCTCGGTGATCTTGGTGAAGCCGTAGACGGTCAGGTTCTTCTGCGCCAGGTCCAGGGTCTGGCCGGTGACGTCCGGAACGGGCTTGGTGGCCGGGCCACTGCCGATCACGATGATGATCTCGTTGGTGACCGCCGTGGTCTGATTCGCCGGCGGGTTGGTGCCGACCACCTTGTCCTTGAGCTCCGGCGTCGACGGCGAGTTGACCTGTTTGAACTTGCCGAACCCGGCGGCGGTCAGCTTCTTGACCGCGTCGGCGTAGCTCAAGGTCGCCACATCGGGAAGCTGGCGCTGTTCGGGCCCGTAAGACACGTCGACGGTGATCTTGTCGCCCTTGTTGGCCGGCGCGCCGGCGGGCGGATCGGTGCCGATCACATGGTCCGGCGGGACGGTGGAATCGGCGCGCTGCTCGGTGCGGGTCTTGAAGCCCTTGTTCTGGAGTTCGGCGATCGCGTCGACCGAGGCACGGCCGCTCACGTCGGGAACCTGGATCTGGTGGGTGCGTCCGCCGAAGGTGTTGATCGAGACCGTCACGATGACGGTCAGCACGGCGAGCACGATCGCGGCGATCAGCCAGCGGCCCACCGAGCCCGGCCGCTCGTGGCCGAAGTCGAGCTCCTGGCGGGGCAGCGGGTCGGTCTGAGCCCCGATGCTGTCGCCGGACCGCGGCGTCATGATCGAGGCACGGTCGGCCGCGGTCAGCACCCGGGGGGCTTCGGGGGTCTCCCCGTTGTGCACCCGCACCAGATCGGCGCGCATCTCGGCGGCCGTCTGATAGCGATTGTCGGGATTCTTCGCCAGCGCCTTGAGCACCACGGCGTCCAGGTCCGCGGGCAGGCTCGGGAGCCGCTGCGACGGGGGTACCGGGTCTTCGCGGACGTGCTGGTAGGCCACCGCCACCGGTGAGTCGCCGACGAAAGGTGGGTCGCCGGTGAGGATTTCATACAGCACGCAGCCCAGCGAGTACACGTCGGAGCGCGCATCGACGGTGTCGCCGCGAGCCTGTTCGGGCGACAGGTACTGAGCGGTGCCGATCACCGCGGCGGTCTGGGTGACGCTGTTGCCGGCGTCGGCGACCGCGCGGGCGATGCCGAAATCCATGACCTTCACCGCGTTGTGCGTGTCGATCATGATGTTGGCCGGCTTGACGTCGCGGTGGACGATGCCGTGCTGGTGGCTGAAGTGCAGCGCTTGGCAGGCGTCCGCGATCACCTCGATGGCCCGGATGGGCGGCATCGGGCCGTCGTTGTGCACGATGTCGCGCAGCGTGACGCCCTCGACGAGTTCCATCACGATGTAGGGCAGCGGCCCGGCCGGGGTCTCGGCTTCACCGGTGTCGTAGACGGCGACGATCGCCGGGTGGTTCAAGGCGGCGGCGTTCTGCGCCTCCCGCCGGAAGCGCAGGTAGAAGCTGGGATCGCGGGCCAGGTCGGCGCGCAGCACCTTCACGGCGACCTCGCGGTGCAGGCGGGTGTCGACGGCGCGGTGCACTTCTGACATCCCGCCGAAGCCGAGGATCTCGCCGAGTTCGTAGCGGTCGGAGAGCCGCTGCGGCGTGGTCATTGCGCGGTCCTGTGCCAGGTCCATCCCGACGGGTGCGCGGGTGGTGTCGCCGACGGCGATTCAGAGCTCGACGAGCTGGTCAGTGGCGCCCCGGTGTCGGTGACGGTGGCCGGCGCCAGGGAGCCGCCCGGGCTCTTGGCGTTGACCACGATCAGCACCGCGATGATGATCGCCAGCGTGCCCAGCACGCCGGCCGCCCACAGCAGCGCGCGCTGTCCGGCGGTGAATGTGCGTCGGGGTGGCGGCGTGCGATGGTTGCCGGTGCTGGGCCGGGCCCGGCGCGCCGCGGTGGCCCGGGCCGACACCGGCGGTGCGGCGCGGGTGGCGGCACCCGACGGGATGGCCGACGGGGCGGCACGCCCGGCCGGCAGTGCCTGACTGGGCCGGGTGGGACGCCGGCCGGATCGCACCGCGGCCACGGCGTCGGCGAACGGGCCGCCGCTGCGGTAGCGCGTCCCCGGGTTCTTGGCCAGCGTGATCTCGATCAGCTCGCGCACGTTCGGCGGCAACTCGGCCGGCAGCGGTGCCGGCGGCTCCTTGATGTGCTTCATCGCGACGGTCAGCGCGCCGTCGCCGGTGAACGGCCGACGGCCGGAGAGCACCTCGTAGCCGACCACGCCCAGGGAGTACACGTCGCTGGCGGCCGTGGCGTCCTGGCCGAGTGCCTGTTCGGGGGCGATGTACTGGGCGGTGCCCATCACCATTCCGGTCTGGGTGACCGGCGCGGCGTCGACGGCCTTGGCGATGCCGAAGTCGGTGATCTTCACCTGGCCGGTGGGCGTGATCATGATGTTGCCCGGCTTGACGTCGCGGTGCACCAGTCCGGTGCTGTGCGCCACCTGCAGGGCGCGCCCGGTCTGCTCCAGCATGTCCAGGGCGTGCCGCAGCGACAACCGGCCGGTCCGCTTGAGCACCGAGTTCAGCGGCTCACCGTTGACCAGCTCCATCACCAGGAACGCGGTGCGGCCCTCGCCGTCCAGCTCGGTCTCACCGTAGTCGTGCACGCTGGCGATACCCGGGTGGTTGAGCATGGCGGTGTTGCGGGCCTCGGCCCGGAACCGCTCGATGAACTCCGGGTCGGAGGAGAACTCCGGCTTGAGCACCTTGACCGCGACGCGGCGGCCCAACCGGTTGTCGACGGCCTCCCACACCTGGCCCATACCGCCGGTGGCGATGAGTCGCTGCAACCGATAACGCCCGGCCAGTGCCGCGCCGACCTGGGGACTCATGATCGCCCCTGCAGGGCGGCTTGAATGACGGCTCGTCCGATCGGTGCGGCCAGCGCACCGCCGGTGGCGGCCAAGCGATCGCCGCCGTCTTCGACCAGGACGGCAACGGCCACTTTCGGGGCGTTGGCCGGGGCAAAGGCGATGTACCACGCGTGCGGCGGGGTGTTCCGCGGATCGGGACCGTGTTCGGCGGTGCCGGTCTTCGACGCGATCTGTACGCCCGGGATGGCCCCCTCCTGCTGGGTCACTCTTTCGGCGTCGATCATTAGTTCAGTTAGCTTAGCCGCGACCTGCGAGGACACTGCACGGCGCTGCTCGTGCGGTTGGGTGGTGGCAATGCCCGCCAGGTCGGGACCCTCCAGCCCGCCGACCAGGTATGGCTGCATCGTCAGGCCGCCGTTTGCGATGGTCGCCGCGATGACCGCGTTCTTCAGCGGTGTCACCGCGACATCCTTCTGGCCGATGCTGGTCATGCCGAGTGCGGCAGCGTCGCCGATCCGGCCGATGGTGGACTCCGCGACCTGTAGGGGCATCGGTTCGGGGGTGATGTCCAGACCGAACCCCTGGGCGGTACTGCGCAAGGCGTCCACGCCGGTACGAATACCCAACTGGACGAAGGCGGTGTTACACGATCGAGCGAACGCCACCCGCAGGGGAACGGTCTGCTCGTTGCCGCCCTCGCAGGTGTTGCCGCCGTAGTTCTCCAGCGTGACGGTGCTGTCGGGCAGCGCGATGCGCGCCGCGTTGGTCAGCTGGTCGTTCTCACTGACTCCGGCCTGCAGCGCGGCGGCCGTCGTGATGACCTTGAACGTCGAACCCGGCGGGTAGGTCTCGCTGATGGCGCGGTTGGTCAGCGGTGAGGCGGGGTCGTCGCGCAGCCGTTGCCAGGCCTGTCCCTGCAGGGCTGAATCGTGCGAGGACAGCAGGTTGGGGTCATACGACGGCGCCGATACCATCGCCAAGACCTTGCCGGTGCTCGGCTCCAGGGCCACCACCGCACCGCGACAGCCGCCGGTGCAACCCTTCTGCATCGCCTCCCAGCCGGCTTGTTGCACGCGGGGTCGGATGGTGGTCTCCACCGTGCCGCCACGCGGGCTGCGGCCGGTGAAGAAGTCGGCCAACCGCAGCCCGAACAGCCGCGGGTCCGAACCGTTGAGCACGGTGTCCTCGGCGCGCTCCAGGCCGCTGCTGGAATACCGCAGCGAATAGAAACCGGTGACCGGCGCGTACACCGCGGGGTCGGGGTAGATGCGCTGGTATTTGATCCGATCGTCGGTGGCCACCGAGTAGGCCAGCAGCTGGCCGGCAGCGGTGATCTGGCCGCGTTGCCGGGAGTATTCGTCGAGCAGCACCCGCTGATTGCGCGGGTCGGCGCGAAGCCCGTCGGCGGCGAAGACCTGGGTCAGGGTGGCGTTGCCCAACAGCAGCACGATCAGCGCCATCAGGGTCATCGTGACGCGGCGCAGGGAGGTATTCATACGCGCTCGATCACCGCCGTGCCGGTGTCACCGATCGGGGCCGGGCGTGCGGGCTGGGTGCTCAGCGGCCGGCGGGCGGCGTGCGAGACACGCAGCACGATCGCCAGCAGCACATAGTTGGCCAGCAAGGACGATCCGCCGTAGGACAGCCACGGGGTGGTGAGCCCGGTCAGCGGAATCAGCTTCGTCACGCCCCCGACCACGATGAACAGCTGGATTCCCAAGGTGGCGGCCAATCCGGCGGCCAACAGTTTGCCGAAGCTGTCGCGCACCGCGATCGCCGTCCGCATGCCGCGCACGATCACGATGGTGTACAGGATCAGCACGCCGGCCAGCCCGACCAGACCCAGCTCCTCCCCGAACGCGGCGATGATGAAGTCTGTCGACGCCGCGGGCACATAACCGGGCTGCCCGTTGCCCAGCCCGGTGCCGAAGATGCCGCCGGTGGCGAAGCTGAACAGCGACTGCACCATTTGATAGCCGACGCCTTCGGGGTCGGCGAACGGGTCCAGCCAGGTCTGCACCCGCACCCGGACGTGGCTGAACAGGAAGTAGGCGGCCACGCTGCCGGCGGTGAACAGCAGCATGCCGATCACCATCCAGCTGAACCGGCGGGTGGCCAGGTACACGACCACCAGGAACGACGCATACAGCAGCAGTGAGGTACCGAGGTCCTTCTCGAACGCCATCACCCCGACCGAGATCACCCAGGCGGCCAGCAGCGGTGCCAGGTCGCGGGGTCGGGGCAGGTTCATGCCCAACACGTGCTTGCCGGCGCTGGTGAACAATCGGCGCTTAGACACCAGCACCGCGGCAAAGAAGATCAGCAGCAAGATCTTGGAGAACTCGGCGGGCTGAATTGAGAAGCCCGGCAACCGAATCCAGATCTTGGCACCCTGGCGCTCGGACAGTGACGCGGGCAGCAGGGCAGGGATCACCAGCAGCACCAGGCCGGCCAGGCCGCAGACGTAGCCGCTGCCGGAGAGCTGGCGGTGGTCCTTGAGCGCGACCAGCACCAGGGCGAAGACTCCGACGCCGACCAGTGTCCACAGCATCTGCGCGCTGGCGCCGGGACGGGCGTCGGCGCCGTCGATCCCGACCCCGAGATCGATGCGGTGGATCATCACCAGACCCAGGCCGTTGAGCAGGGCGACCACCGGCAACAGCAGCGGGTCGGCGTACCGCGCCGACCGGCGGATCACCAGGTGCGCGAAGCCGAACAGCACCAGAAACGCCACCCCGTAGCCGACCAGGTCCCAGCGCAGGCCCTGCTCGTGACCGGCCTCGACGATCAGCATCGCCACCGCGATGATCACGGTCGCGAAGCACAGCAGCAGCAGTTCGGCGTTGCGTCGATCCGGCAGCGCCGGGGTCAGCGCCACCGGTGGGTGCGGCGCCGTGCTCACCTCGCGCCGCTCCTTCTCCTCGCTCCCCACGGCATCGTCGCCGGCGCGGGTCATGAGGCCGCCCGGCAGTCGGTCCCCGGTTCTGGAGGGGCCGGCGGCAGGTTGGTCAGGGTGGGCAGGCGCGACTTTCCGGAGGTCGGTGGGGGCGGCGGTCCGGGCCGCGGACCGGTCGGCACCAGCCCCGGGGCCGGGGTGCGCGACGGCGTCGAACTGGTACCGGCGGTGGTGCCGTGCGGGCACGGCGGCAGCAGTGAATCGCGCGCCAGATTGCGCAGTTGGGTGATCGCGTCATCGAGGGTGCCGGCGGGCAGGCCGTTGCTGACCTGCTGGCGAGCCGGCGGGCGGAGGTCTTGCAACGTCATCAGCCGGCAGCTCAGCTTGTCACCGGACTGGCTGAAACTGATCTGCACCAGCTCGCCCTTGCTGTCCAGACAGCCGAGCAGATACGGCTCCTGCAGCGGCACACCCAGGATCGAACCCTGCACACCGCGCATGATCGCCACCGTGCCGCCGTAGGCGGTGACGTAGTAATTGGTGCGGACGACCGCGCGCCCGACCAATAACCCGGCGCCCAGCAGTGCCAGCAGCAGCGCCGCGACGAGGAACTTGCGGCGCCGGGAACGGGGCGGCCGGTCCGGGGTTTCGATGCGCGGCAGCACGCGCTTGGCGACGGTCTTGCGCGGGGAGATCGCCGACGCCCGACCGGCGGCGGTGTCCAGGGAGATCAGGTGGTCGTCGTCGTTGTCGGAGACCGCCCCGGCCAGGATCGGCTGGGTTTGGCCGTAGTCGACGTCGACGACGTCGGCCACCACCACCGTGACGTTGTCGGGGCCGCCGCCGCGCAGCGCCAACTCGATGAGCCGCAGCGCGCAGTCGTTGACGTCGGGGATCTCCAGCGCCTCGTGGATGGTCTCGGTGCTCACCGGGTCCGACAGACCGTCAGAGCACAGCAGATACCGGTCGCCGGCCTGCGCCTCGCGCATGATCAGCGTCGGCTCCACCTCATGGCCGGTCAGGGCGCGCATGATCAGGGAGCGCTGTGGATGGCTGTGCGCCTCCTCCAAGGTGATGCGGCCCTCGTCGACCAGGGTCTGTACGAAGGTGTCGTCCTTGGTGATCTGGGTGAGCTCGCCATCGCGCAGCAGGTAGCCCCGGGAGTCGCCGATGTGGGCCAGCCCCAGCCGGGGGCCGGCGAACAGGATCGTGGTCAGTGTGGTGCCCATGCCTTCGAGCTCGGGATGCTCTTCGACATAGGCCGCGATCGCCGAGTTGCCCTCTTGCACGGCGCTTTCCAGCTTCGCCAGCAGGTCGCCGCCGGGCTCGTCGTCGTCGAGATGCGCCAGCGCGGCGATCACCAGCTGGGAGGCGACTTCACCGGCCGCGTGCCCACCCATGCCGTCGGCCAACGCCAACAGCCGGGCTCCGGCGTAGACGGAGTCCTCGTTGTTGGAGCGCACCAGACCGCGGTCGCTGCGGGCGGCGTACCGCAGAACCAGGCTCACCGGCGGAGCTCGATCGCGGTCTTGCCGATTCGTATCGGCGTGCCGACCGGAACCCGTACCGCAGTGGTCACCTTCACCCTGTCAAGGTAGGTGCCGTTGGTCGAACCCAGATCTTCGACATACCATTCCGTACCTCGCTGAGATAGCCGAGCGTGCCGGGTGGAGGCGTAATCGTCGGTAAGCACCAGTGTCGAATCGTCGGCGCGGCCCACCAGAACCGGCTGATCGCTGAGCGCGATGCGTGCCCCGGTCAGCGGTCCCTCGGTCACCACCAGGTGCCGCGCGCCGGTCCGTTGCTGGCGCGGCGGCAGCAGCACCCCGCGGATCGACAGCCCCCGGCGGACCATCACCGCACCGGTGGGTGCGTAGATGTCCGTCCGCAATATCCGCAGCACGGACCAGATGAACAGCCACAACAACGTCAAAAAACCGGCTCGCGTCAGCTGCAGCACCAGTCCCTGCATCCGGCGTCCTCTCCGTCGTCGCGCAGCCCATGGCGTGCTCCTTGCGGAGCACTTCGGCAAAGTCACGATACTTGGGCGCGGGGGGCCGTAGGGCAAAGCGGCAGCGCTTTGCTAGTTCAGATTGTCGGTCGAGTGGACGCTGCCGCCGTGCCTAGTGGACCCGGACGATGATCTCGGAGTGGCCCAGCCGGATGACATCACCGTCGGCCAGCTGCCACTCCTGGACCGGGGCATTGTTCACCGTGGTGCCGTTGGTGGAGTTCAGGTCCGACAGCAGGGCCACCCGGCCGTCCCAGCGAATCTCGAGGTGACGGCGCGACACCCCGGTGTCCGGCAACCGGAACTGGGCGTCCTGGCCGCGGCCCACCACGTTGGCACCTTCGTGCAACTGGTAGGTCCGGCCGCTGCCGTCGTCGAGCTGCAGGGTGACCGACGCCGGTGCGGAGTAGGCGCGCTGGCCGTAGCCGCCCTGGCCTTCGCCGTAACCGCCTTGAGCCTGCTGGCCGTAGTCGTAGCCCCCTTGGGCGCCTTGACCCTCGCCGTAGCCGCCGGGCGCGGGCTGGCCGTAGTCGTAGCCGGCCGGAGCAGGCGGGGCCTCGCCGTAGCCGTAGCCGGGCTGGCCGTAGTCCTGCCGACCGTACTGGCCACCCTGGTCATACCCACCCTGGTCCGGGTAGGCGGGGCGCTGCTCGTACTGGCCCTCGGGGTAGGCGTAGTCATCCTGGCGGGCCGGCGGGCGGTCGTATTCGCCGTAGCCGGGCTGGCCGCCGGCCGGGTAGGCCGGTGCCGCGGGCTGCTGGTGCTGGGGGTAGCCCTGCTCGTAACCGGCGGGCGCGCCGTAGCCGCTGGGCGGACGCTGCTCGTAGGGCTGGGCCGGCGGGGCGGGAGGGGCATAGCCGCCGCCCTGGCCGGGGTAGCCGCCCTGCTCGGGGTAGCCGCCCTGCTCGGGGTGGCGGGGCGGGGCGTACCCGCCGGGGCCGCCCTGGCCCTGGTCGGGGTAGGCGCCGCGCTGCTCATGCTGCTGGTAGTGGTCCCCTTCGGGGCCGTAGGGGCCACGGGGGTCCTGACCGCCGCGAGCATCGTCGGCGGGCCGGCCGTAGCGGGGGTCGTAATAGTCGTCCCCGGGACGATCCTGCCCGTGGGCGCCGCGGTAGCTCGGGTTATCGGTCATCGGTGGCACTCCTGATTCTGCGGTAAACGCATGAACTGATTGTGGCGGGCGGGATTCGTTGAGCGTCTTGAGGGGGCTGGCGTCAGGATTGACGCCACCCCGTGCGCGGACCTGTCCGGTACGCAGGTTCGGCGACTGCTGGAACCGGACAACCACATCACCATACGTTTGCCACCCCTGTTCGCCGATGTAGCCGGCCAAGTGCCGGGCGAAAGCCTTCGACGTCAGATCCTGGTCGGCGCCCATTTTGTCGTAGTCGTCTCTACCGAGGGTAATGACGTATTCGTTGGGTGCCAAAAGTTGATTTCCCGCTAGTGAGCGCACCCCGGCGGCGGCTTCGCGGCGCAGCGCAGCCTCGACTTCCTCGGGGAGAACTTCCCCTCCGAAGACCCGGGCCATCGCATCCTCCACAGCGGATTCGAGTTTGCGCTCGATGCGATGAACCAGCCCACGCTGGCTGTCCAAGCTGCTACCCGCCTTACTCTCCGCCGCCACTAGCCGTATCGGGACGCTGCTGCGGCGTGTCGCTCAGCTGCATCCGCCCTGGACATGGTATCGACCCGGGGTGCCACGGCGGCACCCTTCTACGGCGGAGAATCGGATAAGACCAGGTCACGAAGGGATCACGGCGGCTTAGATGGGAGCCGGGCGGTGCTGGGCCGCAGGTCCGGAGCCGATTTTTAAGGGGTAAGGGGACCCGTGATACGCTCCCCCGGTTGCTCGGGCGAGTGGCGGAATGGCAGACGCGCTGGCTTCAGGTGCCAGTGTCCTTCGGGACGTGGGGGTTCAAGTCCCCCTTCGCCCACAGTGTGATGAGTCGGGTCATGGGTTACACATGAGTCGCGTCATCGGTTACAGATTGCCCCGGCTTTTGCCGGGGTTTTTCTGTTTGTTGGGCCAGTAGTTGTGGTCGGGGTCGATGTGGTGGCTGGCGATGACGTGGTGGCCGGTTTTGCTGATGACGGTGACGGTGGTGGCGGTAACCAGGATCAGCACGGGGGTGCTGGCGTGGGCGCGGCCGATACCGAGGTGGTGTAGGCGGCTGCCGTGGCGCAGGGTGAGTTTGCCGAAGTGGTCGACGACGTCGGTGCGTAGCCGGATGGCAGTGCTGGGTTGGTTGGCGGGGGTGGCTTTGGGGCGGGCGAGGTAGGCCTGTTCGGGGGTGAGGTGGTGCGGGTGGGCGCGGTGGCCACGCTCGGTGTTGTAGACGGTGCGGAAGGTATCGAGCAGGCTTTGCAGTTCGGTGAGTGTGGCTGGGCGGGGTCGTGCGGCGAGCCAGCGTTTGAGGGTTTGGTGGAAGCGTTCGATTTTTCCTTGGGTTTGGGGGTGGCCGGGGTGGCCGTTTTTCTGGGTGATGCCCAGGGCAGCTAGGAGTCGTTCGAAGTCGTTGTGGCCGCCGGTGAATCGGGAGGTGTAGACCGAACCGTTGTCGGTGAGTGTGGCTGCGGGCAACCCGAATTCGAGGCTGGTGGCGGTGAAGCTGGCGACGACGTCGGGGCCGCTGGCGCGGCGGTGGGCGGTGCACGCCAGTAGGTAGCGGGAGTGGTCGTCGAGCCAGTTGAGGATCTCGGTGTCGGTGCCATCAGCCAGGGGCCAGTGGGTGAAGTCCGATTGCCAGCATTCGTTCGGTTGTTCGGCGGCGAAGCGGTGGTAGGAGCTGCGGGGGCGTTTGCGTGGTTGGGGGGTGATCAGGCCGTGGTGGTGCAGGATGCGCCGGATGGTGGAGGTCGATGGCACTGGCAGGCCTTGGCGGGCCAGGTGGTTTTGCAGGGTGATGGGTCCGGCGTCCAGGCCTTCGGCGGTGAGTTTTTCGCGGAGTAAAACGATGGCGGCGATGACGTCATCGGAGATCCTGCGGGGGTTGCTGGCGGGGCGTCGGGAGCGGGGTTCGAGCGCATCGAGGCCGCCGGCACGGTAGCGGGCTAATAAGCGGTAGAGGTGTTGGCGGGATAGCCCGTAGGTGCGGGCTGCAGCAGTCACCGACAGGTTTCCGCTGAGGACTTCCAGGACGGCCACACGCGCTTTGGACATGACCCATGACTGTCACCTATGACCCGACTCATCGACCATCACCGCAGGTGTCACCCATGTCCCGACTCACCTGTCACCTATGTCATGAACTCACACACCCCTTCGCCCACAGTTGTGATCTCTCGGGAGATCCCGGACAGGCCGAACCCTTATTAGGGGTTCGGCCTGTCCTATTTGTAGGGACGGCTTCGGGTCCGCCGGGACAGATCACCAGAGCGGATCGCGGCCGTTCCAGGCGATGAGCCGGTCAATGGCGGGGGCGTCGTCGGGAATGGCGACGGCTTCGGCGAACGGCATGGCCACCTCGTCCAGGCCCATCGCGGCAGAGATCTGCGCGTAGAGCGCCCGGCGGTTCTCGGCCGGCAGGATCCGGTGCGCCGATTGCAGGGCCGCGGCGATCACCGTGTCGTCCCAATCGGGCTGCTGACCGGTGGCCGCCGCGAGGTCCCAGGTGTGGACCGTGATCTCCGAGAGGTAGGAGGCCAGGACGTCGGCGCCGCTGCCTTGGATCCACGGCAGGGCCATGGGCTGTTGGAGGACGGCGTCGTCGCCCCAGGCGTCGGCGGCACGTCTGCTGGACTCCCGCCACGCATCGGCCCAGCGATCGTCGGAGATCTGCGGTTCGGCGACGGCGAACGGGTCCTCGCCGTTGCCGAGTGCGGCAATGCGGTCAACAACTCCGACCAGGTGAATCAGCATGGCCTGCACGTTCATCTCGGTGCAGGGCGTCAGGTTGGCGAACTGGTCAGAGCGGACGCCGGCGATCACGGCGGCGGCAGTGGCAATGGCACGGTCGAGGACGGGCCGCGGGTCGGTCAGAGGGGCTGCGGAAGAACTGGTCGGTGTGGTCATGGCGACATTGTGGTCACCATAACCGGACACCTTGTGGCCGGTTTTATGTGCGAGTCTGCTGGGGTGCGCGCTGACCGGCTGCTAGCCACCCTCCTACTGCTGCAACAACGCCAGCAGGTCACCGCGCTGGAGGTCGCCCGGGAACTGGAGGTGTCCGAGCGCACCGCCCGCCGCGACCTCGACGCGCTCAGCGTCGCCGGCGTCCCGGTGTACTCAATGCAGGGCCGCGGCGGCGGGTGGCGCCTGCTGGGCGGCGCTCGTACCGACCTCTCGGGGCTGACCGCGAGCGAAGCCCGCGCGCTGTTTCTGGTCGCCGGACCCGCTTCGACGGCAACCCCGGAAGTCAAGGCCGCCCTGCGCAAGCTCGTCCGCGCGCTGCCCGAGCCTTTCCGGGAGCAGGCCGAGGCCGCCGCGACATCCGTGGTGGTGGACCCACGGCGGTGGGGAGCTCAGGTGGTGCCTCGGCCGCCGCGGTTTCTCGACGCGCTGCAGGAGGCGGTCATCCGCGGCGTGCAGGTATGGCTCGGTTACGTCGACAGCAAGGGCGCCGAGACCGAGCGGACCGTCCACCCCCTGGGCATCGTTGCCAAGGGCCCGACCTGGTACTTGGTCTCGCATACCGAGGTGGGCCGCCGTACCTTCAGAATCGATCGTGTCTCGTCGGTCGAGTTGACCGAGGAGCCCGTCCAGCGGCCTACGGGGTTCGACCTTGCCGAGAGCTGGCGTGAGATCGCCGACGAGGTCGACCGCAAGCGCACCCCGCTCGAGATCCAGGCGGTGTGCGCACCTGACGGGCTGGGCCTGCTCCAGAGCATGCTCGGTGGGCGCCTCGACGTGGGCGGTCCTACCCCCGATGGCCGGATCGAGGTGGTGATTCGCGGCTACAACGAATACGCCCTCGCCGGCGAACTCGCCGGGCTTGTCGAATGGCTCGAGATAACCGGTCCGCAGGGCGTGCGTGACCATCTGGCCGCGATCGGTACCGCGCTGGCGGCGCGGTACCGGGGAGCGCCCCCCTAGTACGCCGACGCGACGTTCTCCTTGGCCCACCGCTTCTCGGCGTCCGATCCCCCCGGCGGCGGAACCAGGCCGTTGATCATCCACAGTTCCTCGCTGGTCTCGTCGACGTGGAATTCCGAGTGCAGGCCCGGATGCCGCTCGAGCGTGGGGCTAAGAATCTGGTTGATCCATTCGGCGATCCGCCGGCGGCCTTCCTTGTCGTGGGCGTGCCGGGCGATGTGGTCGATGACGACGCGAATACCCACTGGCGTCGGCTCCCCCCCGACGTAGAAGTCCTCCGGCGCGGTCTCGTGGAAGACGGTGACCACATAGAAGCGTGGCAGCCCGGCACCCTCGTAGTGGTCGGTGATGCGGGCGGCCAGCGCGTGCTTCTGCTCGGCGGTGAAGATGCCCGGGGTGTGGTGAATTGTCCACAGTGGCATGACGGTTCAGTGCTCCTTCGTGATCAGACGCTCAGTGCGGCAGGGCGAACGACAGCTTTTCGACCGGACCAGACAGTGCGGCTTTGACACCGACAGACACGTCGTCGGCCAGCACTTCGAGGGCACCGGATTCCAGTCCGTCGACGATGCGCCGGGCCACCTCGGCCGGGGTGACCTTGGCCGCGCTGATCGCCGAGACCATGTCGGTATCGATGAACCCGGCGTGCACGCCGACCACCTGCGTGTGCTGGGCCGCCAGCTCCGTGCGCAGCGAGTTGGTCACCGACCAGGCAGCGGCTTTGGAGGCGCCGTAGGCACCGGAGCCGGCCAGCCAGGACAACACCGAATGCATGTTGACCAGCGCCCCGCCCCCGTTGGCCGCCAAGATCGGCGCGAACGCGCGGGCCACCCGCAGCGGCCCAAAGACATTGATGTCGAAGGTGGTGGTGATGTCGGCGAAGTCGCCGGTCAGCAGCGCGGCAGGCAGCAGGATGCCCGCGTTGTTGAACACGATGTCGGCGTCGCCGGCGGCCTGGGCCAGCGCAGCGACCGACTCGGGGGACGTCACTTCGAGGGTGTGGGCCACCACCCGGGGGCGTTCGTCGGTGAACGCGGTGCGGGCCGTCGAGTACACCTTGGCCGCACCGCGGGCCAGTACCTCGTCCACCAATGCCGCTCCCAGCCCCCGCCGGCCGCCGGTGACCACCACGACCTTGCCTTCGATTGCAACCATTTCCCGATCCCTTCCGTCCTGACTAACGACTCCGTTAGTAAGAGAGAAGCACGGATATCTGGGTAACGCAAGTGTTAGTCACGTAAGCTGGTCCCCATGGAGTTCGAGCCCCGGTTGCGCGACCGAACGCGCTGGTCCACCGGCGATGCGTGTTCGGTGGCCCGGCTGCTCGATGTGCTGAGCACCAAGACGGCGTTCCTGGTGGTGCGGGAATGCTTCTACGGCACCAGTCGATTCGAGGACTTCATGGCACGCCTCGGCGCCTCGGCGCCGGCGGTCTCGCGGGCGCTCAAGCAACTCGAAGCCGCCGGGATCATCACGCGGGTCCCCTACCAGGAGGCCGGCCAGCGGGCCCGAGACGAGTATCGGCTGACACCCGCGGGCGAGGATCTCTTGCCCGTGATGCTGGCTTTGACCCAGTGGGGAGACAAGTACCTCCAGGACGGGAAACCGCCGCTGAGCTTCGTCGACGCCACCACCCAGCGCCGGGTGGGCGTCCGCGTTACCGACGATCTGGACGGCCCGAAGACCGCCGCCGACGACATCGAGATCCGCTGGAACGCGCCGCGCCGATCACGCTGACGAGCTCAGCCACCCGCCCGGATCACGGTCTCGGCGAACTCGGCAATGGACTCCGGTGGCGCGAAATCAGCGAACCAGACGTAGAAGCGCTGTGCGCCTTGGCTTTCGAGCATCCGGAAATGCTCGGTCAGCGCCGCTGCATCACCGCACACCAGGCCCGATCCCAGCCGGCCGAACCGCCGCTGCGCCGTCTGCGATACCGCCACCACATCCTGATCGCGCCGGGCGAAACCGACCATCTGCTGCACCGACGCGCGGGCAGACCCGATCAAGGGCAGCAGCTCGGGCAACTTATGTACATGCGTCGCGGGCAGGTTCCACCAATCGGCGTACCGGCGGGTCAGCTCGAGCATCCGGGGACCAACACCCCCGAGCACCAGGGGGATGGGCTGGGTCGGCTCGGGAGTCTGCGACCGCTCCCCCGCGGTGCTCCAGTACTCACGTAGCAGCGCCAGCGTCTCCCCCAGCGCGTCGACGCGTTGCCGCGGGCCAGCGGTGGTGATGCCGTACTTGACCAGTTCGTCGGGCATCGAGCCGGAACCCAGCCCCAGCTCGAAGCGCCCACCGGTGGCCTCGGCCAAGGTGGTCGCCTGTTTGGCCAACACCGCCGGGTGCCGGAAACTGTCGCACAACACCACGTGGCCGACCTTGAGCCGCTCGGTGTGGGCGGCCACCCAGGTGGCGACGGTCATCGCTTCCCACAGCGGCGAAGCGGGGTCCATCGGGGTGTCCAGGTGATCGAGGAATGCGACGCCGTCGAAGCCTGACGCCTCGGCCGCTTGTGCGCGCGACACCAGATCGTCGAGGCCGATTCTGGTTTGCGGGAGGTATAGGAACCACTCCGTCATCGCTTCCCCTTCGGTGTCGCAGTCGTCGGCGCCTGTCGCAGGCCCGGCAGCACGTAGCGGCGTAGATGCTGCCGCACGGCTGCCGGATCGTCGGGGTCCATGTGGTTTCCCGGGACACTGCCCAGGCTGATCGTCACCCGGGCGATCCATTCACTGGCCTCGGGAATGTCGGTGTCGGGGTGGATGTCTCCGCCGTCGACGGCGGCTTCGACAAAAGGTTGCCAGAACGCCGCGAGGTCGGGCACCAGGCCGCGGACGCCGGCCCCGGCGCAGGCGGTGAACTCATCCGGTTCGGCGGTGCGCAGCCGCATCAGCAGCGTGCCGGGATCGTCGTAGGCGCGGCGGCCGATCTGGACTCCGGCCACCAGCTGGTCCTCGAAGTCGGTGAGCGTCGACAGCTCGGCGCGGGTCTGGGCCCAGCTGGTCTCGATGAGGCGGATGATCGCCGCGCCGACCAGCGTCGGCTTGTCCGGGAAATTCCGGTACAGCCAGGCCCGGGACACCCCCGCTGCCTGGGCGACGTCGATCATCGTCGTCGCCCGGATCCCCTTGTCGGCCAGCAGTTTCTCGGTCGCATCGAGAAGCCGATCGGTTGTTGACGGGGATGCGGGTGACGCTGATGCTGCGTTCACGGCCACCTCCTGGTCGGTAAGCCTAACAAGGCAGTAGACACATCCGCAGATGTGTGTACTATTGCGACGCGTCGCGTAGACACTTCTGCAAACCTGTCTACCCCGGATCCCGGAGGTTTCCCCATGCCCTCACCTCGCACCGCGATCATCGGTGCCGGCATCAGCGGCCTGACCGCCGGAAAGATGCTGAGCGACTACGCGGTTGACTACACCTGCTTCGAGTCTTCCGACCGGATCGGCGGCAACTGGGCCTTCGGCAACCCGAACGGACATTCCAGCGCCTACCGGTCACTGCACATCGACACCTCCAAGCACCAGCTGTCGTTCCGCGACTTCCCCATGCCGGAGCACTACCCCGACTTCCTGCACCACACGCTGGTCAAGGAGTACCTGGAGTCCTATGCGGCGGCGTTCGAGCTCAAACGCAACATTGAGTTCGACACCGAAGTCACCCACGCCCACCGTCTTTCCGGCGGCGGCTGGGAGCTGGAACTGGCCGGCGGGCAGCGTCGCCGCTTCGACCTGTTGGTCGTCGCCAACGGGCACCACTGGGATCCGCGCCTGCCGGACTTCCCCGGCGAATTCAGCGGTGAGACGCTGCATGCGCACCACTACATCGACCCCAAGACCCCGCTGGACTTCAGCGGCAAACGGATCCTGGTCGTCGGCCTGGGCAACAGCGCCGCCGACATCGCCGTCGAACTGTCGTCGAAGGCCCCGGACAACGAGCTGACCCTGTCCACCCGCTCGGGCGCCTGGATCGTGCCGAAGTATCTGGCCGGCAAGCCCGCCGACAAGTACTTCCGGACCAGCCCGTATCTGCCGTTCTCCTGGCAGCGCAAGGTCGCTCAATGGGCGCAGCCGATCATCGCCGGGCGCCCCGAGGACCTCGGGCTGCCCACCCCCAACCACAAGTTCTTCGAAGCGCACCCCACCCAATCGGTGGAACTGCCATTGCGGCTGGGGTCCGGAGACGTCATTCCCAAACCCAACATCAGCCGGCTCGACGGCGACACCGTGCACTTCACCGACGGCACCAGCGGCCAATTCGACGTCATCGTCTACGCCACCGGCTACAACATCACCTTCCCGTTCTTCGATCCGGAATTCATCAGCGCACCGGACAATCGGATCGACCTGTACAAGCGGATGTTCTATCCGGGCATCGACGACTTGGTGTTCGCCGGATTCGCCCAAGCCACCCCGACGCTGTTCCCGTTCGTGGAGTCCCAGGCCCGCCTCATCGGCGCCTACGCGGCCGGCCGCTACCGGCTGCCGTCGGCTACCGAAATGCGCCGGGTGATCGACGCGGACCGGCGCAAGTACACCGGCCACATGCTCGACACCCCGCGGCA
Source organism: Mycobacterium sp. SMC-15 (assembly GCF_045310925.1). NCBI lineage: Bacteria > Bacillati > Actinomycetota > Actinomycetes > Mycobacteriales > Mycobacteriaceae > Mycobacterium > Mycobacterium sp. SMC-15. The sequence goes on along the minus strand of NZ_JBJIAJ010000013.1, from coordinate 67,872 downwards.
CACTCAGCAGCTCGACTGCTTCCTTTACGAACACGACATGCGCACCGCGGAGATACCGCTCGGCGCCCGACGCGCCACCGAACTCGGTGCGCCCGGATGGGCCGGCGTGCGCAAGATGGAGGCATCCGCATGAGCGAGACCATCCGATTCACCCATGGCGGCGCCACGTGTGTCGGGCAGTTCTTCCCCGCGGAGCATGGTGACGACGACGGGGCCCCGGTCGTGGTGCTCGGACACGGGTTGGGCGGCACCGTCGATTCCGGCCTTGTGCCGTTCGCCGAACGGCTCAGCGCAGCCGGGTTCGCTGCCTTCGCCTTCGACTACCGGTACTTCGGCGCGTCAGAAGCTCAACCGCGCCAACGGATTTCTATGCAGGAACAGATCGAGGACTTCCGCGCGGCATGCTCGATCGCGGCGGAGCAGCCCGGCGTCGATCCGCGCCGGATCGTGGTGTGGGGAGTCTCCCTGGGCGGCGGGCATGCCTTCGAGGTGGCGGCTACCACGCCCGGCGTCGCCGCTGCCATCGCGCTGACACCACTGGTGAGCGGTCCGGCCGCGGCGGTCGCGGCAATGCCCCACCATCGCCCGTCAGCCATGCTGCGGTCGACGGCGACGGGTTGGCGCAGCGCGCTGGCCCAACGCTTCGGTGGGCCGCCCGCGACCATCCCGCTGGTGGGCCGCCCGGGGGAGCTGGCCACCCTGACCGCCGACGGCTACCACGAGGCCTACACCGCGATGGCCGGCCCGACCTGGCGCAACGAGATCGATGCCCAGGTCGGCGTTCAGCTCGGCGCCTACCGGCCGGCGGCCAAGCACGCCGAAGCCATCACCTGCCCGATCTTGGTGCAGATAGCGGACTTCGACCGCGGCGCTCCCCCGCAGGCTGCCGCCAAAGCGGCGTTCGCCGCCCGCGCCGAAGTGCGGCACTACCCCTGCGATCACTTCGACGTCTTCGCCGGTGGCGACTGGTTCGATCACGCCGTCGAGCACCAGATCGCGTTTTTGACCCGGCACCTGGTCGGCGCGACCGCTACGGTCACGGGTTAGGAGGTCCGATGGCCGAGACCATGCAGCAACTGCTCGCCGAACGCATCGGCGACACCGGGCTGGCGGTGCTCTACGACGACGCCGATGGCGGGCGGACCCGCTGGACCTGGCGGGAGTACCTCGTCCGGGCGGCGCGGCACGGGGCCGCAGTGATAGCGCGCGCCGATACCGGCCGGCCCCTGCACGTCGGTGCCCTGCTGGGCAACACCCCCGCGATGCTCACCGCGCTGGCGGCCGCCGGGCTCGGCGGATACGTGCTGTGCGGGATTAACGACACCCGTCGCGGCTCGGCGCTCGCCGGGGACCTGCGCACCGCCGATGTGCAGATCCTGCTGGTCGATGCCGAACACCGCGCGCTGCTACAGGGACTCGAGCTGCCCGGCGTCACGATCATCGACGTCGACGACCCGGCCTGGGCCAGCGAGTGCGCCGACGCCGGGGTACTCCAGCCGCATCGGCAGGTGGCGCCGCTGGACCCGTTCATGCTGATCTTCACCTCGGGCACCAGTGGTGACCCGAAGGCCGTTCTGGTCAGCCACTTCATGGTGCTGGTCGCCGGGCAGAGCCTCACCGAGCGGTTCGAGTTGGGCGCCGACGACGTGGTCTACCTGTCCATGCCGCTGTTCCATTCGAATGCCATCGCGGCCGGCTTCGGCCCCGCGGTGGCCGCCGGCGCGGCGATGGCGCCGGCGAAGTTCTCGGCTTCGCGGTTCTTGGACGACATCCGCGCCTACGGTGGCACCTATATGAACTACGTCGGTAAGCCGTTCGCCTACCTGCTGGCGCATCCCGAGCAGCCCGACGACGCCGACAACCCACTGCGGGTCGCCTTCGGCAACGAGGCCTCCGAGCGCGACATCGGTGAGTTCGCCCGCCGATTCGGTGTCCACGTGGTCGACGCCTTCGGCTCCACCGAGAACGCCGTCACCATCACCCGCGATGAAGGCACCCCGCCCGGTTCGGTCGGACGCGGTTTCCCCGGCGTCGCCATTTACAAGAGCGACACGAACACCGAATGCCCGCCGGCGGTCTTCGATGACCACGGTGTGCTGATCAACGCCGACGAGGCGATCGGCGAACTGGTCAACACCGCCGGCTCGGGATTCTTCTCGGGCTATTACAACAACGAGGCGGCCACTGCCGAGCGGATGCGCGACGGCATGTATTGGTCGGGCGATCTTGCCTACGCCGACGCCGACGGCTGGATATACCTGGCCGGGCGCACCGCCGACTGGATGCGGGTCGACGGCGAGAACCTGGCGGCGGCGCCGATCGAGCGGATCCTGATGCGCCACAACGACATCAACCAGGCTGCGGTGTACGCCGTGCCGGACGGCAACGTCGGAGACCAGGTGATGGCGGCACTGGTGCTGCGCGACGACGCCGCACTGAACGAAGCCGATTTCTCGGATTTTCTGGCCGCTCAAGAGGACCTCTCCCCCAAGGCCTGGCCGCGCTATGTCCGGCTGACCGCGGAACTGCCCTCGACGGCAACCAACAAGATCCTCAAACGCATGTTGGCCGCCGACGGCACCGGCGTCGGCGAGGACACGTTGTGGGCGCGTCCCGAACGCGAGCGGGCCTACCGAACCACCGCGACGACGGGAGCGTGACGATGACGGCTCAGAAACCCGTGGCCCTGATCGTGGGCGGCGCGTCCGGGATCGGGTTGGCCACCGCGCACGCCCTGGTCGCTCGCGGCGACCACGTAGTGATTGCCGACATCAACGAAGAAGCCGCGCGTGCCCGCGCCGCCGAACTCGCCGGTTCAGCGAGGCTCGACGGAGGAGAGGCGAAGCTGGGACCGGCGCATGGACTGGGAGAGGCGGCCACCGCCGTCGCCGCCGACGTGACCGACGAAGCCAGTGTCGCAGCGGCATTCGCGCTCGCCCGCGAAACCGGTCCGCTCCGCACGGTGGTCAGTTGTGCTGGCCTGTCGATCATCGGGCCCATCGCCGACATCGAGCTGTCCGGCTGGCAGACCACCATCGATGTCTGCCTTACCGGCACCATGCTGGTGATCAAACACGCGGCCCGCAATCTCGAAGACGGCGGCAGCGTGGTCGCGATCTCCTCGCTCAACGGCCGCCAGCCCGGCACCACCATGGCCGCGTACTGCAGCGCCAAGGCCGGAGTGCTGATGCTGGTCCAGGTGGCCGCACTGGAGCTGGGTCCCCGCGGCATCCGGGTCAACGCGGTCTCCCCCGGCCTGGTCGACACTCCCCTGGTCGCCGGCCTGGCGATGGTGCCCGGGCTCACCGACGAGTACATCGAAAACACCCCGCTCGGGCGCTCGGGTATCCCCGAGGACATCGCGCAGACCGTGGAGTTCTTGACCTCGCAGCGCGCCGGCTGGATCACCGGATCGGCCTTCGACGTCAACGGCGGCGCGCATCTCAAGCGCTACCCCGACGTGCTCGGCAAAGTACAAGCGTTAGCCACAGGATTTGAAGGATGAAGCCATGCGCAGTGTCGTAATCGATGGACCCGGGTCGATCCGAGTCGACACCCGCCCCGACCCCGAGCTGCCCGGCGCGGACGGCGCCATCGTCGAGGTGACCGCGACCGCGATCTGCGGTTCCGATCTGCACTTCTACGAAGGCGACTACCCGATCGTCGACCCGGTTCCGCTGGGTCACGAGGCGATCGGCACCGTCGTCGAGGCCGGCTCGCAGGTGAACTCCGTGCGGGTCGGCGACCGGGTCATGGTTTCCTCGGTCGCGGGCTGCGGGCACTGCGACGGGTGCGGCACCCTCGACCCCATCCGGTGTCACTCGGGCCCGCAGATCTTCGGATCGGGGCTGTTGGGTGGCGCGCAGTCTGAGTTGCTTGCCGTGCCGGGAGCCGACTTTCAGCTCGCCCGCATCCCCGAGGGGATCGTTGACGCCGAAGCCCTGTTGCTCACCGACAACCTCGCCACCGGATGGGCGGCCGCGCTGCGCGCCGACATCCCGGTCGGCGGCACCGTAGCGGTGATCGGCTTGGGCGCGGTCGGCCTGTGTGCGGCACGCAGCGCGCTGTTCCTGGGCGCAGCAACGGTTCTCGGTATCGATCCGGTGCGGGCACGTCGGGAACGGGCTGCGCTGATGGGCGTGACCCCGGCAGAGCCGCCAACCACGGCCGCGGCCATGGAGCTCACCGGCGGACGCGGCGTGGACGCGGTGATCGATGCGGTCGGCTCGGACACCACCATGTCCGACGCGCTGAACGCCATACGGGCCGGCGGGACGGTATCGGTGGTCGGTGTGCATGACCTGCAGCCCTTCCCGTTTCCGGCGTTGCCGGCACTACTGCGCAGCGCCACCTTGCGGATGACCACCGCGCCGGTGCAACAGACGTGGCCGCAGCTGGTGCCGCTGCTGCAATCCGGGCGGCTGTCGGTGGACGGGATCTTCACCACCGAGATGGCCTTGGACGACGCGGCCGAGGCCTATCGTGCGGTGGCGGCGCGGTCCGGAGACGTGGTGAAGGTGCTGCTCACGCCGTAGCCTGAGGCGACGCCGGGGGACGAGAGGATGTCAGATGGTTAAGCGGATCGTCGTCTGGGGCACCGGGTTTGTCGGGAAGTTGGTCATCCCCGAGATCGTCAAACACCCGCTGTTCGAACTGGTCGGCGTCGGCGTCAGCGACCCCGCCAAGGTGGGGCGTGACGTCGGTGAGATCTGCGGGATCCCCCACGTCGGCGTCACCGCCACCGACGACGTCGACGCCCTGATCGCCTTGGCGCCCGACGCCTTGGTGCACTATGGCCCGACCGCCGCGCGCGCAGGCGACAATATCGCGTTGATATCGCGCTTCCTGCGTGCCGGCATCGACGTCTGCTCCACCGCGATGACCCCGTGGGTGTGGCCCGGCCTCAAGCTCAACCCGCCGGACCTGTTGACACCGATCACTCAAGCGTGCGAGGACGGCGGCGCATCATGCTTCACCACCGGCATCGACCCGGGCTTCGCCAACGACCTGTTCCCGATGACCCTGATGGGGGTCTGCGCCGAGGTGCGCAAGGTGCGCGCCTCGGAGTTGTTGGACTACACCAATTACACCGGTGACTACGAGAACGAGATGGGGATCGGCCGCGACCCCGACTTCCAGCCCGTGCTCAAGATCCCCGAGGTCCTGATCTTCGCCTGGGGTGGCACCGTGCCGATGATCGCGCACGCCGCCGGGATCGAGCTCGACGAGATCACCACCACCTGGGACACCTGGGTGACGCCGAACGAACGCACGACCGCTAAAGGCGTAATCGCCGCCGGCCAGGTCGCGGCGGTGCGGTTCACCATCAACGGCATCTACCGGGGACAGACCCGTATCCAACTCGAGCACGTCAACCGGATCGGTCGAGACGCCGCGCCGGACTGGCCGGCCGGCACCCAGGACGACGTCTACCGCGTCGATATCGAAGGGACGCCGAGCATTTCGCAGGAGACGGCGTTTCACTTCACCGATGGTTCGGGTCGCGACGCGGCGACGGCCGGCTGCCTGGCCACCGGGATGCGCGCCCTGAACGCGGTGCCGGCGGTCAACGACCTTCCGCCGGGCTGGGTGACGGCACTGGACCTGCCGCTGATCCCGGGAGCGGGCACCATTCGCTGAGAGCGGGATCGGCTACCCGGTGCGGGGCCGCCGCGGCCGTAGCCGCAGCGGCGGCATCGGCGGAGCGGGCAACCGTTGCAGGCGGCCCTGATAGCCGCTGACCTGGCCGAACCGCTCGTCGCCGTCCTGCCAGCGGCGCCGGAACTCGACGATCTCGTCGTGGGTGCGTCCGATGAAGTTCCACCACAGCACCAACTCCTCGCCGAACGGCGCCCCGCCCAGCACCAGGATCCGGGCGGGGGAGTCGGCGGTGTTGCGCAGCGCCAACACCGCGCGACCGGGGCCTTGATAGCCGAGTTCGCCCACACCCAGGCCCGTGTTGCCCAGGGTGATCGCGCCCAGGTCGCACAGCACGCCGTGTTCGAATGCGGGATCGACGTCGAGCGCCAGTTCGGTGCGCGGATCCAGGTCGAGCTGGGCGCCCAGCAGGGGAGTGAACGACCCGACGGGGGAGCGGTACCCGGCCAGCTCGCCGAGGAACACCAGCGCCGATGCGCCGGGCAGCGAGACGGGCTCGGGCGCGAAGTGGGTGAAGTCGCGTGCGGTGTGTCGGGCGATATCGGGCAAGGCCACCCACAGCTGCACGCCGCGCAGGACCGGAGCCGCCTGGGGATCGACCGAGACCTCGGAGTGGCAGATGCCCGCGCCGGCGGTCATCAAGTTCAGCTCGCCGGGGTTCACCACCGCGTGCACGCCGCCGCTGTCGCGGTGCTCGACGCGCCCGCTGAACAGCCAGGTCGCCGTCTGTAGTCCGGTGTGCGGATGCGGGGGAACGTCCATGCCGCCGTCGGCGACGTCGTGAGGTCCGTAATGGTCGACGAAGCACCAGGCGCCGATCAGCGAGCGGTCGCGCTGCGGCAACGTGCGCCGGACCCCGATGGCACGCGCTCCGCCCAGTGGCACCTCACGGGGGTGCAGCACCTCGATGTGATCTTCGGGGGTTGCCGCACAGGCGAATTCAGTCGAGGTGGCCTCCAGGTTGCTCAACTGTCCACCTCCGCGCCGTGCGCCATGCCGCTGTGGCGATCCTACCGACTCATGCCGTGGACCGGCTTGGTCACGCCGCTGACCGAGGACCGATCCGCCCGGCGGGCAGGTGAAAAACCGTCGCTGTCACCGGCAGCTGCTCACGCTCGTGGTTGGTCAACAGTGCCTGGTTGTCGGGCAGCTCGCGGGTGTTGATCTCGCCGGCGGCGATCGCGAGCAGCAAGGCGTGGGCCCGGGCCAGTTCGGCCCGCTTGCGGTACTGGCCGCCGGGCAGCTTCACGCCGGCCCACACCCCGTACTCCTCGCCGCGTTCCACGGCGAGCGCCGCGCACCGGCGCTGCTGCGCCAGCGGGCAGCGTCGCAGGCACTGCAACCGCGCCTCGGTGGACGACTGTTCATAGGCCCGGGCCTTGGCGGCGCCGTCGGACGCGTCGGCATCCGGGTAGCCGAACCACAGTTCGGGATTGGCGGAGCAGGGGGGTGCCATCGGAAGGACCTCCTCGGGACAGACCGGATAACGTAGATGGAAACGTATACGATCGAATACGACAAACGCAACAGAAGTTGATAAAAACATATATGTAAGTAGTGAAGGGCCAGGCTGTGTACTATCCGTCCATGGCCGGGGCGCAACAATGAGCCGCGAAGCGGCGGGTGCGGCCATTCGAGCACTGCGGGAAGCGCGTGACTGGTCGCTGGCCGACCTCGCAGCAGCCACCGGCGTGAGCATCATGGGGTTGAGCTACCTGGAGCGTGGCGCCCGGAAACCCCATAAAGGCACAGTTCAGAAGGTTGAAAATGGTCTTGGCCTGCCGCCGGGCACCTATTCTCGGCTCCTGGTAGCGGACGACGCGGACGCCGAACTGGCTCAGCTGACCTCCGCCGCCGGGCCGCAAACGTCCGCCGCCCGCCCCGCCGGGGCCATCGTCGTCGACCGCCACAGCGACACCGAGGTGCTGGAGGGATACGCCGAGGCGCAGCTCGATGCGCTCCGTTCGGTGATAGCGAGACTTCCTTCGGAAGCATCAGACGAATACGAGACGTATATTCTTTCCGTGATCACGCAGTGCGTGAAGGCGGAGATGCTCGCGGCCAGCTCCTGGCGGGTGGCGGTCAACGCGGGCGCCGATCACGCCGCCCGACTGATGGGGCACCTACAGGCCCTGGAAGCCACCCGCATCGACCTACTGCAACGGATGCCCGGCAGCCTGACCGCCCGCTTCGACCGGGCCTGCGCACAGTCGTCGCTGCCCGAACCGGTGATCGCGGCGTTGATCGGCGTCGGCGCCGAGGAGATGTGGGACATCCGCAACCGAGGTGTCATTCCGCCCGGGGCGCTGGCCCGAGTCCGCGCATTCGCCGACGGATCCATGGACGCGACAGATGGTGGCGACGAAGGGGGATAACGGTGAGCAATGGTGAGTTGGAGCTACTGACGCGCGCCAATGAGCTGTTCGCGGGCAATCCACGGCCCGTGTCACTGGAGTCCGGGGTGGACCGCTACGCCCAGCTGTTGGAGCGCAACGCCAACATCGCTACCGGTGCCGCCCATGACCGGTACCGCACAGCAGTGCTTTCCCAACGGGATCTGTTGTTGGCCAACGCACGTACCGATGCACAAGCCACAACGATGCTGGCCGCCGTGATTGCCGACCACGCTCGGGCTCACCAGCAGACCGGCGGCGTCATTTCCGCTGCCCGCGCAGACTCGGCAGTGGCCGCCGACACGCCTCTGGCGCACCGGGAGGCGATGCGCCGGAGGGCGGCACGACTACGCGCCCAACATGCCCACGTCGTCTCGGCGCAACATCGCGCGCGTGCCCACCGTACGGGGCTGCGGCGGCTGCGCTACCGGGGGGCGCGGCGGCGGCCCGTGGGTTTGGATCGATTGCGGCTGCCCAACACTCGTGCCGGGTTGGCGGTACGCGCCGCACTGTCGCGGCTCGGCAGACCCTATGTGTGGGGCGCGACCGGTCCAGACCGGTTCGACTGCTCCGGGCTGACCCAGTGGGCGTATCGCCAGGCCGGCGTGCCACTGTCGCGCACTACCTATACCCAGATATACGAAGGAATCTCGGTGCCACGCTCCCAGATTCGGCCCGGCGACCTGGTGTTCCCCAGCACCGGACACGTTCAGCTCGCGATCGGTGGCAACCGGGTGATCGAAGCCCCGCACGCCGGAGCAACAGTGCAGATCAGCCCCCTCGGCGCGCATGTGGCGATTCGCCGCCCGGTGCCGTGATCGGCTTGTCCAGAACGGGTTCCCGGGTGAATTGCCGGCCCCGGTGGGCGTCGGTACAGTCACCGGCCATGAAGCGGTCAGCTCCCGAGCGTCGGCCCGGCGCAGCGATGTTGGGCTGAGGAGATGGCAACCCGCGACGATGTGCGCGATGCGATCGACCGCATCGAAAGGGCCGGCGGCGCGGGTGAGGAGACACGCATGGCCCAGGCGGCACTGACCCTGCCGTTGCCGCCATCGGGCTACGACAGCGTCCTGAGCGGCTTGCGCTCGGCGTATCCGGCGCCCGGTGATCAACAACAGGGCCGGGCGGCGTCGGCCATGAGGCAGGCCGAAGCGGCGCTGGCGCAGCAACTGTCGAGTACCGCGGACTTTGACCGGCGGATCATCGAAGCGCTGCGCCATGCACACAAGACGACGCTGGAAGGCAGACGTCGCCTCGACGACCTGGAGTCGGAAATTGCCGGCGCCGCACGATCGTGGGACCTGAGCACCGCCGCGGGCGCACGCGAGTTTCAGAGATTCTTGATCGGGAAACTGGGGCAGATCATCGCCGTCGTCGAAGAGGCCAATGACGACGACATCTCCAAGCAAGAGCTCGCTACTGCCTTGACGGGGCTGTACGCGGCCGCGCAATCGGATGATCGCGCCGGCCCGACGCCCGCCGAGGATGAGCAGGAGCTCCCGCCGGATCCGGCTACCGATCCTTACCTGGACGTATTGGCGGACGACGAGCCCGAGGCCGATGACCCGGAGACCCGCCAAGGGCTGCCCCCATCGCCGACGCCGATGGTCCCGGGCCTGGGCGCCGATGGGCCGGGCTTCGGTGCGATGCCGGCCGCTATGCCCGCAGGATTTCCGTTGACCGGCCTGGCGCCTGGAGTGGGCGGTGACGATCCGCCCGCCGAGGAGTTCGGGCCCGACGATGCAGCTGCCGCCGAAGCGCCCGATGGTGCCGACGCGCAGGCGGTTGACGGTGATACGTCGACGCAGAACCCGGGGGAGCAGGACCCCGTGAGCGTGCGGTTGCCCGACGGCGAGACCATGACCGTGGCCAACCCGCGACTGGCTGCGGCGATGCAGGCCGTCGCCGATGGAGAGCCAGTGGTGGAGGCGTTTCGGAGCCAGGGCATCCACATCCCGCCGCCCGGCACACCGGTGGTCGCCGCAGTCGATGTGGCCGGCCTGCGGCCGGGCGACATCGGCGTGTTCACCGACCGCCATGCCCTTGCTGTCGGCGCGGGCAAGGCGCTGCTCGACGGGCAGGTGCACCTCGTCGAGAACCTGCGTGGCCCCGGATTCCTGGGATGGCAGCATCCGCCGGCCGCGGCCCAGGAGCCCGCGCCGCCCGCCGATCCGGCAGAGACCAGGCCGGCGCGGGCGCTCGATGGCCGCGTGAGCTTGAAAAAGCCGGCTCCAACAGTCATCGTCGATTAGCCAGGAAGGTGGAACATGCCCGAGAAGATCCACGTCAATCAGGACGTTCTGACCAACGCGGCCGGGAACCATCAAGAGGCGTCGGACTACCTGTCCACCGTTTCGGCCTCACACGAGGGAATCCAGGCGACCCTGAACTCGCTCGGTCCGATCTACGGCGACTTTCGCCAGGCGGCCGCGTCCTTGCTCGACGCACGCAAGGACTGCTACGACGACCAGTCCAGCGAGCATTCGACGGTGTCCGACAATCTGAACCGCGCGGTGGCGACGTGGAACAAGAATGAAGACGATGCCGCCAGTGCCTTCAGGCACCTCACCGACGGGCGCCGATGACTGAGCCGAATCCGGCATTCGACACGCTGCACCCCAGTGGTGATGTGCTGTTCCGGTCTTGTCGCGGCGGCTATCTGCACAGTGTGGTGCTCACTGAGGCGGTGATGGACACGGACGTGCATCGGCTGGCAGAGGCTATCGTCCTGGCAGCGGACGTCTCGTTTCTCAAGGCGGCGTTAGAGATCCGGGGCGAGATCGTCACCACCGGGCACGCACCCTCGGCCGCGGTGCCCACCAATGACGATCTGCGGATAGCTGCCGAGCGGCTGTCGACCCACAAACTGCACCCGGGCAGGAAAACAGGTCGTTAAAGCACCCATCTTCCGGCGGCCTCAGCGTTGGGTGCGATGTTTGCCGGAGGATCAACCACCGTGTCGCCAAACAGGTTTCGGGCCCGCTCTAGCAGGGCGAGTACCTCGCTCAACTGCGCTGCACACCCCGTCGCGGGGGACCCGACATCAGCCACGATTTGCACGCTACCGACCGGCTCAACAGCTGACAATTCACCGCGCACAGTGGTTGTGCAAAGAAGTCCGAACAGTGTGGGCGGCGCGGCCGGGTGAGGGCGAATTCGGACCAGAGCGCCAGGACGGCAACGGTACGCTTGCGCGGTGGCACTCTTCGGTCGGCGGTCGGCGCGGCAGCGCCTCCGGAACGCGGCACGGGAATCACTGACGATCCCGGCCTTCAGCGCGCCGGTCGACTGCAGTTCCTGGGTGCTCGGCGGTCTGTGGCCCGCCGAGCTGGCGACGGTCACCGCCGAGACGGCGTCGCTTGCCGACTATCTCAACGCCGACCTGCAGCGAATCGCGCATTCGGCCAACGAGAAGCTCTCCGCCATCAGTCGATCAGATCTGGCCGGCCCGGCCCGTCAAGCTGCCGAGTCCCGGGTCATCAATGTCGCCAGGGCTTTCGCCGTGCTCCGGGTGGAGTCGACGGTGCGCCTACTTCACAAGGAGGCCTTGGAGTTCGGCAGGGAGTACATCAGCCTCGACGCGGCCCCGGCCCCGGCCCCGGTTCGGTCTCCGATCCCGGCGCCGGTCCAGGCCGAACCGGTCGAGGTGCCACGCCCGCCCGATCCGCCCGAGGAACCTTCGGAGGTATTTGCTCAACGGGCTCGTCATCGGCAGCCGGAAACCTTCGCCGCCGAGCCTAAGGCGGCGCCACTCGACCCGCTGCCGGCGACTGCGCCGCTGCCGGCACCAGAAGTCGAGGTGGCCACGACGCCGGAGGTACTCGAACCCGAGCTCCCTGCTGAGCCGTACGTTCCGCCGCCGAGCGTGATCGAGAGCGCCGAGGACGTGCAACCACCGGTGGCCGCATTCCCGACCGAAGCGATCGAGGCCTCGCCGGTCGAGCCGGTCTTCGTCTCGCCGGTTGAGCCGGTTGTCCTCCCGCCGGTCGAACCGGCTCCCGCAGCCCCGGAACCACCCGCGGCGGCCCAGCCCGAACCCGTCGCGCCTGCGGTCGCCGAATCCGACGAACAGCGACTCCAGCGTCTGCTTGCCTTCGTCGCCCGTCAGGAACCCGGACTGCGCTGGGCGATCGGCACCTTTGCCGACGGCACCACCCGACTGGTCACCGACATCGCCAACGGGTGGATTCCCTCGGGGATCGAGCTGCCGGAGGGGGTAGAGCTGCTGGAACCCGGCCGTCGGAACGGAACCGCCACCGAGATGCTGGGCAACCCGACGGAGTCGGCCAGCTACAGCCCCGGCGATCGTCTGGGGTGGGCGAGTGATTTCGCGGTGACCGACGCCTCGGTACAGCCCCGCACGCTGGCGCCCATCGCCGATCTCGGTTGGCAGCTCAGCGAGGCCACTCACTGGCGCGAAGGAATTCCGCGGATGGCCAACACGCTGGCGAAGGCGGGCGCCGCCGGCACCGGTGTGGTGGACGCCGAAATCGACTTATTGCGTGTGCATCTGGACACGATGCGTTACCAGCTGTTGGCGCAGTATCCCGACTCCGACACCGCCTTGGTGCTGAACTGCATGCTGTTGGCCGCCACCGAAGGCATCGCGACCGGAGACACGGTCTCGGCCAATTACCACTACGGCTGGTTTCGGACGCTGAACACACCACCGGCGAGCTTGTGGGATTCACAGACATAGCCGGCGCCGATGAATTGACGCTGTTCACACCGGCTGGACATACTTAGCCAATGTCGGGGGCGGAGAGCCGCGCGGAACTCAGCGACAAGGACCTCGTTGAGTCCGTGTTGCGGGATCTGCGCGAGGCCGCCGAGAAATGGGAAGCGCTGGTAGCCGAGGCTGAGAACACAACCTACAGCGTCGATCTCGGCGATGTCCGTGCTGTGGCCAACTCCGACGGTCGGCTACTCGAGCTGACGTTGCACCCGTGTGTGGTCAGCGATTACACCTACAGTGAGTTGGCGGACCGACTCAATCTCGTGTTCGCCGCACTGCGCGAGGAAGCTCAGTCGGATTTCGAGACGCGATACGGCGCCAGCCCGGTCTGACAGTGGCTTGCCGTTCTACCAGTTCAGAGCGGCCATCTCGCGTTTGGTGTGGCACACGGCGCGCACGGCGGAGTCGATGTCGACGGCGGTGATGGTCTTGAGGTCGTCGATCGTCACCGGCTTCCCGGCACGCTTTTGGGCGGCCACCCGGGTATCGCGGGCCAGCTCGGCTTCCTCAATCACGTTGCGGGCGAACCGCCCGTTGTGCATGACGTTGATGCCATGCTCACCGCGCGGGCTGACGTAGCCGCGGATCGTGGTCACCATCTCCAGGAACCGCTGGCGGGCTTCGGGATTCAGTTCGGTCGCGCGACTGGATCCGTAGCGTTCACCGATCTCGACGATTTCTTCGGGTGAGTAGGACTCGAACCGGATCTTTCGGTTGAACCGGCTGGCCAGGCCGGGGTTGACGGTCAGGAATTCATCGACCTGGTCTTCATAGCCGGCCGCCAGGAAACAGAAGTCGAAGCGGTGCTTCTCCAGCGCGATCAGCAGTTGGTTGACGGCCTCCATACCGATCATGTCCGGAGTCCCGTCCTGGTGACGTTCCACCAGCGAATAGAACTCATCCATGAAAAGGATTCCACCCAAGGCCTTTTCGATCAGTTCATTGGTCTTGGGACCGGACGATCCGATGTGCTCGCCGCAGAAGTCCGAACGGCGCACCTCGGTGATCTCCGGGTTACGCACGATACCCATGCCGGCGTAGATCTTGCCCAGCGCTTCGGCGGTGGTGGTTTTGCCGGTGCCGGGCGGGCCCACCAGCAGCATGTGGTTGGTCTGGCCTTCCACGGGTAGGCCGTGTTCGAGTCGCATGGCACGGACCTCGAGCTGGTCCTCCAACGCCTTGACCGCGCGCTTGACCTCCGCCAGGCCGACCTGTTTCTCCAGCTCGGCGCGCCCCTGCTCCAGCAGCTCAGCACGACGGTCCAGCGCATTGTGCTCGTCGAGTTCCGCACGACTCTTTGCCGAGCCGGCGTCCCAACGGTCGGTACGACTGTCGATGATCTGTTCCTCGGTGACCACCAGGCGCAGATTCGGTTCGGCGAGCGCGGCCTTGGCCGGTTCGGTCAGCACACCGTTGATGGCCGCCTTGGACAGCCAGACCTGCGCCTTGTCCTCTTCGCCGAGCTGGCGGTGCACCATGCCGCGCAGGTAGGCGAGATCGGCAGCCAGCAAGGGGATCTCGCTGGGGTTGATCGACGCGGTCAGCACACCGGCCGGAAACCGCTCCGAGGAACGCGTCTGCCCGGTGATGTCGACGCGATCCAGCCAGTCCAGCGCCACCCGGCCCTGGCCCAGATGCGCGGCCGCGTAGCCGGCCAAGGCGCACACCGACGCGGTGACCGCCGGCATGACGATCGCGCGGTCGGGGAGTTCTTCGGCGGCCACGGTCAGCAGATCCGGCCACCGCTGGGTGACGAACATCAGGTAGGCGCGGCCGAGCTGGTGCCACTGGTGGTTGATCCAGCTGTCCAGCAGGGCTCTGTCGGTCAGCAGGGCGTCGGCGCGTTCGTATTCACCCGCGACGGTGAGCGCTGATGCCAGGGCCAAACCCACATGCGAGGCATCGGTCACCGTGATCGACAGATACGGCCCCAGCGGAATCTGAGCGGCCAGGTGCCGCCCCAGCCGAGTGGTCTCCTTGTGCAGCCAGTCGCTGTTGGCATAGAGACGCTTGAGGGTGTCCAGGTCGGTGTCGCCGCAGGCGATGCGGCCCAGCCACGCGTCGGCCATGGAGGGATCGGCTTCGGTTGCCGCGACGAAGTCGGACAACGCGTCGGGGGTGCCGTAGCGCCCGTCCATGCTCACCATGGCCCGGTCGAAGTGTCGACGGGCCGCCAGCAAGTCACTCAATGTCTGTCGTCCTCTGTCGCGCGTCCAGGTTCTCTCCGCTGACAACCGATGCGGTGCGGTGTCATCGCGACGACATCGGGGCCAGCGCCTCCGGGCTGCAGTACCGGTTTTCCGCCCGGAACAACTCCACCGTAGCCAGCCACGATTTTCCGCCGGCCGCAACCCGTACCGCGTTCCGGTCGATCTGCTCGATACTGACCTCGACCGCATCCGGTGGTGGGGGCGGTGTCCCGGGTGGCGCCACCGTGATCACGGTGGCCGGCCGCGGTGACGGCGCGATCGGCCCGTCCACCACGCTGACGGTGCTGCGCGGAGTCGGCCTCGACTCACCGACCACGGCCACCTCGGGCATTCGGACGCTGGCCCAGCGGGCCTTGTCCTGGGTATGCACACAGACCCGTTCCCCGGCGCCGGCCGCCCGGATGACGATGCGCTTGGCGATCAGGTCCTCGGCGGCGATGAACACCCGGCTCAACTCGCCTGAGTCGGTCAGCGGCACCATCAGCCGGTCGCCGTTTGCCAACTTGCCGATCAGGACGCCCGACGGACCGATCTCGATGGGCAGGTTCGCCGGTAACCGGCCGGGCCGCAGGCCGCGTAACCGCGGGCGGGGGGCGCACATGTTCGCCTCCAGCGCGGCGGCCTGTTCCCCGTTGAGCCGGCGCAGCACCACCGCCGGGGGAGTCGGGGCCGGCTGCGGTGTTTGCAGGGTGACGGTGGCCGTACACGTTCCATCCGGGAACACCGTGACGTTCTGGATCACCTCATCGACCGGCAGAGTCCATGCCTGGGCCAGTAGCTGGGCACTGATCTGGCGGGCCGGATAGGCATAGGTGGTCACCCAGCCGCCCTCGGTGCGCAGCGTCTTCCAGCGCTCGGCGCCGGCCTGCAGGGAACTCCCGCCGAGCCGCCGATCCAGTTCGACCAGGTCGCTGGCGGTAGCCACCCGGGTGCGTAGGCCCTCGCAACGCAGCAGGCCGGCAATCCGTTGCGCCACAGCGACCGCGGTGGCACCCAGTGTGGTGCGCCAGCGCAGCGCCGCGGTGTTGTCGATGACCCGCAATCGCAGCAGCAGCCAGGTCTCCCGCTGGCCGGCATACGGTGGTGTGCCGATCTCTGTGTCGTAGACCCGCGGGAAGTCGCCGGTGGTGGCGCGGCGCGCCCCGATGCTGATCACGCTCATGGACTCCAGCACCAGCCCGAGCGCGTGACGCAGCATCGGCAGCAGCTCGGCGACGTCCACGACGTTGTCGGTCTCCACGTTCACCGAGCCGGTGGCCACCGTCGCCGCATGCGCCCGGCCCAGCAGGTGGACTGCCACCACCGCCACACCGTCGGAGATGCGCACCCCGCCGCCGGCGCGGTTGTTGGCCACCGTGATCGGCTCGCTCCAGGCGGCCTTCGACGGGCGCCGCAACCACAGCCGGGCCCACGACCACGCCGGCTGGCCCCACCACGGCACCAGCACCACCAGCACCGCCACCAGGACCGCCACCGCGGCGCCGACCAGTCCGCCCAGCGTCCAGCCGGCCAGACCGCACAGTGCGATCGTCGCCGCGCACAGCAGCCGCCGGTTGCTCGACGCAGTGAACCCGGTCAGCCGGACCCGGTTCTGGCTCACTTGGTGGCCCTCCGGATCCGCGCGGTGATCGCGGCGGCCAGGACGGTCGCGGCGATCACGCCGAGGAACCCCAGCGCAACGGTCCGGGCCCGATGATCCGGCGGCGGTGGCGGCGGAGCCGGGGTGATCACCCGCTGCTGCGACCCCGGCGCCAGCGGGTCACCCGCCGGCACGTTGAACGTCAGCGCCGCCACCGGGTCGACCAAGCCGTAGCCCACCCGGTTGTCGACGCCGGCGGGCGGATTGTGGGCGGTCTGCATGATCCGGTTGATCACCTGATGCGCGGTGAGCTGAGGGTATTTCGCCCGGACCAGGGCGGCCACGCCGCTGACGTAGGCGGCCGAGAAGCTGGTGCCCCAGAACGGCATGTTCTTCTCGCCGACCCGAATCGGGGGGTAGGCGTTGACCGGCACACCGCCCTGCGGCGACAGGCCCATCACGTGGGTGGCCGGCGCGGCCACCCCCACCCAGGGACCGGCCATGCTCTTGTCGATCGGCGCCCCGGTGGCATCCACGCCGCCCACCGACAGGACATAGTCCGAGAACCACGACGGGCTTGAGATCACCTTGACCTGGTTCCAGTCCCGCGGATCGCTCGGGTTCAGCGGGTCGAACATCGGATTGTCGGCGCAGCCGGCTTCGCCGACATTGCCGGCGGCCGCGACTACCACCGCGTCCTTGACCGTCGCCGCGTACCACAGCGCCGCCCCCAGCACCTGTTGGTCGAGTCCGGCCGCCACCTGGACGCAGGAGGTCACCGAAATGTTGATCACCTTGGCGCCCAGGTCCGCCGCGTGGACGACGGCCTTGGCCAGCGTGGCCAGCGTGCCGGCTTTCACCCGCTCGTCGTCGTAGCCGAACCGTTGCGGGTTGACCGGCTCGAACGCCCGGGACGACTGGCGGATCGAGATGACGGTGGCGTGCGGTGCCACCCCGACGACACCGTCGGGGGCGCCCGGCGGGGGCGGGGGGACCGCCGGCTCGTCCTCGGTCTGCGGATCGGCCGGCCCCGAGGCCGGTGCCACGGCACCCTCCGGCGGTGGGGGAGGCGGGGGCGGGGGTGGTGGCGGTGCCACCTGGGTGATGGTCACCGGAGCCGGGATCGGCGGCGGTGCCGGCGGGCCGGGCACATCGGCCGGCGGTAGAGGTTCGCCGATACTCGGCGGCGGACCGGCCGGCGGGGGGAAGGCGGGGACCTCCGGCATCGGGCGGGGCATCGGCAGCACGCCCAGGGGGGCCGCGGCGATGATCGACGCGGCGATGGTGCCGTGCGCATCGCAGTCCTGCAGACCGCCCAGGCCCTCAGCGCCACCCATGATGTAGTCGCCGCCGGCGACCGCCGGTAGCCGGGGGTTCGGTGTGACGCCGGTGTCGATGACGGCCACCGGAACGCCGTTGCCGGTGGAGTACTGCCATGCCGCGGCGATCCCCAGCATGTCGAATCCGGGCGCCAGCTGGGCCACATCGGGGTTGCTGACGGTGATCGGCACACTGCAGGAATTCGAGCGCCGCATCGGCTGGTCCGGCCCGGGTACGCCGTCGGCGGGCACCAGGGCCGGATCGACGGACGGCGGCTCGATCGCCTGCGCCATCGGGGAGCCGCTCGACAGACTCACCAGCAGCATCACCGCGGTGACCGCGGCCCCGCGGGCGCGCAGGCGATTCAGTTGCGCACCCACACGAACAGTCCTCCCAGCCAAGCGCCAAGCACCCCCACCACGATGAACGCCAGTACTTCGAGCCATTCGACGGCCAGCCGGATCCAGGGCACGAACTTGGTCTCCGGGACCAACAGTCCGGCGGCCACCCCGAGCCCGGCGAAGACCGCTACGGCGGCGGCCGGCCATAAGAACCCCCCGGCGGTGTCGCCCGGGTTCGCCAGTGCGTATTTCACGATTCCGGTCAGAACGGCCGCGCACGCCCCGCCCACCAGGGCGATCGCCTGGACACGGCCGGCGAAACCACGACCCTGGGTGATGAACAGGCCCGCCACCAGACCGCACAGCGCCAGCGCGCCGCGCGGCCGGGCCCCGCCCGGGTCCAGCACCATCCACACCGCGATCGGCAGCGCCGTGGCGATCGCGACACACATCCCGACCTGCACCGCGTTGATCAACCGCGCCGAGGCCGCGATCGCGGTACCGCGCGCCGAGATATCGACCAGGTCGTCCTCGTCGTCCTCGCCGTCCTCCGGGGTGACGGGAGAGACCGTGTCGATCGGCATATTGGCGCGGCGGGCGAACAGGTCCCGCCCGGTGATCGAACCGAAGTACGGTGGCCGCACCCGCGCCACCCACAGCGCGATCGTCGGCGACATGCGCAACAGGATCAGCAGGCCCAGCAGCATGCAGATACCGATGACCTGCGGCGATACCGGATGCCACATCCGCGCGGCGGCCACCGCCCCGCCGATTCCCGCGGCGGTGACGATCGCGGTGGCCACCGCGGTCTGCGAACGCAGCAGCACACTCAGGCCGATCGCGCCCAACGCCAGGACCGTCACCCCGATCATCAGGTGGGGCGCGCCCAGGGCCCCGGGTGCCGCGCACAGCGCGGCGCAGGACAGCGCGACCACCGCCAGCCAGCCGAATCCGCTGAACAGGTCGTCGCGGGCGGGCCAGTTCCGCCGGATCACCGTGGCACCGAGCGCCAGCAGTCCGCCGAGGCCGGCCAGGACCGCGGCGGGGGGCCAGCTGTCGCTGAACATTCGGGCCCGAACCGCCAGCGCCGACAGCACCACCACGGCCATGGCCATCAGCCCGATCGCGGTGTGCGCGGCGGTCAACGCGGTGACCGGGGCGAACATCCGATCGACCTTGACGTTGAGCAGCCGGGTCACGGTCTGCTCGTCGGCCTTGTGCCCACACTCCTGGCACTTGATCTCGGGTTGGGTGCCCAGGCGGCGGGCCGTCGCGGCCAGGGCGCTCGACAGCGATTCGTACTGCGGCTCGAAGGAGTCGCCGCCCACCGCCGGGACCAGGACCAGGGTGTCGCCGTCCTGAACGCCCAGGTCGTCGAGGCTGCGCGTGATGTCCAGCCGTACGCCGTTGACTTTATGCAGTTCGTAACTGCCCGGGGGGAGAGCCACCCCGTCGAAACCGTGGTGCCGCAGATCCTCGTCGAGCAGCTCGACCATTCCCTCGAAGAATTCCTCCACCGGAATACCGGCCGGGAAGACCTGGGACACGAGGTGTTTGTCGTATGCGAGACTCACCGCACAGCGTGCCGGAAACGCGACTTTAGCTGGTGTCGGAGAAGTCACCGCGCTTACCTTTCGGTGTCGGGCACGAACTTGTCGGCCAGACCGGCGGTTATTTCAAATAACCGCAGCCGGGTCTTCTTTTTCACCTCGTTGTGGACGTCGATGATTCCGCCCTTCGCCAGATGGGCGTCATACGGCATGACCTCCACCGTGGCGCCGGTTTTGCTGAACCGTTCGGTCAGATAGGCCACCGCGGCGCTGTCCTCGCCTTGCGCGGAGTGGTTGAGGATCACCGTGGCCCGGGACACCAGCTCGTGGTGACCCTGCGAGGCCAGGTAGTCCACCGCCCGCAGCACCGGCCGGGACTGGTCCGCGGTGATTCCGGAGACGAAGACCAGCGTGTCGGTGTTCTCCAACACCGGCTTCATGACCGGGTGCTCCAGGTCTGCCGCGGTGTCGACCAGGATCACGTTGTGGGTTCGCCGCAGCCGCGACAACACCCCGCTGAACATGGCCGGGACGAGCGGGCGGAGCTGATCCGAGGTGCGGTTGCCGGCCAGGACGTCCAAGCCGACGGCGTTTTGCCCGAGGTGTTCACGGATATCGGAATACCCCTGTACGTCGGTGTCGCTCAGAACGGCCGAGTAGTCACCGGGCGGGTGCTCGTCGATGCGATCGGACAGGGTTCCGAAGCCCGGAACAGCGTCAATCGCGATCACATTTTCCGGTCGGCATTCCCGAAATACGCTGCCGATAGCGGCGGTCATCGTCGTCACGCCGGTGCCGCCCTTTCCGGACACCAACGTGATCACGTACTGACGCCGGATGTGCCGACGAATTCTATTGCGCAAATCACGGTAATGACGTTCGCGCGGAGATTCGCCTGGATTAATAACTTTCGCCGACACGACATAGACCAGTTTGCGCCAGCCCGAACCGGGCGGAATCTTGCGTGGTGTCGCCAGGTCGGAAATGCGCATAGAGTCCGATACGGAATCCCGGTAGCGGTGACCGGATGTCGGATCCCACCGCCCGGATGAGCCTTCGTCAGGCATATTCTGGCTATTCCATGGGCTCGTCACGTGCGTGATGTTAACACGGCTGCTGATTCGGCGTTTGCAACGTTTCTGACGGTGGACGGTAATGCACGGTAATGGTGAAGATGTGAATTCACTGTCACACAACCCGCCGGTGTGAATGCCAGTCCGCGCCGGCCGGCAGACGAGCGATGAGCCGCAGGATCGCGTTGGCGACATCGGCACGGGTGCCGGGGGAGACGATCTGGTAGCGGCGGCCACCGTTGTCGATGTTCTCCACGCAGACGCGGCCGGCCGGGGTGTCGGAGATCAGCACCGCGGTATCCCCGATCGCCATTCGAGCCAGCTCCTCGGGGCCCGCACCGGGCTGGATCGCAACGATGTTGGCCTGACCGGACACCTCCGGGTCGGCGGTCATCGCCACGATCTGCTGTTGGTCGATGTCGAGCCGCTGTGCGGCCAGGTATCGACGGAGGCTGTCCTGGTCGTGGACCCGCTCGAGCAGCTCCTTGGTCTCCAGGGTGACCGGCCGCAGCTGGGCGGCCTCGGTGACACCGCACAACCGCTCGATCTGGCCGACCAGCAGATCGCCCGCGGCCGCCTGGTCGGTGGCGCTGCCGGCGGGATAGAGCCGCACCTCTTGGTCATGGCGTTCGAGCACCACCCACCAGGAGGCGAACCGGCTGATCGAGACTCGGGTTATGTGCTGGGGGTCGCCGTAGGGCCGGCCGGGGAAGTTGAGGTTCAGCATCAGCGCGATGTCGCGCCGCATGATCACCGTCAGCCATTCCCGGACCATCGAGTCCACGTCGCCCTGGTCGTCGAGCACACCGATCTCGGTCAGCTCCGCGGCGATCGGATGGCGCAGCGCCCGCTCGGCGGTGTCCAGGCGGGGCAGCAGGGGACGAAGCCCCAGTTCCGGGCAGAGGGTTTCGATCCCGGTGACGGCCTGCAGCACCCACAGCCCGTCGAGCGTCGTTGTCAGCACGTCACCCTCGTCTCATCTGTGGTCTCCGGTAGCCGGCCTGACACACGAAATGGGGCATCTGCGCCGCTCGCGCAGACACCCCACCTCGGTGACGATCGGGGTCCGATCAGAAAAGCGATTGGATCGTCTGGTCGGTCGAAATGGCACCCTCCAGCACGGAGCCGATGGTGGAGCCGTGCTGCCCGATGGTCTCGATCAGGCCCTGCAGGCCGGACAGCATCTGGGCCTGGGCTTCGAAGAAGCCGGTGGCACCGTGGCCGGCGAAGTACTCGGTCAGCATCTGGGTGAGCTGGTGGGAGTCCTGATGGATCTGGTCGAGGGTGCCGGCGCTGCTGACCACGCTGTGGGCGTGATCGGAGACGGGGCCGGGGTTGTAAGTGATACCGCCACTGTCTGCCATGGGGATCGATGTCCTTTCGAGTTTGGGGGTCGGGGGTTAGGCGGACTGTCCGCCGAAGAGCGAGTGGAAGGCGTGCTCGGAGTGGGACTCGTGCGACTCCATCAGGGCAGCGGCCTGGTTGAGGCCCTCGGTCAGGCGGTGGCCGCCGGTGAGGACCTTCTGTACGTCTTCGTGGATCTGCGCGGCGGTGGCATACGAGGCCTTGGAGCCGCCACCGTCCCACGTCCCAGCGCCCAGGATGTTCTCGTGGTCGGCCAGGTACTGGTTGGCGATCGCCTGCGCGTGTTCGATGTGCTGCGACAACTTCGACGCGGTGTTCCGCATCAGTTCGGGCGTGACGACAATGGCTGCCATCGTTTCCTCCTCGGTTGTAGAACAACCCCCCCGGGTTCGGCGGGATGTAGCTGGCGGTAGTGTATTGGCTCCTTTCGGATGTGTCGATTCACCCTGTCTTCAGCAAACGCCCAGGTCACACCCGGTCGTCGACAACTCGCACGGTGTTGGTCCGGTCGGAGGACCGGTCGCCTTGGCCTTTTCCGCCCGCCCCGGCGCCGTGGGCCATGGGCATGCCGCCCATGCCGCCGCCGCTGGTGGCCGTCACCCGCTGGGACTCGACGGAGCCCAGCGCTCCACTGGGCCGCAACCCGACCGGACGGCCGCCGCCGGACTCGAATGCGCTCACCGGCCGGGTGAACGCGGACACCGGCGCTCCCGCTCCGCCACCCCCGAAGCCCCCCGCACCGGGTGAGACCGTCGCATTGGCCAGCATCGCCGTGGCCGGAACCCCGCCGGCCCCGGCCGGATTGAGAGCGCCGCCCAGCATGCTCGGGTTCATGAACATGCCCATCAGGGACTGCATCGGGCTCATCATCGACTGCGGCATCTGCATCAGAGATTGCGGCGCCTGCATCAGCGTCGAGCCGATCTGCTGGACCGGGCCCAGCATCGAACTCATCTGTGAGCCCATGCCCTGGGCGGCGTTGGCGCCCTGGCCGGCGGCATTGGTTGCCGACGACGTACCGGTGTAGGCGGCGCGCATCGCGCCGCCGGCCGCAGCCTGCGATGCCGCTTGGCCGACGGCGCTGGCCGCGGCCGCCGGCGCCGCGGGCGAAGCGCCCATCCCTGCCACCGGCGCGGGAACCGTCAGGCTGGAGGTGAGCGCGGTCAGCACCGCCCCGTAGGACGCGCCCACCGCGGCGTTATTGGGCCAGAACAGGCCGAAGTACTCGAATTCGAGCGACGTGATGCGCGGCGTCAACGCCCCCAGTACCGACGGATTGATCCCGTAGTCGGTGGCGGTCTCGATCCGGTTCTCCTCGCACTCCTGGGTGGTGCGCATGCTGCCGTAGGCCAGCTGGTAGGCCTCGACCGCCGCCGCGACGATCGGCGCCTTGACGTCCACCCAGCCCGCCAGTCCGTGCAGGGCCACGTTCAGCAGGGTGGCGTTGAGAACAGATCCCTCCGAACCGGCACCGACCCATCCGATCGAGGTCAATGCGGTGTTGACCGCCGAGGCGATACCCGACGCGTGGTGGGCCACACCCAGCGACGTCCATGCCGCCCCATTGGTCAGCATGGTCATCACACCCGCGCCGGATTTGATCAACATGTCGTTGGTCTCCGGTGTGCGGGCGGCCCACCCCGGGTCGGCCACGGATTAGCCGCCGAGTGCGACGGTGGCGGCTCGCAGTGCCTCAGTGGCGCCGTACACCCCCGAGGCGGTGGCCTGCGCGCCGGAGAACAGTCCGCGTTGCGCCGAGTGTTCGGCCACGATGCCCAGGTATTGGGTTCCGGAGGCCAGCAGCGCGGCCTGGAACGCGAGGGAATCGGGGTCGTTACCCATCGGCAGAACGCCCAGCAGGGCCGGGCTGGCCGCGGAAGCGGCTGCCTCCGTTTCTGCGGTGATTCCCGCTTCGACGCCCGATGACGCCAGGACTGCTTCCGGTTCTACAGAGAACATAATTTCCTCCCGATGCCTCATCGCTGATATGCCGACGTTGGCAGGTCGGAGTCGATCGTAAACCGATATCGGGCCGCCGTCACTTCACGATGTAAATACCGGTTATTGCTGCTCGAAATCGTGGATCATTGACGACGGCACTCCGACCAGGACACCTTCTACTTCGGAGTCGTTGACCAGTAACCCGCGGCCGGCGGGCAGGGCCTGAGCCCGCACCATCCGATTGACCTTGTTCTGCGGGTCGTTGTCCATGAACAAGGTGGGCACTTTGGCGGCGCGTTGGGTCTTGACCCAGGGGTCCATCTCCAGCTGACCGAAGTTGGACGAGTTCCTGGTCGCGAAGACGTGCAGGCCGATCTGGCGGCCCCGCTCCATCAACTTCCACAGTGCCGCGCCCACCGGTGGCTTGGCCGGATGGATCTGCGCCGGCCGCAGGTCCTGCACGTCGTCGACCAACACGAAATGGCGCGGGCCCTCCCAGGGCTTGAGCGCACGCAGCTCCTCCTGGCTCAGACCCTTGGCGGGCAGCCGGGGCAGCAGGACCTGCTGGGCCAGCGTGGTCAGCACCTCGTCGATCTCGTCCTGGTCGTAGGCGTAGGCATTGACGTAGCCGGCGCCCTGCAGGTCGCGCAGCGGACCGGTCTTGGGGTCGACAATGGTGATCTGGGCTTCCTGCGGGCTGAACCGCGCCATCACCGCTTCGCCGATCGCGGCCAGGGTGGCGCTCTTGCCGCACAGGGCCCGCCCCAGAATCATCATTCCGGGGTGTTCGGACAGCATCAGCGGCACCGGCAGCAGGTCGTGCTGCTCGCCGATCATGAACGCGATCGACGGGGCGGTCTGGGCGGGCGGACGCTGTGCCACGTCGTAGGCCAGGACCTCCGACAGCGCCACCGCGGGCGGCAGCCGCTTGAGGGTGGCGTGCTTGGTCACGCCCGCGACCTCGGCGACCCGCGTCCCCAATTCGCGGGTTCCGATCCGGGCCCCGTCCTCGGCAGCCAGTTCCGGCACTCCGATCAGCATCTCGTGCAGCGACTCGGTCAAACCGAAGCCGGGCCGGTTCACGGTGCGCTTGGCGGCGTCGCGGGCGTCCAGCGAGGCGGTGCCCATCTCGTTCTCGCCCGGGTTCTGCAAGCGCAACTGGATGCGCACGTCGGAGTTCTGCAGCAACGTCTGGCGCTGGCCGTGGATCCAGCCTGACGCGCTGGTCATCAGGTGGACGCCGTACTCGGGACCGACACCGCTGAGCGCGATGATCCGGTCGCCGAGCATGGTGTCGGCGGCGTAGAGGTCGGAGAAATCGTCGATGACCAGGAACACGTCACCGTAGGGATCGGCAGCGTCGGTGCCCGCGAGGCTTTCGCCGCCGGAACCGAAGCGCCGCTCCCGGAACTCGTTGATGTCGATCTTGTCCCGGCGGAAGGTGTCCTGCCGGGCGCTGATCAGTGCGGCCATGGTCGCAACGGTGCGCTCCACGCCCTCGCGGTCGGCCGGCGAGACGATGTCGGCGACATGCGGCAGCGTCTCGGCATACCCCAGCGTGGCGCCGCCGACGCAGAAGAACGTCAGCCGAGCCGGGGAATACATCAGCGCCGCCGAACACATCAGCGTCATCAGCGTGGTCGTCTTGCCGCGGCTCTTGGCCCCGACCACCATGACGTTGCTGCGCAACACGTCGACGCAGTGCACCAGCTGCTGGGCGTCCTCGGGGATGTCCTTGACGGCCAGCGGCCACACCAGCCCGGGGTTGCTGCCATAGTCGACGTCCCACGGCTTGCCGCGGTACCGCGCCACCAGGGCGTCGACCGGCTCGGAGATCTCCAGTGGGGGCAGCCACGGCAGGTGCGGCGCCTTGCGGTCGGCGGCGATCAGCGACTCGCGCAGCACGTCGACGATCTTCTTCTTCTTGAACCCGTCGGCGTGCAGAAGGAACTCGTCGGGTTCGGCGTCGGTGGCCGACATATCCTGCAGCGTTTGGGCATCCGCCTCATCCAGCGGCTGGTACTGCCAGGTGTAGAGCCGGGGCTTGGTCAGAGTCATGTCGAGGGTCTTGCCCGAGGACGTCTTGCGCTTGGGGACGACGAACGGCGCCGACAGGTAGAAACAGCGGAACGGGTCCAGGTCGCGCGGGCCGACCTTCAAAAGCCCGAAGCCGTTCTCCTTCGACGGCAGGTGATAGGCGGCATCCGAGCCGATCACCTCGCGGCTGTCGTCACCGGACTCGGCGCGCAGGGCGACCCGGAAGGCGATGTTGGACTTGACTTTCTGCAATGACGACAGGTCAAGGCGTTGCCCGCCGAGCATGAAGAAGACGTTGGCGCCGCGGCCCTCCTGGCCGATGTGGATGATCAGGTCGATCCACTTGGAGTGGTTCTGGAACAGCTCCAGGTACTCGTCGATCACCACCAGCAGGATGGGCACCGGCTCCAGGTCGCGCCCGGCCAGCCGGATCTCCTCGTAATCGTTGGCGTCGCGCGCACCGACCGAGTTGAACAGTCGGTAGCGCCGGGCGATCTCCCCGTCGATGGCTCGGCGCATCCGTTCGGAGAGGTGTCGCTCGTCCTTGCCGAGGTTGGACAGGGCCGCTGACACATGGGGGATGCCGAGGATGTCCTGGGCCGCGGACTCGAACTTCATGTCCACGAAGATCACGTTGAAGGTCTCCGGTGAGTGGGTCAGCGCGATCCCGTACACCAGCGACAGGAAGAACTCCGACTTGCCCGAACCGCTGGTGCCGATCACCACCGAGTGGAAACCGAAGCCGCCGAAGTCTTTTGCGCGCAACACAACATTCTGCAGCTCGCCGTTGGGCTTGGCTCCGACCGGGATCTCCGCCCAGCGCTCGTCGCCGCGACTGCGCCGCTCGGCCCACAGCCGGTCGACGTTCAGCTCGCGAGCGTCGTCGATTCCCAGCGCGCGCAACAGTTCCAGGGCGCCGCTGCCCGCGTCGGCGACGTCGACACTGGCCGTTGGGGACCAGCGCGCCATCGCCCGCGCGTAGCGGTAGGCGCGCGGCACCGACAGTTGGTCGGCATGGGCGAAGAACTTGCCGCCGGCGCGGACCATGGGCCGCGGTGACGCGCCGGCGCCGCGCCCGTCGCCGTCATGGTCCGGGGACGGGTCCTCGGCACTGTGGTGGCGGGCCGCGTGGTCGATCACCTCGAAGATCTCGTCGCGGGCGAACCCGACACCGGTGCCGAGCCGGGACGCCACCCGCAGCACCGTGATGCCTTCCTTGCCGACGCGGCCGACGACGCTCTCCCAGGCCTCGGGGCTGCCGGTGTTGTCGTCGACGATCACCCAGTGCGGACCCAGATCGTGCCCGTCAGCGCCGGTCTCCAACGCCGATCCCATGGTGGTGGGACTCGGTGCCGACGGCGGCCGCCAGGCGCCGCGCTTGCCTTTCATGTGCAGGTCGGCGCCGAGTGTTGCCTCGAGTTCGGTGGGGCTGGTGAACACCAGGCGCCGCCACCCGCAGGCGTCGAACAGTTCGTCGTGCTGGTTGTGCGGAAGCCAGACCATCCACGACCACAGCTCGGGGTGCCGGGTCACCACCATCAATTTGACGTCAAGCGGATTGTGAAAAACCGCCAGCCCGCTCAGCATCGACCGCAGCAGCGAGCGGACTTCATCCAGGTCCTCGCCGACGAAGCTGAAGCCCGGGCGGGAGCGCAGGTTGAACACTTTCGCGATGTCGCGGATCTTGCGTTGTTCGAGGATGAAGTCGCGCAACGCCTGGCCGGTGACCGGCTCCAGTTCCTCGTCGATCGGGATCTCCGGCCACTGCACCGACAACACCGAGTCCGGGGCATGCTGCACGCCGACGCCCACCCGCACGTCCAGGAAGTCCGCGTCGGAGCGGCGACGCTCCCACATCTGCGGCCCGCCGATGACCGCGCCCAGGTCTTGCGGGTTGGAGTGCACCAACTCCTGGGCATTGCGCTGGGCGCAGACCGCTTTCTGGATCTCGTCGCGCTCGCCGTCCAGGGAGCGCAGATAGCTGCGCCGGTTCTTTTCCTGCTCGCCCCAGCTGATTTTGCGGGCCCGCCCGAATCGCCCGGAGAACATCAGCATGCCCAGGCCCGCCATGCCCACCATCGGGAACATGCCCGATCCCAAGCTGCGCACCCCGGACACGTAGAGCATGACGATGGTGCCGATCAGCGCGACGATCAGCGCGGGCATGCCGATCATCACCCAGAGGTTGCGCGGCTCCCGTTCGGGAAGGGCGTCCGGTGCGCGTGGAGCGACCCGCACCGGTTTGGGCTCGGGAACCTGAAGTCGGACCGGAACGAATGCGCGTTTGGACATCGATCAGTGCCCTCCCGGGACGCCCTGCTGATTGTTGTGGACCACCGGCTGCACCGCGCCGGCCGAGGCCACGGTGTCGCGTGCCAGCAGCGCGGCATGCCGCGACAGTTCCGGACCGGTCGCGAAGGTGCGCAGCAGCGGCCACGGCGCCTGCTGCGCCGAGCCGGGATCCAGGCCGAGGCCGCGCAGGGTCTCGCTCTCGGCGGCGATGCCGAACCGGACACCGTTGGGTGACACCCAGAAGAGGGTTTCACGGGAATCGGAGTCGAGCAGTTCACTGGTCGAGGTGACGAAGTTGGTTGCGCCCGGCAACACCAAAACCTGGTTGGCCACCACGGAGGTGGGGCTGCGGTCATCGCGCACCAGCCGGACGATCCGGTTGTCCATCCCCGGCGACACGGGCAGGCCGCGCCCGTTGTACAAGGTGATCCGCGCCTGCCGGTCGCCGGAAGCCTTTTCCCAGGCCACGCATGTCGTCGGGTCGGCGGCGGTATCGACGAACTTGAGCCTGCTGTTGGGGTAGTACTCGACGGGCAGCGTGCCCACTTCCGGGATGTTGACCAGCTTGTCCGGGCTGACCACCAGGGGCGCCACGGACCCGAAAGAGTTCGCGCTGCGAATCAGGTCGGCCACGAAGCTGGTGATCTTCTGGACCCCGTCGGGCACCAACACGTAGAACTGGGAGCCGCCGCCGGCCGTGCGGGTCTCCAGCACCGCCCCCACCTGGGACCCGGGCACCCACTGCGAGGGCGTGCCCGCCAGGGGAATCACCGGGACCCGCAGCGGTTCGGTGCTCGGCAGCGCGTCGAACAGTGCCCGCGACATCTCCACCGGAGCGGTGATGCCCGGGTCGATGCCGAGGCTCAGCGTGATCGCCCGATCTGCGGGGTCGACCTGGGACCGCTTGCCGCCCCAGATGACGTACGTGGCGCCCTGGAAGCGGGTCAGCACGGCCGCGCCCGCGGCCAGCGGCGCGGCGCGGCCGGCCGGGCTCAACGGGCCCGCGATCGCGGTGACCACGGGGGGCTCGGCACGGCGCGGGGAGCCGGCGGTGTCGCAGACCGCCCACGCCGAGGCGGCGCCGGTATTGGCGACCAATGACGTCGGGGCGCCGGGGATGCCGATCATGGGGCCGGTCGGGTACTTGGCGATCTCCGCGGGCTTGACCCAGGTGGGCACCTGCGCGTTTCCGACCGCCAGCCGCGCCGAGGTGATGTTCAGCGCCGGGTACAACCGCCCGTCGATGCGCGCGTAGATCGCACCGGAGTCGCGGTCGCCGACGATCGACGACGTCCGCACGATCCCGGCCGGACGCAACACGTTCAGCAGCAGCATCCAGCCCATGCCGATGAAGATCAGCACGATGGAGAGCACGATCGCGGCGGTCTGCTTGCGGTCGTCGTGCTTCATCCGCACCGAGAATTTGGTGGTGGCGGCGCGCAGTCGTCGGTTGTAGAACAGGTGACCGGAGTTCTGGTCCCGGTTCGACAGACTCAGCGGCATGCTCTGCTACCCCTAACGACGCACGCTCGGCGCCGCCGCCCCCTGCGGCGACAAAGCGCACCGCGACGACATTACTGGCCTTGGCCAGCGGGAACCAGTCACTTGCGCACACGCGATGACGACGACGCGCGTAGGTTTTGCGCTATGGCGGACCAGTCGGGCGCGTTCGCTGCGGCGGCCCGTGCACGCGAAGAGCAGTTGGTGCAGCGGTTGGCGACGTCGGTTGAGCTCGACCGGTCTTTTGAGGGGATCCTGCGCGGCGCCCACCAGTACAACCTGCAGTCGCGGGCGCGTCTGGACGCCCTGGAAGCCGAGATCCGTCAGAGTTCCGCGAGTTGGCCCGGATTGGACACCCCGACCGGTGCCCGTCAGTTCCAGGTCTATTTAGCCGGCAAGACTAGGGAGATCCACAAGGTCGTCGCCGATGCGGCCGCGGATAGTCAGCAACGGGCGGCTCAGGTCCAGGCGTTGGCTGGACAATATCGGGCTGGCGGCGCGAAGCAACAAGGTCCCGATAATCAATCACCGGCAAATGAAACACTCGACGACCTGTATCAAGATTTAGCGGAGTTGAGCGTAAAAATTTCCTCGCACAACGCCAGCCCTCCTAATCCTCAAAACTATGCCGCAGTGGCGGAATATAATGCAGAGGCCCAGGAATTATATGACGAAATTCTTGTATTGTCCGCTAAATTTCTGACGTATGGGGTAACGATGGAGGTACCGCCCCCTCCGGCGTTTACGACTCGATAACGGTGTCTGGCCCAGTTGTTCTTAGGAGAGATTGGCGTGGTTCGCAAGGGGTTGCTGTCCCGGCTTAAGGCGACTGTTCTAACTGGCTGTTTCGTCTTGGTGCTGACCGCATGCCAGTCCGGTGGTGTTGGCGCGACGCCCGGGATCGATGCCGCCTCGTTGATCGTCGGCTTGGATGAGGTCCAGCGCGTCACCGACCGCGACGACCTCGCTGCGCTGCCCGTGATGGACGCTCCCCGGTCGTTTCACGAAAATTTGCGCACACCGGACCAGTGCCGCCCGGTTTTCGGCCTAGAAGAAGCTTTTGGGCATAACTGGTCACAGTTTCGTTCCGCGACATACACAGCCGCTGGCGGAGAAATAAGCGCCATATCTACCGTCGCGCAGGCGATCGGAGTTTATCCGGATGATGGCACGGCGAGAGCTGAATTCGACCGGCTCGCATCGTCCTTCGAGGACTGTGCCGCGCTGCAGACAAAGCTTTACAATTTCCGCATCAATAAGCTGGATCCGTCCACCGTTGCCCTGGTCTTCCCCGGGAATTCGCAGACCGTTACGTACCGCGTAACAGCGTCGGTGTTGATTGATGTCGTGGTCCAAGGCCTCCCGGGGTCGGAGCGGATCGCAGAAACCGTGTCGCAAATGATTTCCGAGCGGGTCACGTAGCGCGGCCGACGCGCGGCGGGTGGGGACGGGTGTGCGCCGGCCGGCGGGTGAATTGACGTTCACAACTACCGCTGCCAGGGTTACCGGAAGTTGGCATGCGAAAGGAGTTGGCGTGTTCGTCGATCCGGCGATGTTGAAGGACGGGGCAACCCATTCCGACAGCGCTGCGGACCACGCCCAGGCGGGCGCGACGTCGTTGGATCAGACTGCGGTGGCGGCGGGAATCTTCGGCAGTTTTGGCGCCGCCGACACCTTCTCCCAGGCGATCTTGACCCGCCATTGCGACCACATCACAACCCTCAACGATCAACGCCGGGTTTTGGCCGATGTCGCGGACAAGGCACACCACGCCCGGCGGGCATTTATCGGTATGGATCAGCACAACGCGGCCGAACTTCGTGCAGTGCGGTGCAACTCCGCTACATAAGCCTGCCGCTGCTCATCGATGCCGCGGGCGGCGACCCGTGGCAGGTCAACAACACCCTGCGAAGCGGTAACCCGGCCGCTGTCGACGAGCTCGCGCAGGCCTTCCACAACGCCGGCGCGTGTACCGCCGCGTCCAGCGCGGCGTTCGCCCAAGCCCGCCAACGCTTCCAGGCGGCTTGGAACCGGGAGAACGGCGAGCACCCGATCAACGACTCGGTGGAAGTGCAACGCGCCACCGACACCTTGCACCTGCAGCAAACCCAGCTCACGGCTATCGGCACCGACCTGGAAATGATCGCCGCCGCGCTGGCCGAGGCCCAGAAGTCGGCGGCCGCGAAGATCAACGCGCTGGAGATCCAGCTTCAAGACATCGACAACCGCATCGGCATGTACCAGCAGGCGCACCTAGATACCGCCGAGTTGGAACAGGTCGCGATCGACGACACTGCCGGCATCTTGCACCAGGTCGAAAAGCTCCGCGACGACTACGCCGCAACCCTGCAGGACGCGACCAGCAAACTGCTCTCCCACGGCTATGATCCGGTACCGCTGCACGGCTACGACGGCGACGGCCAGCCGAACCAAGACCAGCAGGCCGACCACGCCGCCGACACTTACCGCAACACCCAACGCGACCACGACCAGGAACTCGCGGACAGTCCCGGCGAGATGACGCCGCAGAAAGCCGAGGCCGCCGCCCGCCTGCGGGACTACGTCACCGCCACCAACCCCACCGCCGATCCCGACGCCCGCCGCCTGGCCGGCGAACGCCTCGACGACTTCCGCATGGCCCACTTCATCGGCCCACTGCGGCCGGACACCGTCCTGGGCGGTGACACCCGCAGCAATGCCCAAAGCCGTTTGGAAATGCGGCGCCAGCTGGAATCCGGGTCGCTGCATTCGGACATTGCACCGATGACGCCCGACCAGGCCACCAGGGCCCTCGATGACGCTGAAGCGGCCGCCCGCGCATTTGCCCTCAACGGCTTCGCCGACCGACTCCGCAGTAGTGGCGTGTCCCCCGCCGGAGTCCAGCGTGCCGTCGACGCCGTCAAGAACGGGACCTCGCCGAGGCAGTTCTTCAACCAACTCGCGAACGCCTCCGATGCCGTCGCTGGCGGCTTGGAGAAATACGGGGAAAGTCTGCCAACGGGGCGGCACTGGCTCGACGCTGACGCATTTTCCAAGGCCGACGCCGAGGCGCTGAGGAAGTTCGGAAGGGGTCTGGGGGGTACAGCTACCGGATTGGATGGTCTACTGACCTTAATGGACGTAAGGGACGGCAAAATCTCGGCCGGTCAGGGCGTGACGGAATTTGGTGGCCGTTGGGCAGGAGGCGCAGCGGGTGCATGGGGCGCTGGAGTCTTGATGTCATTTATAGTCGCCCCCGAGATAGCCGTTCCCTTCGCTGTGGCAGGCGGGATCGTCGGAGGTTCAAAAGTAGGCCAAGGAATCGTGGATGCCGCCCTGGGGTACTGATATGAGTAACGCCTTCGTCATTGCTGCAGTTCTGTGCATCGCAGCCGGTGGGTTTTTGGATTACCTCAAGGTACCGCTCGAGTCGAAACGTCGCATCTATTGGTATTTGGCAGGCCTGACAATGCTATTTGCTGTTCTTGCCGCCTACCCCGATCCGGCGACGATTCTGGCCGCGATCGCAGTAATGTTGATTGCAACAGTTGGCTGGGCATATGCCCACACTCCATATATTCGAATCCACGGCACAATCTACGCGTTTCAACCGATCCACAAGAACGCCGAGTCCGAAGGCGAGTCGGCGAAACTTCAGCGCCACGAACGGATCGCCACGCCCCCGAAGATCTGGTGGATTATCGCGGGATTCGGGCTCGCATTTGACGTAGCTGTGTGCAGTTCGTACCTTCCAGGGCGCGAAGAATTCGGCTTTCAAAACAACCGTGAGCTGATCCTCTACATGCTCGGCTTCTGCCTATTTTTTGCAATCGGCATGGGCTATGGCGAGGCGAAGTTCCGCTACCCGATCGCCCAGGGACAACGCCTCCAGTTCCTTATCGCGTCGATCTCATCGGCTGGTCTGTTCGCCGTGCTCTACCTGTCGGCCTACCAGCTGACGTCCCGGGCGAGCAGGCGCCGCGACAACTAAGCAGCCCAACTAGGCGATCGGCTGTGCTGCCCGCGCGGTCACTTCGCCGAATCGTCCTTGTCCACAATGCGTTTCAGTGGAGTGATGCCGGGGTGACCGGCGTCCTTCGCGACCGACTTGGTCACCGGCACATTGGGCGGGGCCGTCGTGCGGCCCTTGACGGGCTGGCCGTTGGGCACGCCGGGGGCGGCGATCCGTTTCGCGTCTGCCTTGTCATCTTTGCCGCCCTTGCCGCCGGCGCCCGCCCCGCCGGGCATCATCGGCATCATCCCGCCGCCGCCCCCGCCCGCGGTGGGCGCACCGCCTGCCGGACCGGCCGCACCGGTATTGGCCAGGGAGCTGGCGGGCGTTGTCGGTGTTGATGTCCCCGGAACCGGGGGCGGGCCGAGGTTGCTGGCCGGCGTTGTGCCCAGGCCCAGCCCGCCACCGCTTCCGCCGGAGCCGAAATCCCCGCCGCCCAAGCCAGGGTCGGGGCTGATGTCCGAGGCCAGCGTGGCGCCGCCGAGCCCGGCCTTGCCCAGCGACGACGCGGCGCTCATCAGCGGTGACAACGCGCCCTGGCCGGCCTGCATCAACCCCTGGGGCAGCTTGCTCACCGCACCGAGAGCCCCGCTGAGTGCACTGGTGATGCCCTGCATCGCGCCGTTGACACCCTGCATCGCCCCGCCCATGGCTTCCTGCGGTGATTGCTGTGCCATCAGGGCGTCACCCTGCGAGGCGACGTTCTGGAACTTCGATGCCGCGTCGGCCTCGTGCTCGCCGAACTTGCGCACGGCATCGGCGGCGTGGCCGGTGCGGTCTCGGTGATCGTTGGCGAGTTCGGTGTTCGTCTCGACCAGGTTCAGGTTGGTTGCGGCACCGAAGGCGGCCATCGTGGCGTCGACCGGGGACGATCCGCCGGGATGGACCGGTCCCGGGGGGACCGGCGTCGGGGGCTGTGAGAGCGCAATGTGCAGAAAGTCCGCACCGTAGTGCCTCACGAAATCGTCTGTCATGGCGTAACACCTCCATGCCGTACTGCCACTGCCAGATACCACGCCAGGTGGTAGCGGGCGAGCTCTTCGCTTCCGTCGATCAGGGCGTCGATGGCCGCCAACAGCATCCAGTCGGCGACATCCCGCGGAGCATGTCGGGGATAGGCCGAGAGTACGCGCGTCTGCGTATCGGTGACTACCTGCCGGAATAGCGCGATCTCGTTGTCGGCGACGCCGGATCTGCGTGCCACGGCGCGTGCCACGGTCTGCACGATCCGCGGTAGGCGGTCGTTGGTGCCGGTGATATCGATGAGCGTGGGACCTAGCTCGTCGACGTGCTGGCCATAGCGGGCGCGCTCCCCACTGCCGGGAATCGGATCGTTCGGACCGGCCTCGGTGACGTAGGTGTTCGGTTGGTGGGCTGCGGCCGCGATCACCGCACCCAGCAGATCGACCGCGCTGGTGTCACGGCGGCGGTGGGCC
This sequence comes from Mycobacterium sp. SMC-15, assembly GCF_045310925.1. Classification (NCBI taxonomy): domain Bacteria; kingdom Bacillati; phylum Actinomycetota; class Actinomycetes; order Mycobacteriales; family Mycobacteriaceae; genus Mycobacterium; species Mycobacterium sp. SMC-15. The sequence goes on along the minus strand of NZ_JBJIAJ010000013.1, from coordinate 32,451 downwards.
GGATCCAGAAGCGTGAGCCCGGGCGGGAGTTTGACGGTGGGCGGGATCCAGCCGCCGGCCAAGTCGGTGGCCAGCACGGTGGTGGTCTCGTCGTCGCGAAGGCCGGCCGCCCAAGTCAGGTTCGGCGCCTGGCGGGCCACCCAGTCGACCTTGCGCTGCAGATCATGATGTTCGGCCAGACGCCGGGCGGCCGTACCGGCTCCGGCCCCGGCCGTGCCCCCAGCGCCCATGCTCCCGGCCACCGATGCGCCGGACTGACTGGCTGCGCTGGGCGTCGGTTTGCCCGGTGCCGGACGATCGCCGGTGGAGGCAACGGTTGGCCCCCCGGACGTCGGCGTCGTGGCGCCGCCGGGCGGGGCCGGGGGAGTCGGGCCCGCAGGACCGGCAGGTGCGGTCGGTGTGGCCGGGACGGCGCCAGCTGCTGGGCGCAGGTCTGCCCCGTAGCCGGGCAAGGGGCCCGACGGGACCGCCGGGCCGGCGCTGATCGGCCCCGACGATGCCGAGGCCGGGCTCGCTGTTACCGGCGGTGCCGTTGGTGCTGCCGGTGTCGCGCCGGCGGTGGGTGCGGACGGGGCGATCTCGGTGTTAGGGCTGGCCAATTGGGCCATATTGCCCAGCGCGCCGCCGGCCATCGGCGTCACGGACGGCGAGGGGGGAATCTGCGATGGCTGACCGAACCCCCCGGAGCCTGCTCCGCCTGGCGCCAATGGTGATGGCGGCCCTCCCGGCCCCGCAGGTCCACCACCAGGCATGCCCGATGCGAGCGCCTGGGTCGGCCCGCCGCCCGGTAGGCCGGGTGGCATCCCACCGCCGCCGGGGCTGCCCAGGCCTGACATGCCGGAGGCCATGGGAGGTGGCATGCCGCCGCTACCCATCGCTGGTGCGCTGGGTAGGCCGCCGCCCCCACCGCCTCCTGGTGGCACAAGGTTAGGGGTGCTCACTGGGTTGGCCGCCCCTTGTTGTAGTTCGTTGCCTGTGTTGTTGCCGATGGCTTCGCCGCTGTTGCCGCCGCCGCTGCCGCCGCCTATGTTGCCGCCTCCGGTGCCTCCGGTGCCTCCGGTGCCTCCGGTGTTGCCGCCTCCGGTGCCTCCGGTGTTGCCGCCTATGTTGCCGCCCCCGGTGCCTCCGGTGTTGCCGCCGCTGTTGCCGCCTATGTTGCCGCCCCCGGTGCCGCCGGTTCCGCTGCTACCCGCCCCCCCAGTGTCGTTGCCGCCTGCGCCGCGGTTGGCGCCGTCGTCCGGAAGAAGGAGATCGTCCACGCTCCTGGGAATGGGGCGATTCTCCGCATCCCCAGTGCCGTACCGGAATGGAAGCTGGTCGGTACCAGTTGCCTTTCTGCTCAGCTCTTCGGCGGTGGGTGGTTGGGATGGTGGTGGGCTGAAATTTGCGCCGTTATCTTGCAGCCACTTCTGGGCGTCGCCTTCGATGCCCAGATCTTCGAACATCTGTCGGGTTGCCTCAATGATCTGTCGGTTTGCTTCTGAGCTATGTTCGGCTGCCTTGCCGTTGGCTTCGACGATTAGTCCGATTGCTTCGGTCATTGCCTCTGGTGTATTTTTCGCTACCAGGTCGTCGATTTTTGGGTTGTACTGGTTGGCGATATTCGTCAAGTTTTGGCGGAGTTCTTTAACGGCCCTGACGACGCTGTCGCTAGCTGTTTTTTTGCTCCTGCAGTGCTCGGCGGCGTTCGTCAGACGGTTGTAGCCGATACGTAGCCGTATCAGCTCGTCCTCCGTGGTTTGTCCACTGTTCCTTGCGCTTACACCGTTTGTGAAATCCCGGAGTTCGATGGCTTCCTGCTCTTTGGCGTCGGATTGACTGGACCAGTGCTGGATCCCCATCTCGGGTTGGGCCGGGGGGCCGGGCCACCACACCCCTACCAAATCGAAGGACCATTTCCCCGGCGGCAGGTCAAGCGCCAAATCAGTCACCGCATAGTTCCTTCAATACGCGTTCTTTGGCGTTGGCGGTATTCACGACATTATCGAACTGAGGATCGCCGGCCTTGCCGCTGGAAGATTCAATAACTAGATCCTGGTAGGCCGACTCCACGGCTTGGGCTGCGTCGCGATATGTGGGGTCCAAGGCTGGATTCGCAATAGCGCTCTCTAGGACCAGTGCGCCGTTAATCAAAGCGATACGTCCAAGACCCGCATCGGGGCCGTTGGTCTCGATATGTATCGCGTTCATAGCAGGTTTGAACCGATCGCACAGGTCCGCCCTCGCGGCCGTCTTCTGGGCTGCCGAAGGAATGGGACTGGCTGCCGGCCGAATCAATGCCGCAACAGCCAGTATTACGGAGGCAATGCCCAGTAAGGCGGCGAGCGTTGCGAGTACAAGGGCTGACCGACGATGAGGCTGAACAGGGGGTGGTACTGGCCAGGAAGGTGATGGCATGGTCACATTGCGGATGGTAGCCCTCAACGCGATTTCGCGTTTACATCCTGATTGGAACCCACGCCATCAGGCCAGTAGGGAATCTCAAGCAGTCGCCTCAGCGGTCTGGCGTCGCGATGCCCGACTCTGACAGGTTCATCTCACCCTCCAACCGTCTGGACTGATGCCGGAGTTCGGGGTAGCTTCAGCCTGCATCGATCTCCTATCGAAGGCGGCTAATCGCCGCAGAGCTCGTGCATCGCGCGAGCGTTGGCGTTGGTCTCGGTGATCACCGCCTCAAGCTCCGGGTCTCCTCCGTCTTTGCCGGTAGCAACCGCCACGAGCGTTTGGTAGGAGAGTGCGAGCGCGCGAGCTCCATCGCGATACTTGGGGTCTAGCGCCGGGTCCGCCGCAGCCGTCTCGAGGATCAGGGCACCATTGGTTGCAGAGAGACGCGCGAACGCAAAGTTATTGGGCGTGTTCGTCTCAATGTGTTCCGCATGAGCAGCGAGCTTGTAACTGTCACAGAGGCGCCTCTTGGCGTCGGCCTGCTGCGCCGCCGTGTAATGCGGCGTTGACGAGTCTGCTGATCGGGTTAGCGAAATGATCGCCACGACCAACGCGGCGACAGACAGCAGCGCAGCAAGCGCCGCCAACACCACGGAGGTCCGCCCACGTGACTGGGCGGGAGGCGGTGTGGGCCAAGGAGGTGGTGTCATGGTCACATTCCGGATGGTAGAGCCGATCAGGGTTTTCCTGCATACGCCATGACGCCCGCGGCCGTCCAGGTTAAAGCGCCTTGGTGGCGTGTAGGCCCCGCACATTGCAGGAATGCTCGTAGCGTAGCCATCAACGACGGCAGGCTAGGTACCGCACAACTCCTTGACGACGCGATCTTTGGCGTTTGTGTCATCAACGATCTGGTGCCATGCCATAGAGTCGGCCGACTCACCACTGGCCATTGCCGCCTGGGTTTGGAAGGAGACAGCCAATGCGCGTGCTGCGTCACCATATTTGACGTCGAGTGCTGGGTTTGCCGACGCAGTCTCCAGCATTAATGCGCCATTCAGCATCGAAATACGAGCCAGTGCGGGGTCTCCTCCAGGCGCTGTCTCGATCTGCGACGCGCGTACTGCAATCTTGTAGCGGTCGCACAACTGCGTCTTTGCTTCGGCCTTCTCTTCCGCGGAGTAAGTCACCACAGAATGCGCCGGCCTGGATAGGGCAATGGCAACGCCAGCTATGGCCACCGCGGCCGTTGCAATAAGACCGACCGTGAGCGCGACGAACTGCCAGCGATGCGGGGGCGCAACAGGCGAATGCGGGGTCACCGTCGGAGACCCCCTACCGCCCCAACGGCTTATAGAACACCAGCCCATTGCCCTTGTTGTCGTAGACCACGGCCCGCCGCTCGTGCGCGTCGTCGTAGGGGCCCTTCACGATTCCGCCGCCGCTGGCCTCGATGGCTTTCGCGGCGCCGTCGACATCGTCGGTCTTGATACCGACCACCACCTGTCCGTGGATGGGGTGATCCACCGCGGTCGCCAATGCCAGCGTCACCGATCCGCCGTCGAGGGCGGCGAAGTGCGCGCCGTCGCGAAACTTCAGCGGCATGCCCAGGGTCTCGCTGTAGAACTTGATCGATTCGTCCAGGTCGTCGGTGGACAAGACGATCATCCGAATGTCGTGGTCGCTCACTGCTACCTCCTGTGGATTCGATCTCGATCCAGGCTAGGACCGGGATACCGTAAGCGGGTGGGTAAACGCCTTGCCGCTTTGGTAATCACGCTCGTCCTCGTCGCACTGCTGGTCAATACCGTGGTCACCGACCGCATCTCACGCGCCGCCGAGCCGTTCGCGCACGGGCGGGTGCTTGAGCTGCCCGGACCGGATCTCAACGTCCGCGAGTACGGCTCGGGTGGGGACCGCGCCGTCGTGCTGTTGCACGGCTATTCGGCGTCGATTCAGTGGTGGGAGGCGGTGGCGCCCGCGCTGGCAAACACATCGCGGGTGGTCGCGATCGACCTGGTCGGCCACGGCGGCTCCGAGGCCCCGAGCGACGCCGCCCCCTACAGCGCCGAGGGCCAGGCAACCGCCGTGCACCAAGCGCTCGATGCCCTGGGTGTGCGCCACGCAGTGCTGGTCGGGCATTCGATGGGTGGGACCGTGGCCACCGCACTGGCCGAAAGCGCACCGGAGCTGGTGGACCGAGTGATCGTCTCCGACACTCCCGCGGGGTTGGGGATGACCGCCATGCCCGCGCTGGGCAACGCGGTGTGCTGGCCGGTGCTCGGCGCTGCGGTAGACAAGCTGCGCAGCCTCGACGCCGTCGACAAGAGCTCGCTGCAGACCGGATTCGCCGCCGACTTTCCGATTCCCGCGTTGGCCTACCGCTCGTTGAAACGGATGACCCACAACGCATTGTGCGACGCCAAGACCGCGAGCCGGATCAACGAAGAGCGGGCGGTGGCCGACCGGTTGGCGGGTCTGGGCAAACCGGTGCTGGTGGTGTGGGGCGACAGCGATGTGCTGACCCCGACCGTGCAGAACGTCGACCGCTATCGCCAGGCCGGCCTGCAGCCGGTCGTTATCGTCGGATCAGGACACAGTCCCCTGCTGGAGAAACCGAGCGAATTCATCAGCACCATAAAGCCTTTCATCAACGGACAACACAAGACCTAGGTCCGCCATGTCTCACGTGCCACCCGGTGGAAGTTGCCGCCGAGCACCGCGTTGACGTCGTCATCGGCCCAGCCGCGTGCCGAAAGGTGGTCACGCAGGCCCAGCCAGGTCTCCGGGGGCATCCACTGGATCGGGCCCCAGCGGGTGTAGCTCTCATCGAACAACTGCGGGTTGGCGAGCAGCTCGGCATTGAAGTCGGCGTGGTCGAAGGAGTAGTCGGTGCTGACGCCGACATGTTCGATGCCCACCAGCTCTACCGCGTACTCCAGGTGGTGCGCCACCGCGTCGAGGGTTGGGGTGTTGGGGCCCAAGAAGATTCCCACCGCGGTGATACCGACGACGCCGTCGGTGGCCGCACACGCCCTGGCCTGATCGTCGGTGATGTTGCGCGGGTGATCCCACAGTGCCCGCATGCACGAATGGCTGTAGACGACGGGGCCGGCCGAAACAGCACACATATCCAGGCCGGTGCGGGCGCTGCAGTGTGATCCGTCGGGAACCATGCCCACGGCGTTCATCTCGGCCACGATCGCGCGGCCCCACGCGGTCAGTCCGGAGTCCACGGCGTCCAGGCACCCGCTGCCGGCGCGGTTGGCGTGGTTGTAGGTCGGCAACAACGTACGGACCCCAAGCTCGGCCAACACGGCCAGATTGCCCAGATCGTCGTCGATCGGGTTGGAATCCTCCAGGTCGAAGACCACCGCGATGCCGCCGCCACCGATGATCGCGTCGACGTCATCCAGTCCGGCCGCGACCGTCAGGCCAGGGTGAGCCTCGATGGCGCGGCTAAAGTGCCGCAGCAGCGCCAGGGTGTCGGCCAAGCGCTGCGGGGCGTAGCCCGCGTTCACCGACAGCAGTGCGCCGCCGGAGTGCTGGTAGCGGGTCAGCGGTGCCACCTCGGCGCTGTCCTGCAGCGGCAGGCAGGTGTGCTGGTCCCACAGCAGCGTGCTCATAGCCGCTGATCTTGCTCTGCACGGTGCCCGAATGCGACGCATTAATCTAGGCCCATGGCAATCGACTCGCGGCCCGCGCTGAAATCGGATATCCCCTCGCTGGCGCAGGCGTTGGGACGTGCGTTCTACGACGACCCGGTCTCCATGTGGCTGCTTCCCGACGACCAGGCCCGCACCGAGCAGTTGACGACGTTCTTCGGCACCTCCACACGGGTTCATCACCTGGCGGGCGGCGGCGTCGAGGTGGCCGACGACGGCGCGGTAGTCGGGGCGGCTGCGCTGTGGGATCCGCCCAACCGCTGGAAGCAGTCGATCTGGTCCCAGCTGCGCATGGTGCCGTCGTTGTTCCGGTCCTTCGGCTTCCGGCTGACGCAAGGCCGCGCACTGACGGACCTGTTGGATGCCAACCACCCCGAGGAGCCGCACTGGTATCTGGCGGTGATCGGCAGTGACCCGTCCGTACGGGGGCGCGGCTTCGGACAGGCCGTCATGCAACCGCGGCTCGATCGCTGCGATGCCGAGCTCTGCCCGGCCTACCTGGAGTCCAGCAAGCACGAAAACGTGCCGTACTACGAGCGTTTCGGCTTCCGGGTGATCGGCGAGATCAACGTCCCCAACGGCGGGCCGACACTGTGGAAGATGTGGCGGGAGCCGCAGAACCCGTAGCTATCAGTCGCTGATCGAGCCACTGAGCCGCTCGGCGGCGGCGATGTAGTCCTCGGCGAACTCGAACACGACGTCGCGCGCGGGCTTCACCTTGTTCATCAGCCCGACGCCCTGGCCGACGAAATAGGTGGATAGGGCTTGTGCCCCGGGGTGTCCGGTAGCGGCCAGTTTGTCGATGCGACGCAGTGTGGGTTCGGCGATCATCGACTGCAGCGGCAGAGGCAGCGTCGGGTGGCCCGAGTCGTTGGGCCGCCATGCGTCGGTCCAATCGGAGACCAGTTGACGGGCGGGCTTACCGGTGCGTCCGGTGGAGCGAATGGTGTCGCGCGAGGTGGCCGCGAGCATCTTCTGCACGGTGTGCGGAGCTGTTTCGGCCTCCTCGGTGGTGAGCCACACCGAACCTGTCCACGCGCCGGCGGCGCCCAAGGCCACGCAGGCTGCCATCTGTCGGCCGGTGACGATTCCGCCGGCGGCAAGCACGGGTACGGCGTTGTCGATGGCTTCGATGACTTCGGGAACGACCACCAGCGTGGAGACCTCGCCGCAGTGTCCGCCCGCCTCGGTGCCCTGGGCGACGATCAGATCCACGCCTTGGGCCACTTGCTTGAGGGCGTGCTCCTTGGCGCCGACGAGCGCTGCGACCGGGATGTCGTTGTCCTTGCCGGACTTGATCATGTAATCCGGCGGCACTCCCAGCGCGTTGGCCATCATGCGGATGGGATGGGCGACCGCGACTTCGAGCAGTCGTTCGCCGTTGCTACCGGAGAGCATGGCAGATCCCAACCGGGGCTTTTCGTCGGGCTCAATGTCGTGCTGCGCCAACAGTTCTGCGATGAAGGCTTTGTACTCGTCGGGAATCCGGTCGGAGAGTTGGTGGCCGGAAAGGTTCTCGCCCTTGCCTTCGAATTTAGCGGGCACGATGATGTCGATGCCGTAAGGCTTTCCCTTGACCTGCTCGTCGATCCAGGTCAGCTCCTGATCCAACTGCTCAGGGGTGTAGGCGGCGCCGCCGAGTACGCCGAAGCCGCCTGCGTTGGTCACCGCGGCCACGACGTCGCGGCAGTGGCTGAAGGCGAAAAGCGGGAAGTCGATGCCGTATTGCTCGCAGATGGGGGTCTTCACGGTGTCGCCGCTCCTTTGTTCAACAGGGATCGAGAACGGGTCCGGGCCCCGCGGGGTGAGGTACCTGCCGCGACGTTAGCGCAGCACAGCTGAAGTGGCGCGGCTGGTGCGGTCTCTCGGCCGAAAACACCGATGCCGCCAGGTCAACGACCTGGCGGCATGTCGGCGTGCGAAGAGCTGTCAGCCCACCAGTGCGTCGAGCAGCCCCGACAGGTCGGAGTCCCCGAGGTCGGGAGCCGAGTAGCTGTGGTCGGCCAACAGGGACTCGATGCTGGTGGCCTCGGAGCTTCCCGGGGGCGGCAGCGGCGGGTCGGTCGGTTCGATGGTCCCGGAGCCAGTGAGGAAGGCGACGCCATGTGCCACCAATTGCAGCGCGTCCACCGACAGACCGCCGAAGAAGTCGTTGATCTCTTGGGCGAATTGGGCCAGTCCGCTGATCAGGAAGATGTCCTGGTCGACAATCCCCTGCAGCATCTTGTCGATATCGGTGACTACGCCGTTGAGCAGGTACGGGATGGTGGCGATGACGGTACGGAAGCCCAGGGCGAGGTCGTTGCCGATGTTCGGGTAGCCGAACATCGCGATAGCGTCGATGAGCGCCTGCTTGAGGTCGACCGGATCCACGAGGCCGTTCAAAACGGTCGGGTCGAACGCCATTGAGACACCGTCGAAGTCCGATCGCATCGGGGCGCCGAACAACGACAGGATCGTGGGCGTTATGTCGGCGATCGTGTAGTTCAGATTCTGGCTGCCGTCCGTGGCGTGATCGCCGGCCTGATCGAAGATGACGAACTGCGAAGTCTCGTTGGGCGATTGGAAGCCGTGGCCGAAGCCCAACGACTGCTGGTGGCCGTGGTCGGTGGTGATGATGATCGACCAGTCGTCGCCGGTGGCCGCCCTGGCCTGCGCCACCGCGGCCAAGATCGCTTGAATGTTGTCACCGACATTGATGACGGCCTGCTTGTACTCGTCGGATCCGCCACCGAACCCGTGTCCGGCCTCATCGACCTGCACCTGGTAGGAGAACGTGAAGGTGTCGACGTTCGGGTTGGTCGTGGTCGCCAGGATCTGGGCGATGGTCTGGGCCGTGACCTCTGCGTCGGTGTCGGCCCAGCTGTTCTGGAACGGGACGAACAAGTTGTTGTCGGCCCCATAGCCGCCCGCGGCGGCCATGTCGTTGATGTAGTCCCAGTCGGCGATCACCGAGGTCTCGATGTTCGGGTCGTGGTACTCGAGCAGGTTGAACACCGTCGGCCACTTGTCGTACGGCTCGGGCTCGAAGACATTGTTGATCACACCGTGCTTGTCGTCCCACACGCCGGTGAGGATCGTCGACCACGACGGGCCGGAGATCGTGGTGTGGTTGACCTCGCTGGTGGCTCCGGTGATGCCCTGGTCCATGGCGGTTTTGAAACCGCTGTCCTCGTTGTACGCGTACTCCAGGATCTTGGAGAGGTTGGTGCCGTCGGTGCCGATCAACAGCACATGCTGGGCGGCAAGGAGCCAGTCGGCCGTCGTTGCGGACAACCCTGTCGGCGTCCCGACGGCGGCCCCCGTGCCGGCAACCAGGCCGGCGACGGCCACACCACTGAGGAACTTCTTGATAGTTGTCACGATCGGATCCCTCGTCGAGTTGTGCGGGCCAATTGGGCGCAAGACTAACAGTTACCCAGCGAAAACTCAGCTTTCTGCCCGAAATCGCTCATGTGAGCAGGGTGTTGCTGAGGAGGCCCGTGTGTTATTTCACCTGACGAGACGCGCGTCAGCGCAGCTGTATCAGCTCAACGGGGCATCCACGTCGAGCATCAGGGGCAGGTCGGAGCCGCCCAGGTCGGGTGCGGCAAAGGCGTGGTCCGCCAGCAAGGCCTCCAGCGATCCGGTGAACTCGGCGCTTCCCGGCAGCGGCAGCGGTGCGTCGTTCGGCGGGATGACCCCCGCGCCGGTGAAATACGCGACGACCCTGCCGATATCGGTGAGTACGTCGGCCGTGGCGCCGCCGACGGTCTTGAGCACCCACTGTGCGCCCTCCGCGAGCCCGCTGATCAGGAAGATGTCCTGGTCGACGATCGACTGCAGGTAGTTCAGGATGGGCGGTAGCGCGTAGTTCTCCAGGAAGTAGCCGGCCCCGCCCGCCAGCGCCCGGATGCTCAGCATGACGTCGATGCCGATGTTCGGGTAGCCGTAGCTGTGGATCGCGTCGGTGAGGGCCTGCTTGAGATCGGCGGGGAACACCACACTGTTGAGCAGGTCTGGGTCGAGCTGCATCGGGGTGCCGTCGAAGTCTGAGCGCATCGGGATGCCGAAGGCCTGCAAGATCGTCGGGGTGATGTCGATGGTCTGGTAGGCCAGGCTCTGCCCGCCTGCCTGGGCTTCGTTCCCCGCCAGCGACAACATGACGAAGCTGGACGTCTCGTTGGGTGATTGGAAGCCGTGGCCGAGGCTGAATCCGAACAGGTCCGGGTTCTGCTGGTGGCCGTGGTCGGTGACCGCGATGATCGTCCACTTGTCACCGGTGGCCGCCTCGGCGGCGGCGACGGCCTCCAGGATTTCCTTCCAGTTGGCCCCGACGTTGATGACGGCGTCCCGGTACTCGTCCGAGCCGCCGCCGTACGAGTGCCCGGCATGGTCGACCTGCGACTGGTAGGAGAACATGAAGGTGTCGAGGTTCGGGTTGTTCGTGGTCGCCAGGATCCGGGCGATGGTCTCCTGGGTGACCAGCGCATCCATCTCCGCTGAGGTGGAGCCACCGGAGATGCCGATGATGTTGTCGGCCGGGTAGTTGCCCGTCGAGGCGATCTCGGTGAACAGGCCCCGGCCGGAGATCACGGTGGTGTCGACCTCAGGCTTGAAGTACTCGATCAGGTTGAACACCGACGGCCAGGTCGTATACGGCTCGGGCCGGTAGACGTTGCTGACCACGCCGTGCTTGTCGTCCCACACACCGGTGAGGATCGTCGACCACGAGGGTGTGGACATGGTCATATGTCCGGCGATGGTGGTTGCCGCGGTGATGCCCCGGTCCATCAGCATCTTGAAGCCGCTGTCGTCGTTGTAGGCGTACTCCAGGATCTTGTCCAGGTTGGTGCCGTCGGTGCCCAGCAGCAGCACGTGTTCGGCGGCGAGCATCCACTCGGCGGTCACGGCAGACAGGCCCAGCTGCGTCCCTACTGCCGCGGCTCCCGTTCCAGCAACCAGGCTGGCGACGGCCGTACCGCACAGAAACTGCTTCACCTTCGTCACGGTCGGGTCTCCTCGTTGAAGTGGTTGGGTGTGGCGCCGCCGGCTTCGGCAGATCAGCCCAGCAGGGCCTCGAGGTCGAGCAGCGCCGACAGGTCGGTGAACTCGGCGCTGCCCGGCGCCGGCAGCGGCGCGTCTTCGGGTGCGATCACGCCCGACCCGAGCAGATGCGTGACTCCCATTGCCAGCGTGTTGGTCACGTTCACCGTGAGACCGCCGAAGAATTCGTTGATCTGCTGGGCGACCTCGGCCAGGCCGCTGACCAGGAAGATGTCCTGGTCGACGATCCCCTGCAGGAAGGTGTCGATCCCGACCACGAACTTGTCGAGGAAGTACGGTACGGACCCGGCCAGAGTCCGGATGGCCAGCGTGATGTCGTTGCCGATGTTCGGGTAGCCGTACATGGCAATCGCGTCGGTCAGCGCCTGCTTGAGGTCGACGGGCTCCACCAGGCTGTTCAGGACGGTCGGGTCGAACGCCATGGAGACACCGTCGAAGTCCGAGCGCAACGGGATGCCGAACAGCGACAAGATGGTCGGGGTGATGTCGGCGATCGAGTAGTTCAGGTTCTGGCTGCCGTCGGTCGCATCATTGCCGGCTTGATCGAAGATGACGAACGACGTTGTCTCATTGGGTGATTGGAAGCCGTGGCCGATGCTGAGCCCGGGCAGGGTCACACTCTGTTGGTGGCCGTGGTCGGTGGTGATCATGATCGACCAGTCGTCGCCGGTGATCGCCTGTACCTGAGCGATCGCGGCCAGGATCTGCTGGATGTTGGCCCCGAGATTGATGATGGCCTGCATATATTCGTCCGACCCGCTGGCGAACGAGTGCCCTGCGTGGTCGCCCTGGGACTGGTAGGAGAACAGGAAACTCGAGATGTCATCGGGGTTGTCCGCGGTAGCGAGAATCTGCGCGATGGTGAGCGCGGTGACCTGCTCGTCGCTGTCGGCGGCACTCTCCCCGGCCGGGACGAAGACGTTGTTGTCGACCGGGTACTGGCCGGAGTCGGCCAGCTCGTTGAGGTACTCCCAATTGCTGATGATCGTGGTGTCGATCTCCGGCTTGTTGTACTCGATCAGGTTGAACACCGACGGCCACGCGTTGTACGGCTCGGGCCGGAACAGGTTGTTGTAGACCCCGTGCTTGTCGTCCCACACGCCGGTCAGGATCGTCGACCATGAGGGCCCGGAGAGCGTGGTGTGGTTGGTCAGACTTGCGGTGCCGGTGATGCCCTGGTCCATCGCGGTCTTGAACCCGCTGTCGTCGTTATAGGCGTATTCCAGGACCTTGGCGAGGTTGACGCCGTCGAGGCCGATCAGCAACACGTGCTCGGCGGTAAGCATCCAGTCGGCGGTCACCGTGGACAGGCCCACCTGCGTCCCTACTGCCGCACCCGTTCCCGCGACCAAGCTTGCGACGGCCGCACCGCACAGAAACTGCTTCACCTTTGTCACGATCGATATCCCTCGCCGGAGTTACACGGACCACTGGCCGGAAATCCTAGCAGCTGGTCCCCAGGAAAAACTCAGCTTTATGGACAGTTTCGCTCATTTACCCAGAAAGTTACTGAGGAATCTCGGTTAACCGTCCAGGTGCGATGGCGTCGGCACCTCCGGACTAGAGAACCTTCTCGCCGCTGAGCAACGTCGCGCGGAACTGCATCACCCGGTACGGCCAGCCGTGCGCGGTGTTCCACTGCGACACCATCAGGCCCACCCCGCCGGTGCGATCCACCCGGGAACCGGGCAGCACATAGCCGCCGTAGAGCTGGGCGACTCGACCACACGCGTGATCCTCGTCGTCCCAGCTACTCCCAAGCAGCGGGTGTTGCAGCGGGGCTCCGGTCAGTTCGGCGGTAGGGGACTCCAGCACTCGATAGCCCAGGGCGTAGCGCGACGATTCGAACCCGCCGAGAACCCAGGTCTGCGGGCCTAGGCGTCGCAGTGACAGCTCGCCCCACGTCTCACCGGGTGGGGTGATGGGCACCGGGGCTCGGCCCCAGGCCCGGCGCTCTCCGCGGTAGCCCCAGCCGGAGTATTTGCTCGGGTCGCCAAGGTCTGCCGGGCGAACCCTCCGCAGGATGACGCCCTTGTCGCGCTGGAACCCGGTCGAGACCACGTACACCCAGCCGTCGTCGGGGTCGTAGTCCCAGGACCAGCATTGGGCGTACCCGCGATGCAGCCGAGCGGGGAATCGCGCGCCCATGTTGTGCCAGGTGATTCCGTTGTCGGCCGATTGCCAGATCTCGGTCCAGGCCACCTTGCCGAACCCGCGGTTGACGATCGCGTGCAGGTAGAGCATCTGCTCCACCCGCAGTAGATCCGACGGGATCACGGTGCTGATGGCGGAGCGGTCCAGCCGTGATGCTGGTTGGCGGTGTCGGTAGTGCCACAGCTGGCGCGCATAGTGCGCATCGGTGCCGCCGGCTCGTTGGTAGCGCACCCGATGCCGGGCATCGCCGGTGCCGATCAGGATCACCGGGGATCGCCAATCGCCCTGGCCGACCCGCTCGCCGGCGAAGGTGTCGCCGAACACCGACACCAGGGTGCCGTTAGGAGCCAGCACGGAGGCGCCCAGGTCTGCGCACGTCACGCCCCAGCGGTCGGTGATGCCTGGGCCGGTGACGTCGGCCAGCTTCCCGGGGGCGTTCCGCGCGGCGGTGGACACCGCTCAGGGCTTGCTGCGCCAGCCGCCGGCGGCGACCGCGATCATCCGGAGTTGTTTGACGGCAACATGTTTGATCTCGGCGAGCGTCTCGGCATCGGGGGCGTCCTCGATGGCCTCCGCGGTGACGATCATCGCGTTGACGAACAGTCCCGCCAGGACATTGAGATCCTCGGCGCTCCAGGCGTTGAACCCAGGAAACCGCGCCAGATCCGTGGCCAGCTCGGAAGTGATCAGCCGGATCTCGGTGCGGATCGCATAGCGCAGCACGGTCATCCCGCTGAAGCGTTCCCGGTTGATGAATCGCCAGTACTCGGGGCGGGAGGCCACGCTGTTGACCAGGACTTCCACGGAGGACTCGATCACCCGGCTGGGGTCCACGCCGCCGGTGCGGGCATCGCGCAGCGTCTCGCGCAGCGCCCGAAACGATTCGTCGATAAGCACCAGGCCCAGGGCGTCCATCGACTCGAAATGGCGGTAGAAGGCGGCCGGAACGATGTGCGCGGCGCGCGTCACCTCGCGCAGGCTCAGCGCACTGAAGCTGCGTTCGTCCAGCAGGGTCAGCGCCGCGTTGATGATGGCGCGGCGGGTGGCTTCCTTGCGTTCCTCGCGCGAAACCCGCTCCGGCCTTTCCGGGCGGGGCGTGCGTTCGGGCCGCGGCGGCCGCGTGCGCCCGGACCGTGAATTCGGCGTACGACTGTTCACTGTTGTGAAGCGTAACACAGCGGGCAAATAGCCCTTGACTCGTCGTAAACAAGTGTTCACTGTGTACATATGTTCACTCAAACTTTGACGCGGCGGGTACTGGGCTCCAGCCTGGTCGATCTGCTCACCGGTCCCCACGGGGTCGACCGCTACACCGAGTTGGTGTCGCCGACGTGGACCCGTAACGACGCCCGGGCCCGGGTCGTCGCAGTCCGGCGCTCCACCCCGCGCAGCGTGACTCTGCTTCTCGAACCCAACGACGCGTTTCCCGGTTTCCGAGCCGGCCAACACATCAACCTGTCCGTGGACATCGACGGCCGCCGCCGCACCCGGTGCTACTCGCCGGCAAGCGCCGAAGGCCAACGCCTCATCGAGCTCACCATCGGCCGTCACGAGGGGGGCCTGGTCTCCGAGCACCTGTTCCGCAACGCCCAGCCCGGCATGGTCGTCGGACTGGAGAACGTCGGCGGCGACTTCGTGCTCCCGGCAATCCGCCCCCGCCGCATCCTGCTGATCTCCGGTGGCAGCGGTATCACCCCGGTGATGTCGATGCTGCGCACACTGGCCGCCGAGCAATATGCGGGCCGGGTGACCTTCATCCACTACGCCCGCAGCCGTGAAGAGGCCTGCTACCACGACGAGCTCGCCGCCATGCCGCGAGTTCAGGTGCTGCATGGCTACACCCGCACCCCCGACGATGGCGACCTGCAGGGCTATTTCGACGCCGAGCATCTTGCGGCGGCGATGCCGAACCCGGAAGCGGTGTACGTGTGCGGGCCGCCGGCGCTGGTGGCGGCCGTACGCGAGCAATGCCCCGATGCGATCTCAGAGAGCTTCGTGCCCCCGGTCTTCACGGTTCCGGCCGACCCGTCCGGTGGGCGGGTGAGCTTTCTCGGCAGCACCATCTCGGTGGTCGACGACGGCCGCACTCTGCTGGAGCAGGCCGAAGCGGCCGGTCTGCAACCGGTCAGCGGATGCCGGATGGGCATCTGCCACAGCTGCACCTGCCGCAAAACCGGCGGCGCGGTGCGCAACCTGATCACCGGCGCGATCTCCACCGCCGAGAGCGAAGACATCCAGATCTGCGTCTCCGTGCCCGTCGGCGACGTCGAAATCGACCTTTAAAACCAAGGAGCCAACCATGTCCGCACCAGTTCTCGAAGCGACCGAAGTCCTCGAAGCCCCGCGCGTCGACCTGCCGGCGAACCTCGATGCTTTCGGCGCCGAACTCGACGCCCTCCGTCAGCGCGTCCTCGACGACCTCGGCGAGCGCGACGCCGACTACATCCATCGGATCATCAAGGCGCAGCGCACCTTGGAGGTCGGTGGTCGCGCCCTGCTCTTCTTCAGCATCATCCCGCCGGCCTGGCTGGCCGGCACCGTGATGCTGGGTCTGTCGAAGATCCTCGACAACATGGAGATCGGCCACAACGTCATGCACGGCCAGTACGACTGGATGGGCGAACCAGCTTTGTACGGCAGGGATTTCGAGTGGGACAACGCCTGCCCGGCCGACCAGTGGCGGCACTCGCACAACTACATGCACCACACCCACACCAACATCGTCGGCATGGACCGCGATGTGGGCTACGGCATCCTGCGGATGAGCGACAAGCAGCCGTGGGAGCCCTACTTCTTGGGCAACCCGCTCTACGCCTTCCTGCTGATGGTGCTGTTCCAGTACGGCGTGGCGGTGCACGAGCTGGAGACCGAGCGCATTCGGGCCGGCGAGATCGGTTTCGCCGACAAGAAGGAGATGCTGCTTGAGACGTGGCAGAAGGTACGCCGGCAGACCCTCAAGGACTACGTCGCCTTCCCGCTGCTGGCCGGCCCGTTCGCGCCACTGGTGTTCGCCGGCAACATGACCGCCAACCTGATGCGCAACGTGTGGTCCTACACGATCATCTTCTGCGGGCATTTCCCTGACGGCACACAGGAGTTCACCGTTGAAGAGACCGAGAACGAGTCCCGCGGCATGTGGTACTACCGCCAGATCCTCGGCTCGGCGAACCTGACCGGCGGCAAGTGGTTCCACATCTTCAGCGGCAACCTGTCATTCCAGGTGGAACACCACCTGTTCCCCGACCTGCCGGCACACCGCTACGCCGAGATCGCCCCGCAGGTGCGCGAGATCTGTGAGCGCTATGGCGTGCCGTACAACACCGGCCCGCTGCTCAAGCAGTTCGGCACCGTGGTCCGCAAGATCTGCAAACTGGCGCTGCCCTGGAACTGAGTCAGGCTCGGGGGCCCAGCAGCGCGATCGACGCATCGACGGCCGGCTCGGTGATGACGCCGATGTCGGCACCGTCCTCGACGGCCAGCGCGGTCAGCTCGCGCAGGCCGCCCAGCAGAATCACCGCCAGCGCCGGACTCAGCGCCGGCAGATTCGCGCGGCGAAACCCCGGACTGCCGCTGAGCTCGATCAGCAGGTTCGACATCAGCTCCAGGCCGCGGCGCTGGGCCGGCCGGGCCACCTCGCCGAGTGACGGCATGTCGCGGATCCAGCTCAGCGTGATCGCCGGCCGGGACCGGATCTGGGCGACGTAGGCCTGTACCGCCTGACGGATCTGGACCTGCCAATCGGCCTGGGGATCCACCTCGGCCCGGATTCGCAGCGCCAACTCCTCGTTGTCCACCCGCAGCAGCTCCAGCAGGCACTCTTCCTTGCTGGCGAAGTGGTCATAGAAGGTGCGTTTGGAGGTGCGGGCCGCGCGCACGATCTCGGCGACGGTGCTGGCCCGGTAGCCGCGCTCGGCGATCGAATCGGCCAGCCCGTCGAGCAATCGGTGCCGATAGGGGTCGGCGGAATTGGCCGCCGGGGTATCGATCGCAGGCACCGTCATCGCCGCACCTCCCTGCGCGTAAGCCTTGCCACTTGTTGGTACTTAAGAGTACCGTTTCCCGCAAGCATTGGTACGCAGTGGTACCAAAGACCACGTCGGGAGGCGTCGCATGACCCACACGGTTGCCAGCACGGCCGCGGACACCGTCAAGACCTCGGATTCACCGGCGATCAACCTGCCGCCCGGCCCGCGTGGGTCCAAGCTGGCGGCCGGCGTGTTGTTCATCCTGGCCCGGCGCCGGGCGCTGCAACGCCTGACCCGTAAGTGCGGCGCCGCCTTCACCGTCGAGGTCCCGTTGTTCGGGCCGACCGTCATCGTCACCGACCCAGAACTGGCCCGGCAGGTCATGCTGACCAACCCCGAAGATCTGGGCAACATCCAGCCCAACCTTTCGCGGATCCTCGGCAAGGGTTCGGTGTTCGCCCTCGACGGCGCGGCGCATCGGCGCCGGCGCAACTTGCTGAGCCCACCGTTCCACGGCAAGAGCGTGCGCGCCTACGAGCAGATCATCGTCGAGGAGACTCTGCGCGAGATCGCCGGCTGGCCCACCGGAAAGTCCTTCGAGACCTTCGGACCGATGAACCGGATCACCCTGAACGTCATCCTGCGGACCATCTTTGGAGCCGAAGGCGCTGAACTGGATCAGCTGCGGGCGATCCTGCCCAAGTGGGTGACGCTGGGCTCTCGGCTGGCGGCTCTGCCGATTCCGATTCGTCAGTACGGCCGGTTCACCCCGTGGGGCCAGCTGGAGGCTTGGCGTGCTCAGTACGACGTCATCTTGGACAAGCTGATCGCCGATGTGCGAGCCGACCCCGATTTCGAGAACCGATCCGACGTTCTGACCCGGCTGCTGCGTAGCAACCACGAAGACGGTACGACCATGACTCGCCAGGAGATCGGCGACGAGCTGCTGACCCTGCTGGCCGCCGGACATGAGACCACGGCATCGACCATGGCCTGGGTCTTCGAGCGGCTGAGCCGCTACCCACAACTGCTCGACGAACTGACCGCCGAGGCGGACGCCGGCGGTAACACATTGCGGCGCGCCACGATTCGCGAAGTGCAGCGGGTGTGCACCGTGATCGACTTCTCCGGACGGCGTGTCTACGCGCCCAGTATCCAGATCGGCGAGTGGGGGATTCCGCGCGGCTATTCGGTGATCGTCGCGATCAACCAGGTCCACCAGAACCCCGCAGCGTTCGATGATCCGCAGGGATTCGACCCCAAGCGCTACATCGACGGCAGCCCGTCGGCGTTCGAGTGGATGCCCTACGGCGGCGGCACCCGGCGCTGCCCGGGCTCTACCTTCGCCAACCTGGAGATGGATGTGGTGTTGCGGACGGTGTTGGAGCGCTTGACCATTGAGCCCACCACCGCGCCCGGGGAGAAGTTCCACTCCCGCGGCGTGGCCTTCACCCCCAAGAAGGGCGGTCGGATCACGGTGCGCCGCCGGGGCTGATCCCGGCTAGCGCTGGGGCTGCAGCTGCCAGTTCGGTCGGATGTAGTGGCAGGTGTAGCCGCCCGGGAAGCGCTCCAGGTAGTCCTGATGCTCGGGTTCGGCCTCCCAGAAGTCACCTGCGGGGCTGACCTCGGTCACCACCTTGCCCGGCCAGCGGCCGGACGCCTCCACGTCGGCGATGGTGTCCAGCGCGATCTGGCGCTGCTCGTCGTCGAGGTAGAAGATCGCCGAGCGGTAGCTGGTTCCGACGTCGTTGCCCTGCCGGTTACGCGTGGTCGGGTCGTGGATGGCGAAGAAGAACTCCAGCAGGTTGCGGTAGTCGGTAGCCGCGGGGTCGTAGGTGATCTCGATGGCCTCGGCATGGCTGCCGTGATTGCGGTAGGTGGCGTTCGGGACATGGGGATCGCCGGTGTAGCCGACTCGGGTGCTCACCACGCCGGGCTGCTTGCGGATCAGGTCCTGCATGCCCCAGAAGCAGCCGCCGGCCAGGATCGCTCTCTGGTAATTGGTCATGCCCCGATTATCCGCAGCTATCCGTGGCCCGCCAGCCGATAGGAGCGATAGCTGGTCAGCACGGCGCTCGGCTCGCGGTGCGGCGGCGCCTGCGCCGTCAATTCGGGGAACCGGTCGAACAGGGCGAGCAGGCCCAGCCGGATCTGCATACGGGCCAACGGCGCGCCCAGGCAGACATGTGGGCCGAACCCGAATCCCAGGTGGCCGGTCTGCGACCGGGCCAGATCGAGCCGGTCAGGGTCGGGGAACACCGCCGGGTCCCGGTTGGCGGCCGCCAACCCGAGCAGGATCGGGGCACCGGTGTCGATCACGGCGTCGCCGATCTCGATCGGGGCGCCGGCCACCCGGGAGATCATCAGGGCCGGGCTGATCATCCGGACCAGTTCGTCGACGGCGTGCGGGGAATCGGCCAGCAGGCCGCGTTGCCCGCTCTCCTCGATCAGCAGCGCGGCCGCTCCGGTCAGCACCGCTGTGGTGGTGTCGTGTCCGGCCGACAGCAAGAAGATGGCGTTGTGCAGCAGCTCGTCGTCCGACACCGGCAGTCCGCTGGTGGCCACCACCGACAGCAGGTCGTGACCGGGATCGGCGCGGCGCAGCACCAGCAGATCGGCGAGCAGCGCCTTCATCCCGGCGGCGGCGTCGTCCGCGGCGACGAACACGTCACGAGATGCCGCCGGTTCCAGCGCCCCGATCAGCGCCATCGACCAGGTCGCCAGGTTGTCCAGTTCGCTGTCTGGCACCCCCAGCAGGGTGGCGATCGCTCCCAACGGCAATGGCTTGGCGAACTCGGCCACCAGGTCGAAGCCTTCCGCGTCCAGCCCGGCCGCCAAAGACCGGGCCCGGGCGGCGACTTCGGCTTCGAAGGAGGCCAGCGCCCGCGGCGTGAACGCCCGGGACAGCGGGGCCCGCAGCCGGCGGTGATCGTCACCGGAGCGGTAGAACAGGTTGTGTTCCACGTGAGTCAGATACGGGCGACCCGCATCGAGCTTGCTGCGGTACAGGTTTCGCCGGTCGGTGCTGACCCGCTCGTCGCGCAGCATCGCCAGCACGTCGGCGTAGCGGGTCAGCACCCACAGTCCCTGGCTGTTGCGGTGCACCGGTTCGGCTTCGGCGAACCGTCGCTGATACGTCAGTGGATCGACGTGCAGCTCCGGGTCGCGGAAGTCGAAGTCGAGCGCGCTCATCAGGTGCGTTCGGCGATCCAGGACGCCACCAGATCCGCGCAGATCGTGCGGCTGTCCGTCGGCTGCTCCAGGTAGTGATCGCCGGGGATGAAATGGAGCTGCTTGTCGGTGCTGGCCAGCGAGTCGTGGATGTGGTGCGCGTCGCTGGGAAAGACACCGGTGTCCGCGGTGCCCTGGATCACCAACGAGGGCAACGTGATCCGGCCCAGGTGCGGCGCGCCCTGACAGAACGACGTCTGCAGGCTCCACATGGACAGCCAGGTCCGCAGTGTGCAGTGCGCGGCGATGTTGTACGGCGCGCGGTTGGCGCGCCGCGGGTCACCCAGGTAGCAGGAGTTCAGCGGGCGGTCCGACGGGTCGAGCGAGGCGTCGAGGTAGCGCGGGTCGGCCCACACCCGATGCACCGAGAAGGACCGGTCGTAGGTGCCGCCGGCCTTGAGCCGCTTCAGCTCCGCCTGCGCCCAGGCGGTGATCCGATCATTGCGGTCACGCTGGGCCTGGCGGTAGCGGGCGATGAATTCCGGGGTGTAGGGCGGCGCGTTCTGCTCGGCGTACATGTCCAGCGAGGGATCGCACGACAGCGGGTCGGTCTCATCGGTCACCGACGGGTCCATCCACGCGGTCAGCACCTCCGGACGCCCGGCGTGCGCCTGGGTCGACACGTACAGGTCGCCGGGCGGCAGCGTGTTGACCGCATCGGGCACCGGGCCGCCGCCGACGGTGGTGATGTGCGGGTCGACGGACTGCGACTGGTAGGCGGCCATCAACGATCCACCGCCGGAGTTGCCGAGCAAGACGATGGTCTCGACGCCGGCCTGTTCGCGCAGCCACTGCACCCCGGCCGCGATATCGAGCAGTGCGTGCTCGAGCAGGAACAACGACTCACCGCTGCGGTACCGGGTGTTCCAGCCCAAGAAGCCGTACCCGCGTTCGGCGATGAGCGGCGCCAGGTAGTGCTCGGCGAAGTCCACGTTGTAGTGGCTGGCGATCACCGCCACCTTCGGCTTGACGCCGGCCGGTGTCCAGTACAGCCCCTGGGCCGGGTGGTAACCGGCGGGGTTCACGCCCGCCGATGCCGAAGTGAGCGAAACGAATTCGCGGGTTACTGCCACTGCATTGCTCCTTTGATCATGAATCCTGATCGCGCCAGCTCACCGAGCGATACCAGGTATCGGTGAGTGTCTTGATCGCTGCTTCTTCGTCGAGTTCGCGGCCCGCGACGTCGCCGCCGGCCACCAGCCAGACATAGGTGAAGTGGTTGAGCATGGCGACGATGGCCGACCCGACCAGCTCCGGGTCCGCGTCGGTCGAATAGCCCTGGCGTTGAGCCATCCGCACCGTCTGGGCCACCCAGTCGATGGCGTCGGCGCACATCTCCCGCCAGCGTTGGGCGAACGCGTCGTCGATCATCGCCAGCTGGAACACCCCGACCATGACCCCGAGATGCTCGCGGTAGGTGTCCCAGTGCGCACGCACGGACTCCTGGATGATGTCCCGCAGATCCTGCCCCGGGTGCAGGGCCTGCACCGCGCGGCTGCGGGCCATGGCCCGGAAGTCCTCGGCCAGCGACGCCAGCAACTCTTCCTTGGATCCGAAGTAGTGGTAGAACGACGCCGGCGAGCGTTTGGCTGCAGAGGTGATGTCGGTGATCGTCGTCTTGAAAAACCCCTTGCGGGCGATCACCTCGCGGGCCGCCCGTTCCAGGCGGGCCTGGGTGTCGCGGCCCCGGACGGTGGGGCGGCCGGCAGTCCCGTCCGCGGACGTCACGCCGGTTCCATCCGGTCCAGGCCGGCCACCAGATCAGCCAGTCGACGTTCGCCATCGGGCGTCTGGCCACCCGCGGCCAGGAAGCGTTGCATCTTCGGAAGCGCCGCACCGCGGCCCAGCATCTGGGCGAACGCGGAGCGTTCCACCGCCAGACCCGTGGCGACGTCCGGGGCGGCCAGCGTGGCCTTGACATCGGCGATGTCGGCCAGCGGCACGGTTGCGATGCGCTGCACCAGCCGGTCCAGGAAGGGTCCGACCTCGTCGGGGGCCAACGCCCGGTTGACCAGCCCGTAGCGTTCGGCGAGATCGGCATCGAGGTCGTCGTGAGCGAGGATGACCTCCAGTGCCCGGCCGCGGCCCAGCAGGTGAAGCAGATGCTGCGGACCCGAACCGGCCGGGATGACCCCGATTCCGGTCTCGATCTGGTTGAACACCGCCCGGCCGGTGACCGCGAATCGTAGATCGAGGTTGACCAGCAGCTCCATCCCACCGCCGGCAACCCGCCCGGCGACCACCCCGATGGTGACTTGGTCCAGCGCCCGGAAAGCCCCGACCAGGTTCTGAAACGAGCCGACGGCAGCCTCGGTGTCGTCGACCGAGGCGGCCAGCAGCGCCAGGTCCACGTGGGCGATGAAGAAGTCGGGGTTGGTGCTTTCCAGTACCACCACACGGACGTCGCCTCCGGCCGGCGACCGCAGCCAGTTCACCAGGCGCCACAGGTCGCCCATCATGGTGGCGTCCATCAGGTTGACCTCGCCGTGGCCGATGCGCACCCGGACCACCGGGCCGTCCTGGGCGACGGTGAGCGACGTCAGGGAACCGAGACCCATGGTGCCCGGCTCAGCCGAGCTGGGTGGTGGTCGTCTTCGACGTGACCACCTTGGGGTCAGCGGCGCGCTCGGTGCTGTTCAGCAGGGCGTGCGCCTTCTCCGGGTCGGGTTCGAACCCAGGGGTGTCGCGGCACAGCTCGATCATGATGCCGTTGGGGTCCAGGTAGTACAGCGAGTGGCACCAGCCATGGTCGACGTCCATCAGCGCCTTGATGCCGGCGGCGTCCATCCGTGCCCGGACTTCGTTCTGCTTCTCCTCGGTGGCCCGGAAGGCGAAGTGGTTCACCCACACCGGCAGTCCATTCGGACGTGACAACGAGCTGGACCAGTCGGGCTTCTCCCCGACGCCGTGCAGGTCGAAGAACGCGATGCACGAGCCGTCGCCGAGGTCGTAGAAAACGTGCCGGAAGTAGCCCTCTTGCAGGTGCTCGACTTCGGTGTGCACCAGCGGCAATCCCAGCAGGTCTTCGTAGAAGTGGTTGGTGGCCTCCAGGTCGGCGCAGGCGTAGGCGGCGTGGTGCAGACCGACGGCGGGCTTGGGGGATGTCACTGGCTACCGAACCTCCTCACGGCCCGCGCTGGGCCGACGGCGTCACCGTAGCACTGTCTCGAATATAAACCCAGATTCGAATCTGAGCGCGGACCCTCGACAACCCAGCTAGAACGTGTTCTAGTTCTTGGCATGACGAAACCGCAGTTCAGCCGCGCAGAACTGGCGGCCGCATTCGACGTGTTCGAGCAGACCGTCGCCCGCGCCGCCGAAACCAAGGACTGGGATGCCTGGGTGGCGCACTACACCCCCGACGTCGAATACGTCGAGCATGCGATGGGCACCATGCACGGCCGTGACGAGGTGCGCAGCTGGATCCGCAAGACCATGTCGACGTTCCCGGGCAGCTACATGACCGAGTTCCCGGCCCTGTGGACGGTCATCGACGAGGAGGGTGGGCGCGTCATCTGCGAACTGGACAACCCCATGCGCGACCCCGGCGACGGCACCATCATCAGCGCCACCAACATCTCGATCGTCACCTACGCCGGCGACGGCCTGTGGTCCCGCCAGGAGGACATCTACAACCCGCTGCGTTTCGTCGCCGCGAGCATGAAGTGGTGCCGCAAAGCCCAGGAGCTCGGCACCCTCGACGACGAGGCAGCCGCCTGGATGCAGCAGTTCGGAGGCAAGGCGTGAGTCGCAAGCCCAAGCTTGTCATCGGAGCCAACGGGTTCCTGGGTTCACACGTCACCCGCCAGCTCGTCGACGCCGGAGAAGACGTACGGGTGATGGTGCGCCCGAACGCCAACACCATCGCCATCGACCACCTCGACGTCACTCGGTTCCACGGCGACATCTTCGACTCCGCCACCCTGGCCGAGGCGATGGCGGGCTGCGACGACGTCTATTACTGCGTGGTGGACACCCGCGCGTGGCTGCGCGACCCGAGCCCGTTGTTCCGCACCAACGTCGAGGGCACCCGCAACGTCCTGGCAGTGGCCAAGGATGCCGACCTGCGCCGGTTCGTGTTCACCAGCAGCTACGCCACGGTGGGCCGGCGCCGCGGTCATGTCGCCACCGAGGACGACATCATCAACCCGCGCGGACTCACCCCCTACGTCCAGTCCCGGGTGCAGGCGGAGGAGCTGGTGCTGCGCAGCGCCGAATCCGGCCTGCCCGCCGTCGCGATGTGCGTGTCCACCACCTACGGCGACGGCGATTGGGGCCGGACCCCGCACGGTGCGTTCATTGCCGGGGCGGCATTCGGCAAGCTGCCGTTCCTGATGAAAGGGATCGAGCTGGAAGTGGTCGGGGTCGACGACGCCGCCCGCGCGATGATCCTGGCCGCCGACCGGGGACGCAACGGCCAGCGCTACCTGATTTCCGAACGGTTGATCCAGCTGCAGGACGTGGTCAAGATCGCGGCCGACGAAGCCGGTAGGCCCGCGCCGTCGCGTTCGATCTCGGTGCCGGCGCTGTATGCACTGGGCGCGCTGGGCAGCCTGCGGGCGAGCCTGACCGGCAAGGATGCCGAGCTGAGCCTGAAGTCGGTGCAGATGATGCGTGCCGAAGCCCCGGTCGATCACAGCAAGGCGGTGCGCGAGCTCGGTTGGCAGCCACGACCGGTTGAGGAATCGATCCGGGAGGCGGCGCGTTTCTGGATGAAACTGCGCGACGCCAAAAAGCGAGGTACCCCCGCATGAACCAACGACCGATTCACATCCCGACTCCCGAGTACCCGATCACCGTGACCCCGACCGGACGGCAGGTCACAGTGCGGATCGGTGGCGAGATCATCGCCGACAGCGCCAGCGCGCTCACTCTGCAGGAATCTAATCACCCTGCGGTGCAGTATATTCCGCTGGCTGATGTCAAGACCGATCTGCTGACCCGCACCCAGACCGCCAGCTACTGTCCGTTCAAGGGCGATGCCGCCTACTACAGCGTCACCACCGCGGCGGGAGAGACTGTCGCCGACGCGATCTGGACCTACGAGCAGCCTTTTGCGGCGGTTGCGCCGATCGCCGGGCATGTCGCGTTCTACCCCGACAAGGCCGACATCAGCGTCGACGAAGCCGCGGGCTCCTAAAGTCCCAACAATTGCCCGGCGAACCGGGTGTCGGTGTACTCGCGAACCGAGACGATCCGGCCGTCTTGGGTGTCGACGATGTACGCCAGCGGACTGTCATAGTGCGAACCGTCGGCGGCATGACAGTCACCCAGCGCCTCGATCACCACGGTCTCGTGCTCGTTGATGCACCGGACCAGCTCCAGGTTGATCCGCAAGCCGAGGCGGCGCTGCTCGACTTCCTGCCGCAGCTCATCCTTGTCGACGGCCTGGCGGGTCAGGATGCTCCACCAGGTGAAGTCGTCGCTGACCAGCGCAAAAATATCGTCTAGGTCGTCGTCGCCGCAGATGCCCTGGAGAAACATCCACGCCAATTCCGCCTGCGGGTCATCGAACGGGGTGGCCATTTGTCCATCGTGACCGGGCAGCGCGGAGCGGTCAACGACGACAAGCGATCCTTATGATCGCGTCATCAGTAATTCGCTTTGTCGTACCGTCACTTTTCCCGGCCCGGCCAGCCCCGCGCTGACCCTGAGCCCACTGCGCCGCGGGCCGGGAGACCCGTGTCTGCAGCTCGTTGACGGCGCCACCTGGCGTACCAGCCTGATGCCCAGCGGGCCGGTGGCGGCGCGCATCGTCCAGGTGGCCCCCGGCGCGGTGGACTGCACGGCTTGGGGCGCCGGCGCCGCGGAGTTTCTCGACCAGGCGCCGGGCCTGTTGGGGGTCCACGACGATGCGACCGACTTCGCGCCCACCGAGCCGACGGTGGCCGCCGCCTACCGGCGCGTGCCGCACCTGCGGCTCGGGCGCACCGGTCTGGTGCTCGAGTCGCTCATCCCGGCCGTGCTCGAGCAGCGGGTGCCGGGCGCCGATGCCTTTCGGGCCTGGCGGCTGCTGGTCACCGAGTTCGGCACGCCGGCCCCCGGTCCGGCGCCGTCGCGAATGCGGGTGCCGCCGTCGGCGCAGACCTGGCGGACCATCCCGTCGTGGAAGTTTCATCGTGCCAACGTCGATGGCGGGCGGGCCCGCACCATCGTCGGTTGCGCAAGCCGGGCGACCGCACTGGAGCGGCTGGTGGCCCGCCCCGCCGCAGAGGCCCGGGCGGCACTGATGTCGCTGCCCGGCGTCGGCGAGTGGACCGCGGCCGAAACAGCGCAGCGAGCGTTCGGTGATGCCGACGCGTTGTCGGTCGGCGACTATCACCTGGCGACGATGATCGGCCGCACACTGCTCGACCTGCCGCTGGACGCATCGTTCACCGACGACGCCATGGTCGAACTGTTGGAGCCGATGCGGCCACATAGGCACCGGGTGACGAGGTTGCTGATCGAAAGCGGGCTCGCTGTCAGCAAACGACGGGGGCCGCGTCTGGCACTGCAGCGGATCAGCTCGCTGTAGACGGCTCGCCGGGAGGGTCGTCGGTCGCCGTGGCAAACCGTCCGGAGTCGAGCGCGTCGAGCAACTGGCCGGCGATCCACTCGAATGTGGAGGTGTCGCGCGGCAGCAGGGCCTGCTCGTAACCGATCAGCAGATAGATCGCCCAGTTTGCGAACAGTTGCGCCTGCCGCTTGTCGTCGAGGACTTCCAGCGCCGATTCGAAGAGAATGTCGAAGCGTTGCTGATCCACTTGGGCCTGCACCGCATGCACCCGGGCGTCCGCCGAGCTCCAGGCGCGGATCGAGGCTTCGGCCCCGTGGGGCAGGGTCAGGCCGATCTGGATCAGGCTGTCGAGGCGCTGCCGCGGGTCGGGTATCGCTCGTACGAACTCCACATGCTGGAGCGTGCGCTCATCCAGCCAGTGTTGAACCAGGTCACGGGTGTAAACCGGCCAGCTGGTGAAGTAGTGATAGAACGAGCCCGTCGTCACGCCGAGCCGGTTGCAGACTTCGGCGAGCTTGAGGCCGCCGTAGCCCAATTCGGACAGCACTTCGAAACCTGTCTCGAAGTACGCCTGACGAGAGAGAACCGCGCCCATAAGTCGACTTTAGTTCGCTGGGCGCAGTTGGCATACAGCACGGCTGAGTCTTAAGTGAATCTTCCTAATTACGATTTTTCTGGGGTTGGACGCTATGCCGTGCCACACTTGTCCAGTGCGGGATGCGGCATTTCGCAGGGTGGGGCGCCCCCGCGGGGCGCGGTCTGGCGTGACTAGGGAACGCATCGTGACCGCTGCCAGCGGGGTGTTTGGCGAATTCGGCTATCACGCAACGACGTTTCAGGCGATAGCGGAGCGAGCGAAGCTGACCCGACCGGCGATCAACCACTATTTTCCTAGCAAGCAACTGCTCTATCAGGCGGTTCTGACGCAGGCTGAGACCCTGTTCGGGCACGCTGTCGATCAGGCGCGCACCGAGCCCACCCTGGTCGGGCAGCTCTCGTCCGTCATGGTGTCTTTCACCCAACTCGGCGAAGACGACCGCACGGTGGCGGCGTTTGCGGTCACCGCGGTGGTCGACGCTCAGCGCGACCCGGCGTTGAAGTCGTTGGTCGGCGACATCCAGGGCCCGCCGCGGGCGTTTCTGACCGAGTCGCTCACCGAGGCCATCGATCGCGGCGAGTTGGTCGCCACCTCGAGTGTGGGCGAGCTGACCGAGATGCTGTTGGCCGTGTTGTGGGGGATCGCGTTCTATGTGTCGCTGGTTGGTAGTCAAGCGGCGTCGGCGCGGGTGGTCGCCACGCTGCAGGCGCTGTTGACGCAGGAACTCTGGCAGTTGCGTCAGCCAGCCGACGGATAAAGTTAATAGACCGGCTAACTTTCATCGGTAGTATTGCGTGCGACACCGCCGCGACAAGTGAGGTAAACCCGATGAGCGCACTCCGTACCCACGATGACACCTGGGATATCGCCACCAGCGTCGGCTCGACGGCGGTCATGGTGGCCGCCGCCCGCGCGTCCGAGACCGCCAGCACCGATCCGCTGATCAACGACCCGTACGCCAAACTCCTGGTCGCCGGGGCGGGCACCGGGATCTGGGAGTTGCTGCTCGACGACACGTTGGTCGACAAGGTGGAGGCCATCGACGCCGAGGTCGCCGCGGTGTATCACCACATGCGCAACTACCAGGCGGTCCGGACGCATTTCTTCGACGCCTTCTTCGCCGATGCGGTCGCCGCCGGCATCCGCCAGGTGGTGATCCTGGCGTCCGGGCTGGACTCGCGGGCCTACCGGCTGGACTGGCCGGCCGGGACCACGGTGTACGAGATCGACCAGCCGAAGGTCTTGGCCTATAAGGAGCAGACCATGGCGGCCAACGACGTGACGCCGGCGGCCGAGCGCCGCACCGTGGCCATCGACCTGCGGCAGGACTGGCCGGCCGCGTTGACCGCCGCCGGCTTCGATCCGGCGGCCCCGACCGCGTGGCTGGCCGAGGGACTGTTGATGTATCTGCCCGCCGAGGGTCAGGACCGGCTGTTCGACCAGATCACCGCGCTCAGCGCGCCGGGGAGCCGGATCGCGGCGGAGACCGCGGGCAACCACCGCTCGGATGAGCGGCGCCAGCAGATGGCGGAGCGGTTCAAGAAGATCGCGGAGACGATGGGCCTGACGCAGAGCCTCGACATTCAGGATCTGATCTACCAGGACGAGAACCGCGCGTCGGTTCGGGGATGGCTCGACGAGCATGGCTGGCAGGCCGCGTCGCAGCCCTCCACCGCCGAGATGCGCCGGCTGAATCGCTGGGTGGACGTGTCGGTGACCGACGACGCGGACGCGTTCTCCGAGTTCGTCACCGCGGTGCGTGGCTGACTCGGCAGACCCGACCCGACATGGCGGTCTCGATTCATCCCCCGTATACAGAGAAGGCCTGGAAGTTGGCGCTAGGCCTTATCTAGGTCTGTTCTAGCGTGGCGATCGAATCGAGGAAGGAAACTGATGTCCGGAGTGCAGGATCGTGTTGTCGTCGTCACCGGAGCCGGTGGTGGGTTGGGCCGCGAGTACGCCCTGACCTTGGCCCGCGAAGGGGCCTGTGTGGTGGTCAACGATCTCGGTGGTGCCCGCGACGGCACTGGTGCCGGGCACAACATGGCCGACCAGGTAGTCACTGAGATCAAAGAGGCCGGCGGCCGGGCCGTCGCCAACTACGACAGCGTCGCCGACGCCGAGGGCGCGGCCAACATCATCAAGACTGCGGTCGACGAGTTCGGGAAGATCGACGGCGTCGTCAGCAACGCCGGCATCCTGCGCGACGGCACCTTCCACAAGATGACGTCGGAGAACTGGGACGCCGTGCTGCAGGTGCACCTCTACGGCGGATACAACGTGGTGCGCGCGGCGTGGCCGCACTTCCGCGAGCAGAGCTACGGCCGCGTGGTCGTTGCCACCTCCACCAGCGGACTGTTCGGCAACTTCGGGCAGGCCAACTACGGCGCCGCCAAGCTCGGCCTGGTCGGCATGATCAACACGCTGGCCATCGAGGGCGCCAAGTACAACATCAAGGCCAACGCGATCGCCCCCATCGCGGCGACCCGGATGACCGAGGACATCCTGCCGCCGGAGGTGCTGGCCAAGCTCAAGCCCGAGTACGTCGCACCGGTAGTGGCCTACCTGTGCACCGAAGAGGTCGCCGAGACCGGTTCGGTGTTCATCGCCGGCGGCGGCAAGGTGCAGCGGACCGCGCTGTTCGAGAACGCCGGCGCCACCTTCGAGAACCCGCCGTCGGTCGACGAGATCGCGGCGCAGTGGTCGACGATCGCCGACCTTTCGGCGGCCAAGTCGGCCAGCTTCTCGCTGTAGCAGCTGGTCAGGTTCGGGACGTGGCGCGCTGCTTTTAACCGAGCAGCGCGCCGCGCAGCCCGTCGCGGTCACTGTCGGTGACCCCAGCGGCCCGCAGGAACCCGTCGAGCGAGCCGAAGTTCTCCTCGATCGAGCGTTCGGCGGCATCCAGATAGTCAGCGCGCACACCGAGCACCTCGTCGGAGAGCCGCGCTTCGGTGAAGGTCAGTACCTCAGGGGTGATCTCAGCCTCGGGCCGGGAGCGGATCATCTCCATGATCCGGTCTCGCAGCACCGGCACCGCGGAGTTGCTGCGCAGGTAGTCCTCGATGACGGCGTCGCGGTCGACCCCGGCCGCTCGCAGTACCACCGCGACCACGAATCCGGTGCGGTCTTTACCGGCGAAGCAGTGCGCCAGCACCGGCCGACCTTCGGCCAGCAGTGACACCACCCGCTGCACCGCCCGGCGGGACCCGGCGAGGGTGGGGAAGCGTTCGTACTCCTCGAGCATGTAGCGGGCGGCGACGTCGGCGGCGGAATCCTCATCGGGCTTCTCGGCCATCATGTTGCGGAACGCGTCCTCGTGCGGAGCCGAGCTGTCCGGTGATTGGTCGCCGGCCAGATCCGGAAAGGGCAGCAGGTGGATGCCCACACCGGCGGGCACCAGCCCCGGCCCCCGGCGCGTGACTTCGCGCGGTGATCGCAGGTCGGCCACGTCGGCCACCCCGAGTCGCAGCAGTTCTTCGCGGCCCCGGTCCTCGAGGCGACTCAGTTCGCTGGACCGGAACAACCGGCCGGGGCGCAGCGCGCCGGTGGTCTCGGAGACGTCGCGAAAATTCCACGCCCCGGGCAGATTCGGCTGGGAGGTCACCCGGCCACGATAGGACAACATGCCGGCGGCTTGGCCGATCAGACGTGAAACGGCCCCCGATCCGGGCGGATCAGGGGCCGTCTTTGCGGTTCGTTGCGGCCGTTTAGACCGGCGGGTAGTTCTGCGGGGGGTAGCCGCCACCGCTTTCGACGCCACGAAGGCCCCAAGTCAGGTACTTGAAGAAGAACTCGGCCTCGTCGCTCAGCTCGTAATCCGGATTCGGATCGTAACCGTAACCAGGACCCATGTCGTCAACCCCTTAGTTTGGATTTCCACCAGTTTAGTCGGCCCGTCAACGCCGCAACAGCGGACTGCCTAGAATCCTTCCAACCAGTTGATTGACACGCCGATGACACCGGCCTGGCCGAAGAGTGAGTGGACATGGCAAACGGCAAGGCTACGCCGGGGGGATCGTCCCAGACCCCATCTCGTCGCGAGGAGCTGCTCGCGGTCGCTACCAAGTTGTTCGCGGCCCGCGGCTACCACGGCACCCGGATGGACGACGTCGCTGACGTGGTGGGGCTGAACAAGGCGACGGTCTACCACTACTACGCCAGCAAGTCGTTGATCCTCTATGACATTTACCAGCAGGCCGCGGAACGGACGCTGGCGGCCGTCCACGACGACCCGTCCTGGACCGCACGTGAGGCGCTGTACCAGTACACCGTGCGCCTGCTTGACCAGATCGCGGTCAATCCCGAGGGCGCGGCGGTCTACTTCCAGGAGCAGCCCTACATCACCGAGTGGTTCACCGAGGAACAGGTCGCCGAGATCCGGGAGAAGGAGGCCCAGGTCTACGAGCACGTGCATGGCCTGATCGACCGCGGTATCGCCAGCGGCGAGTTTTACCCGTGCGACTCCCACGTGCTGGCGCTGGGCTATATCGGTATGACGTTGGGGGCCTACCGCTGGTTGCGGCCCAGCGGCCGGCGCAGCGCCAAGGAGATCGCCGCGGAGTTCAGCACGGCGCTGCTGCGCGGGCTGATCCGTGACGAGACGATCCGGGTCGAGTCCCCGCTGGGTGTGTAGAACCGCGGGGCTGCGCTAAGGCGGAGGCCTGTCGCGCTGGGCAAGGTTGTAGGCGCGTTCGGCCTCGATGCACCGGACCCGGTCTTGGCTGCGGGTGCTCTTGCGCGTGGGCATCATGACGGAGCGATCTGCCGATGACGAGGGAGCCCTGGCAGGTGGCGCGGTGGTCGGCACACACAGGGCGGGAAACAACAGGCGGCTGCCGGGCTGCGTGGTGTAGGTGTGGCCGGTGGGGCTGGTCCATTCGATGGTGCCGTTGGGGTGCTGACGGTCGC